>JAJRZR010000001.1 GCA_024275145.1 Deltaproteobacteria bacterium | reverse complement strand
CCCCATGATGGCCACAAACTCGCCCCTCTCCACCTCAAGGGCAATGTCCTTGAGGACCCTTACCTCAAGCTCCCCCTGCCTGAAGGTCTTGACGATCCCATCCAGCCTTATGAGCGCCATCGATTATCCCTTGTAGAGGACCACGTCGCCGGGAACAAGCCCCTTGATTATCTCTGTATGATCCGTATCGCTTACCCCGATCTCCACGCCTACGGTCTCCCGCCTGTTGCCCTCCTTCACGAAAACTACATACCTTCCGTCCTGGTATTTCACCGCGTCGTTGGGAACGATGACCACATTTTCAAGCCTCCGCACGATTATGGTATTATGGGTAGTCATCTGAAGTCTCAGGCCGTCCCCCCTGGCAAATCCTGTGACTACGGCAAGGTAATAGACCACGTTGTTCTGGAGTACCGGCGTAGGATATATCTGTACTATCTTTCCCTTGAATGACCTGCCTGGATAGGCATCTACTGTAAAGGTGACCGGCATCCCCACCTTTACCTTGCCTATGTCGGTTTCATCTATATAAACCCGGTTTTCTACGAGTAATGGATTCAGTATTTTTACAAACTGGGGGGCATTTAGTCCTGCTACTACGGTCTCACCCTCCTGGGTGGAAACATAGGTTATGATACCGTCAAAGGGGGCCCTCAGTACGGAATAGGAATAATTGATCTCTGCCTTCTTTAGATTATCCCTGGCAATGGCAAGCTCATGCCTGTACTCGGATTCCAGCTGGCCTAGCCTGCTCTTTCCCTTCCTGAGGGCAAAGCGTGCCGATTCCAGGTCGTTTTCGGCCTGTTCCAGACTGGCCTTTGCCTGTATAAACATCTCTTCGGCCTCGCGGTAATCACGCTCGGATGTCCCTCTGAACCGGCCTTCAAACAACATCTTCCTGCTCTGCCGATTCCACCTAGCAAATGTAAGGCCTGCCTCTGCGGACACCAGCCCTTCCTTTGCATTTTCGACCCCGAGCTCAAGCCTTTTTATCTCAAACCGCTGTTGCTCTATCAATGGTCCATAGCTGTCGATGGTCTTCTTGACCTGTGATCTCGCACTTTCAAGGGAGGCCTTTAATTCACGGTTGTCTATGACCGCTATGAGATCCCCTTTCTTTACATGGTCGCCCAGCTTGATGGGCTCCTTTACCACCGTACCGGTTATCCTGGCCCCAAGAGAGATCTCTGCCCCGGTCGCAGGCCTAATCTCACCGGTTGCCATGATAGATTCCACAACCGTCCCCCTTACGACCTTGAAGGTCTTATAACCTGAGGTGCCACGCCCTGACCTCTTCTTATGTGCAAACCACACCCCGCCACCACCTATAAGCACGGCAATAAGCAATATGGCAGCGGCTCTCTTCCTGGTCATTGGCCCTCCCTACTGCCAAAATCCTTTGGGTAACCAGCAAGGGCACGGTAGAGATCCACCCGGTCCATAAGGAGTCTGAGCCTTGCGTCTATGATTCTCTGTTCCAACGATTCGTGGCTGATCTGGGCTGTAAGAAAACGCAGGTAATCCCCAGTGCCCGCCTTGTATTGGGCATAGGCCTGGTTCACGGCATCCTGTGAGAAGACACGCTGTTTCTCAAGGCTCTCCAGTAACCTGCGTTGGGATGCCTCTCTGGCAAGGGCATCTTCCACCTCCCTGAAGGCATTCAAGACCTTCTGACCGTAATCGTACAGGGCCTGGCTGGAAGTGGCCTGCGCCCTTTTGACCTCGTATTTCAACTTCCCTCCCTTGAACACGGGTGCAGTAAGGTTGGCCGCAAGGGCTGCAAGCCAGTCCTCAAAGAGTGCATTCGCCCTGGAGGCACTGGTGCTTGTATTGACATCCAGAGAAAGCCTGGGATACTGCTCAGCCACGGCGACAGCAAGGGCCTCGTTTGCAGACCTTAGCCTGTAAAAGGCCCCTATTATATCCGGTCTTCTTCGAACCAATTCCAGCGGAATCCCGGTTTCAGGAAGCGGGGGAAGATCCGGAAGCAAGATCCCCTTGGGCACGGAAAAGCCCTCCGGGGGCCTGCCAAGAAGCACTGCAAGCTCATATCTATACCCTTCCAGGATCCCCCGGGCCTCTGCGATCCGCCCCCTTACGGCCTCAAGCGCCTGTTTTTGCTGGAGCATATCTAACGCATCCGCCTGTCCATGCCGGTATTCATCGACCACTATATCGAGATAGGTCCTGTTCAATTCTAGCTGCTTCCCAAGCAAGCCTAGTTGCGCCCTCTGGGCCGCGATCTGGAAGTATACGGTGGTAATCCTGGAGGCCAACGTAATAACAGCGGTCTGGTAGTCGGACCTGCTGGACATGGCATTGTATACCGCGGCCTTTTTAGCCCTGCCTATACGGCCCCAGAGATCCACCTCGTAGCTTGCCATGGTACCAAGTGAGAGGCTATCCACCGAGGTGTAAAGGTGACCCTGTTCCTTCATCGTGCGATTAGCACCTGAAGTGATGTCCACGTAGGGATAAAACGGTGCACGTGCCTTCCTTGCCACTGCCTCGGCCTGGACCAGCCGCTCCCAAGTGGCCTTGAGGTCCAGATTGGCCTTGATGGCCTCACGAACCAACCTGTCAAGACAGGGATTACGGAAGCTTCGCCACCATCTGCCAGGCATCGGCACCTTCCCACCCCCAAGAAAACCGGGCGGGACATTGAACGGCACCCGTTCAGGGGCAGGATGGTATCCCTGGCACCCTGCCAGCCAGGACACGACAAAGAGGCATATGAACGCCCTTAAAAATCCATCTATCGAAGGAATGCCTGACAAGGCCTGTAAATCCTCCCTTGGTGGTGATCCGCCCTCGTGATAAGAGCCACCCTGACGAAAAGCCTTAGTGGGATTCGAATCTACCATGGAAGGGCCAGCATTCCCAGCTTATCCGTCCCGGTGGCAAGGCATCCCTGTACGGGTATCCATATGCACACCCTCAAACACCAGGATATCTTTTATCAATGGATCCATATGCCCGAGGAGTCTCAAGGACAAAAACTTACGTGCCCTTGGGCTCAACCGTCCAAGGCCCCACCTTACCCGTCTCAAGACCTCATCCATTGGCTCCCGCTCCATGTATAAGGACAGATTTACATGAAAGAAGGAGAGGGAATCTGCATCCATTAAAAGGTCTGCCGCGAAGGTTCCACCGAATTCGTGGGAGGCTACTAGGTCGAAGACCCGGCTGACAATGCTCGACGAGACACCGTATCTTGCCAGAAGCCCCTTGAGGATCCTGCCACTGTTACAAGCATGGCCCCTTTTAAAGGCATCGTAAGAGGAAAAATCCCCCCGCTCCACCCGTACCCCCTTTGGGTAGGCCCTTTCGATATCGTGCGCAAATGCTGAGAGCCTAAGCGCCATATCCGCCTCTGGATAGAGCTCAAGGAGGATCTTCAGGGTGTCTTCCGCATGTAGGGGGTCCTCCGGGACATGGGATCTGGAGATAATGTCCCTGATCTTTTTGAAGACACGATCTATGGCTAAGCCGTCCTTAGTCGCCACATCCTTCTGATATTTTCCGTGTGCATCAAACTGGCAAGCATTATCAGGAGTTCAACAGGGCGATAAAAGATACCAAACAGGAATATCAAAAACATCCTGACATCCCTTCCGATGCGGATTTTTTGAACCTTTTTTTGTTTTTCCATCCATTTGTCATACTTATCGGCAGTATAACTATTCAGGAACGAACCGATCAAGGCCATGATGCCCAAGACCCATCCCCAATTCCCAACCACCCTGTAATTCGCCACATGCCATGTGATTCCAGCGATCAAAAAGGCATCGGCATATCTATCAAGGACTGCATCCAACCAGGCCCCGTAACTGGATTGTTGCCACTTGATCCGGGCAATCTCACCATCACAACCGTCAACGATACTTGCCATCTGGGCCATAATCCCTCCGGCAGCGAACCAGACATAAGACCCCCTTGTAAGAAAGAATGCGGCTGCCAGTGCCATAAAGAAACTGGTCAGGCTGATTTGATTGGGGGTCAACGGGGTATTGATCAACAGCCTGGTAAGACGAATGGAAATCGGCCTGTTCAGCAATCTCGATATGGGGCCATCTCGTCCCTTGCCCCTTAATAGTTTCAAGAACGCCTTTTCCGCCCTATCGAAGGCACTCTTGTCATCAAGGTCTGCCCAGAAGCCCTTTTCAATACAGGCACCCTTTACCCTGCCCTTTTTTGCCAGGTACTCTACAATCTGGCTCAGGGTTATCGGTGCCTTTCCGTGGAATCCCTTCAAATCTTCAAAGATCTCGCCAGAACAGACAAAGAGACCGGTATCATAGCCGTCGTAGTCGTCAAGATCCTTGCCAATCCTTTTGATATTGTCCATTTCAAGGATCACCTTGGTGGCATCGTCCCTATCTATCACAGGATTATGCAAACGCCTGTCCACCAAAAGGCACATGCCCCTCTTCGATGGGCGGCTCCTCAAAATCTTTCCTATAAGATCTTGTGAAAAGACATGGTCACACATGGAAAGGATAAAGTCTTCCTTCAAGCCACATCCAGAGACGGTCAGAAATGATGTCCCATTCCCAGCCTCCCAATCCCTGTTAAAGATACAGAGAATATTGATTCCACCAATCTTTCCCTCAAGCTGCTCGAGGAAGGCCCTGACACCCTTGGCATTGCAGCCGGTCACCACTATGAAATTCCTTATACCAAAGGAAAGAAAACCCCTTATTGATCGCTCGATAAGGGGGATCCCAAGAAAAGGAACAAGGGGCTTGGCAAGCCCCTTGATGTTTAACCTGCTTCCTCTGCCTGCTGCCAGTATGACTGCGGTCTTTGGGCGATGCATATCGGTTATCCCTTGGAGGCTTATGCCGCTATTGCGTCCTTGGCATTCTCCCGTTCCGTCTCTCTGCCATATACCTGCTCCTTCAAGAAGTCCTCGGTCATCCGCCAGGCTACATCATCTGGATACTGCCTAGGGGGATGCTTCATGAAAAATGCGCTTGGCCCTTCGATGACACCGGACTCGCCTCGATCCATAGCAAGCTTGCAACACCTTATGGCGTCGATTGCCACGCCAGCAGAATTGGGGGAATCCTCTACCGAAAGCCTCAACTCCAGATTCATAGGTACATCACCGAAGAGTCTTCCTTCCATCCTTATGAAGGCTATTTTATTGTCCTTTTGCCATGGCACGTAATCACTTGGGCCTATGTGTATGTCCTCCCAGTCCATTCTTTCGGGTAACACCGCCTGGACAGCCTCTGTCTTTGACTCCTTTTTGGACTTAAGCCTCGTCCTGTTAAGCATGTTCAGGAAATCGGTATTGCCTCCGGTATTCAGTTGATAGGTACGATCCACCTTTACACCCCTCTTTCCAAATAGGTCAGCAATGGTCCGGTGGGTGATCGTAGCGCCCAGTTGGGCCTTGATATCATCCCCTACAATGGGAAGCCCTTGCTGACGAAACCTTGCCGCCCATGCAGGATCTGAGGCAATAAACACGGGCATACAGTTCACAAATCCTGCACCTGCCCTCAATGCACACTCTGCCCAGAAACGAACGGCCTCCTCAGAACCAACAGGTAAATAGTTGACAAGAATCTCGGCACCTGCCCGTCTCAATTGCGCAACTATTTCATCCATGCCAGGTTCCTTTTCATCCGCAAGGACAAAGGTATGGGATTCCGGGTAGTCCTTCATGTGATCGGAAAAGCCGTCCAGTACGGGGGCCATCCTGACGCTCACCCCCATCCTCGGGATATCACTGCAGAACACGGTGGTACAGTTGGGCCTCGCAAATATGGCCTCGCTTACATCCTTGCCCACTTTCCTCTTGTCTATGTCAAAGGCGGAAACCACCTGAAGGTCGTGGGGGGCATATCCCCCTATATCCCAGTGCATCAGACCAATGGCCTGTCTCCTTCGCTGAGGGGTGTAATAATGTATCCCCTGGACAAGAGAACTGGCACAATTCCCAACACCTATGATTCCAATCCTTACCTTTTTCACCTTCTCACCTCCTGGCAATCTTGGTTCTCATCTATAAATAACCTTACTGGTTATTCCCGTGTGAAAAAGCGAAGTAGAAAAGAGATTGGTATCGACCTTCAACCGAGGGGTACCAATCCCGTTAATGGATGACAATCTTCGCCATCCAAAGGATACGGCACCAAGGATATGAAATAACGGAGACTTAATACCATAAAAATGATACAGACAATGCCTGCTGTCAAGTTGTGTCGGCATCCCCTTGTCGGCATCACGGCAGGCCTGCCGGAGAATTTTCTCCGTGTCCGAACCGACTTCGCAGATCGCTATCCTTCCACCTTGTCACCCAATCGGATATAGTTTTATCCATGTTCCTTTCCTTTGACCTTGAACTGACCAATCGTTGCCTTAACAAATGCGCCATATGTCCCAGGGATAAGATCGCGCGACCAAGGGGATATATGGAACCAGGGACCTTTGATGCGTTCGTCGAGCAGACAGACGGCATGGACTGCCTGGTTACCCTTTCAGGCATGGGAGATCCGCTGCTCCATCCGCGCTGTATGGATTTTATAGAGAAATTACGCAGCCTCAATCGGCACTTCGGCCTGGTGGTAAACATCGTATCCCTTGCCAGAAGGGATGTGATCCCTGATCTTATCGCTGCCTTCCCAGGCAGCATTACGGTCTCGTTCCCCAGCCTCATCCCCAAGGTGTTCGAGCAGATATGCCCTGAAGGCCTGTTCGAGGTGTGCATGTCTACTGCCCGCAGACTGT
>JAJRZR010000057.1 GCA_024275145.1 Deltaproteobacteria bacterium | reverse complement strand
CCACCAATATATTCTATCAACGACAGATACAGGGAAGAGAACAGGCCTATCAAAAAAAGCGCGACAAGTATCTTGGCCAGGTTGCTTTGATACAAGGCCTTTCTGATGGTATAGCCTATGCCATTGGTAGCCGCAAGAAATTCTGCCACGATGGTGCCTACCATGGCCATCGTACCGCTTCCTACGATTACAGTGGTGATCTTGTCCAGGTTTTCAAAGGTCCTGATGGCAAGCTCAAGCCTCCAATTGATACGTCCCGTGGTTCTGAAGAAGTGCTCCACCTGGTCTACCGGTTCGGAAAATATGCCTATGAAACTCAGGAGAAGGGGAAAATAGCAGATCATGGCCGCGATCAGAAGCCTTGATGCAAGGCCGTCACCAAGGAACAGGAATATGATAGGGGCAACGGCAACTATGGGATAGGCCTGGAGGTTATAGGCCGCCGTTCGGGTCAGGTTGCCTATTACAGAACCGGAACGGCCAAGGAATGCCACCAACGTGGCCAGGAGGATTGCAGAAAAATGTCCCGCAATGGCCACAGCCGTGGTATTTATCACTGCTGCCAGGTATATCTTCCAGTAATCGGCAGCCACCTGGAGCAGCTCCGCCGGTGGAGGGATAAGATAATCTGAAAACGAGTAGGCATATTTAATGATCCACAGGATGGCAAGGCCGGTGAAAAAGATGGAGGCAAATTGAAGGAGTCGTTTGAAGATGCCCATGGCCTGTTCAGGTTTCCAGCCCGCTGGCAGCCCTCAAAAGCCGGTAAACCCTGTCCTGGAGCGCCTTTTCCTCATAGGTCCGTTGCCCAGCGCCTTCATCCAGTCCAGTAAGAATCCTTATCACCGTGTGGCCTCTTTCCGGATTCTGAGGGAGGACCAGCACCATCTTCGAAAAACGCGCAACTTCCAGTGCATTATGGGAGATATAAAGAAAGATTCTGTTCGCAAGCAGTTCCTTTATGCCTCCCAATATATGATTCCTGGTCGGTTCATCCACATTGGCGAGGACCTCATCGGCTATGAGGACGCCGAAATCCTGTATGAGGTAACGGATCAGGTTCACACGGTTTTTTTGCCCCATGGAGAGACCGCTGTAGCGGCTATGTAGGTATGGAGCCACTGCGTATTCATCTATAAGGTGACTAAGCAGATCCCTTTTGTCATGCTCACAGACCCTTTCGAGGTGGCGACCTGTTGATTCCCAGCCTGGAAATCGCTCCGCATTATGGGAGTAAAGGACCTGACCCGTGGCCTCAACAGCCACCTTTCCCTTGTCAGGCAGTATCTCCCCGCTAATTATCCTGGCAAGGGTGCTCTTGCCTATGCCGGAGAAACCAAACAGGGATATGAAACCAGGACGATCTATCCCGAAGCTCAATCCCTTGAAGACAGGCATATCCGTTCCAGGATACCTGTAGTAGAGATTCTCACACGTAAGCCGCATGATTCCGTAAAGACCTCATCCGGCCTATTTGCGGCCCCTCGCCAGTTTCTGCAACTTTCTACGGCGCTTCTCCCGCCTCTTTACGATCTGCTTGACGGTTTTGTCCAGGACGTCCTTGCGGATCTCTATTACATCGCTATCTGCCCCGAATATGGCATGCTTGAGGTATTCGAACCCGAATTGCATCAGTGCCACGTCATCGTCCAGGATCTTCTTCAGGGTCTTTTCCTTTACCACATACGTATCGAGGAAACGGCTTTCGAAGATGAATCTCCTGAATTGTTCTGTATTGGTGGTCACCATGTAAAAAAGCCGCCTGGCCTTGGGGGGTAATTCCGTCTCCTCTCCGAAGGACCGCTTTCGCAGGAGCAACTCCATCCATTCCCTGTTCATCCGGTCATATAGGTCGGATTCCTGGTCCGCCCTCCAACTGTCAACCGTCCATTCAGTGGGTTCCTCGAATCCCTTGCAGTGGTCCTCCTTTATCAGGAAGAAAAATTCCTCTTCCTCCCCGGCATGTCTTTCCTGCTGCCTCAGGCTCGCAAGGCCTACGGGATAGTACCGGCAACAAACAGGTCGGTCCGTGTAAACAAGGCACCCGTTTTCGGTAACAAAGGGGCATCTCCCCCCTTCTTCCGCCCTCATCTTCAACCTTGCCACCGGCAGGCGGGTTATGCCGAGCAACTCCGGCTGGGCATAGAGCTTCAGAAAGGCGTCTGACGTAAGACCAAGGCGGTTCTTGAGCCTTACGATGTCATAGGGCGTGAGGATGATGTTCATGTTTCTACAACATCTGGTGAAACACGATACACCAGGATGACAGCGGAAATGAAACCGGCTGTCCCGTTCCAGGCGTACAGGTTCCACCACCTCAGCCAATTCCCCTTTCTTCAGGATCTTGTCTACCTGTTTCTCTACATGTTTTAAGGCCATGGCTTCCTTCTATTGGGTATCTCTAAAAAACCTTTATGCCTGCTCGACCTCGCACAGGCATCCCTGGGCACAAAAAATACAGCTTTGATAGGGAGTGTATTTATAAGGTAATTTGCCCTTTTGTCCAATGGCTTTGTTGTGCTCGAGAAATGATCCATGAAATCTCAAGGAGATGTCCATAGTTGTTTCTCTTGCGCCCCTCGCCCTGGAGATTGCCAATGTCTAGAGATACCTTGTTGTCTTGATCTTTACCGGCCTTGGGCCGGAATCCTAACTGACCACGAGATTTCTATATATGGGAAGCAGTGCCTTCGAGTCCCTTTTTCAGGGTTGAGAGGCACGATTTGTCATAAGAAGGTCCCGGATCTTTGCTCATTTTTCCTGCGCGCTCACGCGGCCTCGTATGTGTTGCCGAATCAAAGCTTGTGATAATCTAGTCTAAATCAACCGCATGGGCAATGGTTCTATCCTGGTAAATGCCCTTTAACCTTTCCAACTCCAGGGGTGTGTTGGCACTTCTGAAGCAGTTTTTGTCGATTTTCAACATGGAGATCTCTTCACTGCGGATTATCCTCGCAGGCAGGGTCTCTACAAAAGAGGTCATGGACAACCAGTTGTTGTCGAGCGCCCTCCTTACAAGGGGCAGCAATGACCTGTGGTAGATGGCATGAAGCGGTTCCAGGCCGCTTGCTGGTTGCGGAATAACACAGGGTGCCCAGGAAAAGAGCCCTGTCATATAGCGGATGAGGCGTCTGCTTACGAGCGGCATGTCGCAGGCAAGGAGCAATACCCGGTCGTATCTCGAATGTGCCAGTGCTGCTTCCAGCCCGGCCAGGGGGCCAAGGCCGGGTCGTAGGTCCGGGATTTTATCCACCTCTATCCCTGCATAGGGCCCTGTGTCGTTCGTCACCAGGAATGTGTCCCCGGAGATATCCACGACAGCAGAGATCACCGCATCGATGACGCGTCCGTCCTTCCAGGCAGCAAGTGCCTTGTTGCTTCCAAACCTGCTGCTCCTGCCACCTGCCAGGATGGCCACGGAGACATGTGGACTGAGTGGACTTCCCAAAGGATTTTTCATGAATTATTTTTAGTTTTGTGCTTTATATTCGATAGTGGCAAAATTATTTATTTTTCGCAAGCAAGACAGCCCTCCTTGCTTGTAGAGAGTCGCAGGCAGGACCATCGAAATTTGAAGGCGAAGGGGGGCAGGAACCCTTTTGAGGATATCAAATGGCAAGAAAGATCGCGCTTATCACAGGCGTTACAGGACAGGATGGGGCATATCTGGCGGAGTTTCTCATAGGCAAGGGATACGAAGTGCATGGAATTAAGAGAAGGGCCTCCCTTTTCAATACGGATCGTATAGATCACATATACCAGGACCCCCACGAGAGTGACAGGCGTTTCGTGCTTCACTATGGCGACCTGACCGATTCCACGAACCTTATACGGATCATCCAGGAGGTACAACCCGATGAGATCTACAATCTGGCGGCCCAAAGCCATGTCCAGGTATCCTTTGAAACGCCTGAATACACGGCAAACGCCGATGCCCTTGGAACCCTGCGGATCCTGGAGGCCATCAGGCTGCTCGGGCTTTCAGAAAGGACCAGGTTCTATCAGGCCTCCACGTCGGAGATGTTTGGCAAGGTCAGGGAACGCCCGCAAAGGGAGACCACGCCGTTCTATCCACGTTCTCCCTACGCCGCTGCAAAGGTATATGCCTTCTGGATTACGGTCAACTATCGGGAGGCCTACGGCATCTACGGGTGTAACGGGATATTGTTCAACCATGAATCCCCGGTAAGGGGTGAGACATTTGTAACCAGAAAGATAACCAGGGCAGTGGCCAGGATGGCCATGGGGCTTCAAGAAAGGCTGTATCTCGGTAACCTACACGCCAGGCGTGACTGGGGGCATGCCAGGGATTTTGTGGAGGCCCAATGGCTCATCCTTCAGCAGGATGAACCGGATGACTACGTCGTTGCAACCGGGGAACAGCACTCGGTCCGGGAATTCTGTGAACTCGCCTTCAAGGAGGCCGGTATACAGCTTGAGTGGCAGGGCACCGGTCTTGATGAGAAGGGGATCATTTCGAAGATAGACCGCACGAATCCTGTCATAGGGGGGCAGCCTGTTTCCATAAAAGAAGGTGACGTGGTTATAGAGGTGGATCCCAGATATTTCAGACCAACCGAGGTGGAAGAACTCTTGGGCGATGCCTCCAGGGCAAGAGAAAGGCTTGGCTGGGTACCAAGGGTGAGCTTCCCTGAACTAGTGAGAGAAATGGTGGCAGAGGATGTTGCCCTGGCAAGGCGGGATGCCTACTGCAAGCGCAAGGGTTTCAAGACATTTGAGCACCAGGAGTAAGGCGGTTCCATGGAACTGGACAGGAAGGCAAGCATATATGTGGCAGGCCACAGGGGGCTTGTAGGATCGGCCATCGTCAGGAGGCTCAAGGCCCAGGGATGTAATGATCTCATCCTGCTGAGGTCGAATCAGCTTGATCTCAGAAGGCAGGAAGACGTAGACGCCTTTTTCGCAGAAAGGAGGCCTAGGTATGTATTCCTGGCTGCGGCGAGGGTGGGAGGCATTCATGCCAATGATACCTATCCTGCCGACTTCATAAGGGACAATCTTCAAATACAGACCAATGTCATCGACGCCTCCTGGCATTTTGGAGTGGAAAAATTATTGTTTCTGGGTTCCTCCTGCATATACCCCAAGTATGCCAAACAACCCATACGGGAGGAATACCTGCTCACTGGTCCCCTTGAGCCCACCAACGAGTGGTACGCAGTGGCCAAGATCGCTGGGATCAAGATGTGCCAGGCCTACCGGAGGCAATACGGCTTCAATACGATATGTCTTATGCCTACGAATCTCTACGGTATCAATGATAATTTCGATCTGGAGACATCCCATGTCCTTCCCGCCATGATGCGCAAATTTCATCTGGCCCGCCTGGTTGAATCAGGAGACCTGAACGGGGTTGCCAGGGACGAGGAGATCTTCGGCAGGATCCCTGAAGATATCCTTGATCATCTGGGGCTTTTGCGTACAGGGCCAGGTACCTTTAGGCGTCTTCCGGGCACCATGCCCAGGGTCATGTTGTGGGGAAGCGGTGTCCCTAGACGGGAATTCCTCCATGTTGACGACCTTGCCGATGCCTGCGTTTACCTCATGGAAAACTACGACGATAAGGAGATAATAAACGTAGGTTGCGGCCAGGACATTACTATCAGGGAGTTGGCAGGAATCGTCAAGGAGGTGGTGGGCTTTCGTGGTGAGACGGTATGGGATTCGGGCAAACCCGATGGTACGCCGAGGAAGCTGTTGTCCGTTGACCGTCTTGATTCCCTTGGATGGAAGCCGCATCTGACCCTGAGAGAGGGAATCGTCATGACATACAAATGGTATGTCAGCAGGTATGATCAGGCTGGGCAGTAGTACGTTCAATACGAGGTCCCGGCTCTTCGAGGGTAGCGCTGTATGCTCCCTTTCCATTCCGTAACCTTTGGCGCCGTATCCCAAGGGCATCGAGACACGGCCCGGGGCAGGTTGTTTCTGATCATCTGGATCCCTTTGCCATTTTCAGTAATGGATGACTTGCCCATGGCTCAAGCATTATTTGCTATGATTTAAGCATGTTGATCTTATGCCTCTACAGGTGTCAACAGGGGGGGAATGCACCCCCTGCATAATCCGGGTTCATGCGAGGTGGCCGTTTATGGTCTTAGGTTTTGGCAGCAAGGGGTTCAGGCGTTACCTGGTCAACACCTCGTGGCTGGCAGGGGAAAAGCTGGTCCGTTTTGCAGCGGGACTTTCTGTAGGCATCTGGATAGCGAGGTATCTTGGGCCTGACAGGTTTGGCCTGCTCAGCTATGCCATGAGCTTTGTGGGGCTTTTTGCCGCCATGGCGACATTGGGGCTCGATGGCATACTTGTACGTGAGCTGGTCATGGCCGGGGATAAAAGGGACGCGCTCCTTGGAACCTCATTTTTCTTGAGGCTTGCAGGGTCATTTCTCGCATTGATCCTGCTGGCAGCGGCCCTGGTGCTGGTTTCGGTCGGCAGTTACGAGTATCTATTGATTATTATTGCGGGAATTTCTTTGCTATTTCAATCAGTTGGTATAATAAACCTGTATTTTCAGTCCCGCGTGATATCCAGGTACTCTTTTTTTTCCACCCTGTCCTCTGTTTTGATTTCCAGCGCCATCAAGGTCTGGCTCATACTTTCCAGTGCACCCCTCATGGCGTTTGCCTTTATGATAGCCATGGATGCAGCTATCCTGGCGGCAGCCTATATCTATTTTTACGTTGCCAATGGCCTCGATCCGCTCAGATGGCGTTTCGAGTGGTCTATTGCAAGTGCCCTGTTGAGGGATTCCTGGCCACTCATACTCTCCGGTCTGGTGATTTCCATATATATGAAGATAGACCAGGTTATGATCAAGTCCATGATGGGGAATAAGGCGGTTGGTATCTACGCTGCTGCGGTGAATATAAGCGAGGCGGGTTATTTTATCCCGGTAATAATCTCCAATTCTGTATTTCCAGCCATCGTGGAGGCCAAGGCCGGGAACGAACCTCTCTATCGGCAAAGACTGCAAAGGTTGTATGATCTGATGACATTCTTGGCCGTAGGGCTTGCCGCAGTGGTCACCATCATCGGCTCGCCCCTGGTCGCTCTTCTTTATGGCAGCGCGTACCTCCCGGCAGCCAAGGTGCTAATGGTACACATCTGGGCATCCGTATTCGTGTTCTGGGGTGTTGCCAACAGCAAATGGTTCCTGGCGGAAAATCTGCAGGTTTTCTCCATGGTTGGTGCCGTGACGGGTGCCTTTCTGAACATAATTCTGAATTACCCTTTGATTAATAGATTCGGTGTGCTGGGGGCTGCCTTTTCTACGGTGATCTCGTATGCGGTTTCCGCATATCTGTGCCTGTCCCTCTTTCCCTGCACCAGGAAGGCATTCATTCTTCTTTCGAATACGCTCAACCCTGCAAGGATCTTCAGGCTCTTGCTGCCCAGGGGGGGCAAATGAAAGGGATCGTGAAAAGGATGCTTCCTGCAAGGATCAGGAAGGCGCTTCTTCCCGTTTACCAGTTTGTCCTGGATGGTTATTCGCAAAAATCCTACTCCCAGGAAGGAGAGGATCTGGTATTGGGGCGTCTTTTCGAACATCGAGACACGGGATTTTACGTGGATGTGGGGGCCCATCATCCAAAAAGGTTTTCGAATACCTGTTATTTCTACAAGAAGGGATGGCGGGGGATCAATATAGATGCCATGCCTGGAGGTATGAAGTTGTTTGAGAGGTTTCGGCCGAGGGATATAAACATTGAGGCTGCCATCTCCCGAGTGCCGGGGAGGTTGCCCTATTTTGTCTTTAACGATCCGGCACTAAGTGGTTTTTCAGAAAGGATCGCACGCCAGAGGGATGGGCGTGACGGCTACTACATCAAGTCCACGCAGCACATGGATACCGTTACCCTGTCATGGATACTGGGGAGATATCTGCCTCCAGGAACGGTGATCGACTTCCTCTCGGTTGATGTGGAGGGATTTGAGCTGGAGGTGCTCAGGTCAAATGACTGGGGGCTTTACCGGCCCCGGGTGGTATTGGTGGAGATATTGGGTGAAACTATCGAGGAAATCTGTTCGGGTGAAATATACAGGTATCTACAGGGGCATGGCTACGAGCTGTTTGCGAAGACGGTGAATACGGCCATCTTCCTTGAAAAGGCATTCAGGCAGGAGAGGTTCGGCGGATGAGGCTCGCTCCGGTCGTGCTCTTTACCTATAACCGGCCATGGCATCTCAGACAGACCCTCTCAGCCTTAAAGGACAACGAATTGGCCCATGACACTGACCTCATCGTCTATTCGGATGGTCCCAGGGGCCTTCGTGACCTCGATGCGGTAGAGACCGTTAGGGGATATATACGTACACTTGATGGGTGTAAGTCGGTAGAGTTGAGATCCAGGGCGATGAACCTTGGCCTCGCAGCCAATATCATCGACGGAATAACTACTGTATTGAAGGACCATGGCCGGGCCATCGTGCTTGAGGATGATCTGGTTACCAGCAGGTATTTTCTACGATACATTAACGATGCACTCAATAGATATGAGCAGGTTAAACGTGTGATGCACGTTTCGGGTTATATGTTTCCCATAGATGCCGAAGGACTTGGGGAAACCTTTTTCTACCGTGTTCCGTCATGTTGGGGATGGGGTACATGGGCGAGGGCATGGCGTCATTTCAGGAAGGATATCAGCTGGATATATTCAGCCTTTTCTTCAGCGGACAGAAGATCCTTTGATCTTGATGTGGATGCTGGCTTCTGGCGTCAGGTGGAGGCCAACAAAAGGGGGAAGATGAACACATGGGCGGTATTCTGGTATGCTTCTGTCTTCAAGAAACAGGGGCTTTGCCTGCATCCTGCACGTTCCCTTGTAACGAATATCGGCCACGACGGTTCGGGATCCAACTGTCGGGCCAGTGGTAGATTCGACACATCCCTTGGAGACTGCAAGGTTAACTATTTCGAGGAGAGGCTTGAGGAAGATCCACAGGTACTGGCGCGCATGCAATCGTTTTACAGAGGGGAAAGGTGGAGTGTCCGGTGGCTGATGCATATGTTGAGGCGATTACGGCCTTTTTAGGAAGGCCCTTCCTGTTTTCCCTGTTTCTTTATGGAACCTGAGATGAAGATCCTGCTAGTCAATGAATCCGACACCAAGGGCGGGGCAGCCAGGGCGGCGTATAGACTTTGTGCCGGATTGAGAGACATTGGATGTGAATGTCGTATGTTGGTCCAGCGTCGGTGGGGCGACGACCCGGCGGTGATCGGGCCGGTTTCAAGGCTTGAGAAATGGATGTCCATGATCAGGCCCTATATGGATCTTCTTCCATCCATGTTGTATCCATGGCGCAAGAAAGCCCTGTTTTCAACCTCGTTTTTGGGTGGAAGGCAGGTCTTGGATCGTATAAGGGTTATGTCCCCTGATCTGGTGCACCTTCACTGGACATGTCACGGATTCGTGGGGCTTTCCGCCTTGGCCATGATAGACAGGCCCCTCGTCTGGACCCTCCATGATATGTGGCCCTTTACCGGGGGTTGCCATTATGATGCAGGGTGTAGTGGTTACAAGGGGGCATGCGGGATGTGCCCTGTCCTCGGATCAGGGGTGGAAAACGATCTGTCACGGTGGGTCCTCAGGAGAAAACAAAGGGCGTTGGAGGGGCTTGATCTGACCATAGTAAGCCCAAGCCGTTGGCTGGCCAGGCAGGCCAGAGAGAGCAGGATTTTCGGTCGGCGGGATATCAGAATTATCCCCAATGGCCTGGATCTGGAACTCTTCAAGCCGGCTGGGCGTAGGGCTGCGAGGCGTATCTTGTCCCTGCCCTTTGACAAGAGGCTTGTGCTCTTTGGTGCACTGGGGGCTACGAGCGATCGCAGGAAGGGCTTGGATCTCCTGGTGAGTGCACTCAGGGAGATAGCCGATGGGGTGAGGGACAGGGCCGAGATAGTGATCTTTGGGACAGTGGGCCGGAGATACCTCGATGATATCGGACTCAAGGCACATTTTTTAGGCCGGTTGGATGATGACACCATGCTGGCCAGCCTTTATTCGGCCGCGGATGTGTTCGTGGCGCCTTCTACGCAGGAAAATCTATCGAATATGGTGATGGAGGCCATGGCCTGCGCTACGCCATGTGTGGCGTTCGACATAGGCGGTATGCCAGACCTCATAGATCATATGGGCAATGGGTATCTTGCAAGGCCCTATGACGCCCGGGATTTGGCCAGGGGCATTGCCTGGGTACTGTTCGGGGACGGGGTCCGCCATGCCCTTTCTGTGGAGGCCCGCAAGAAGGTGGAAAGGGATTTCGCCATTGATCATGTGGCGCGAATATACGATTCCCTCTACAAGGAGATCTGTGGGCGTACGGGCCCCATGGTGATACGGCATGAATCCTGATCGGTATACAGTTGGCATACGCACCGTACTTTCCAAGGAAATCAACCGGCTGCTATCGGGCAATATCTACAGGGGGGGCGGGGAGCAGCCCAATGATGGCGCCGTTCCTGGATTTTCCATCGTGATTCCCTCGCTGAACCAGGGCAGGTTCATTGAAAGAAGCATACTTTCCGTGATCAACCAGGCCTATCCCCGTACAGAGTTGATAATAATCGATGGTGGTTCATCGGACTCCACCCTGGATGTCATCCGTCGCTATCAGGACCATATCGCCTATTGGGTCTCGGAACCTGACAACGGACAATCACACGCCTTGAACAAAGGCTTTTCAAGGGCTACAGGTGACATCTATGGCTGGCTGAACTCGGACGACCTCTATCTGCCAGGGACATTCTCAAAGATTGCCCGGATCTTTGTACGGCATCCAGAGGTTCAGGTCGTCTATGGACACTGGTGTACCATAGACGAACGAGACCGGGTTACGGACATAACCTATTGCTTGCCGCCGAGACTTCCCCGTTTCCATTACGAAAACCTGAATGCATATAATCAGTCCATGTTCTGGAGGCACGAGGCCCATCGCCGTCTTGGAGGATTCGACGAGAGATTGCACCGGATTATGGATAATGACATGATAATACGGCTGCTTTTGAACGAAGGGCCTTCCCGTTTTTACAGGATGGAGGAGTTTCTGGGGGCCTTCAGGGTCTATCCAGGCCAGAAGACCAGCGCCGTTTACGTCGATG
>JAJRZR010000056.1 GCA_024275145.1 Deltaproteobacteria bacterium | reverse complement strand
GGAGCGTTGAGTCTGGGGACGAGGTCATGCAAATCGATTCAAGGGGGCTTTGCTGGCTCCTGGAGGGGCTTTCCCTTTGCCATGTCATGCCCACGTAAGGCTATGTTACGAGGAGATATTTTAGGGCGAAAAGCCCCTTGTCGGCTACCTGGAGGACGGCCATCTTTCGCCGGACAACAACTTTGCCGAAAACAGCATAAGGCCCTTTGTGGTCGGGCGGAAGAACTGGCTGTTTTCGGGAACGCCCGAGGGGGCCGAGGCCGGCGTTCTTGAGCCCTACGGCTACCTCAGGCACATCTTTGAAAGACTAAGACCCTGGAAGACTACGAGGCCCCCCTGCCATGGAATTGTACCGAAACACCACTATCAAATGTACGCAGGGGTGGGGTTAAATAAGCGCTTACGATCATCCTGCACAGCCTGTCCGCAAGACGAAAAAGGATCGCGGTCTCACTCCTCGATCGCAAAAAATCCTGGAAGGCACACTCACCGTAGACCCGTATGCATCGGCCTTGAGGGCAGAGAGTCTTTTCGCCATGAGGTCGAAAAGTTGGTAAAAATCCCTCGAAAGGTAAAGCTCTTCGATTGCATCGTCCCTGCCCAGGATCTCACTATCTTCAGGCATCAGTTCATAAAGGTTGTATATCCCTCTGAAAAAATCTCCAAGTGCATCCGGCTCCCTCGGGACCCTTTCAAACAGGTCATCTCTGCCTGTCTTCATGCAGCAAGCACCAAGAAATGGAAAGAGGCCTTCCGGTGCATTTTCAAGAAGGGGAATGAAAAGATCAAGAGGGACTCCCTTAACGTGCCAAGAATCGCAAAGATGGGGATTGTGTCGCGCGCCTTCAACAAGGGT
Source organism: Deltaproteobacteria bacterium (assembly GCA_024275145.1). Classification (GTDB taxonomy): domain Bacteria; phylum Desulfobacterota; class Dissulfuribacteria; order Dissulfuribacterales; family QOAL01; genus S143-34. Next base: position 6,067 of record JAJRZR010000056.1, on the reverse strand, counting down.
GCGTAGATAGCCTTTCAAGTGGCCATTCTGCCAAGCTGTCGGCAAAGTCACCACACACTCTTACGCAGGCGGCAAGCAACATCCTGACTTTGTTATGGCCAGTGGGTCCCTTTCCCTCAAGGCAATGTCTACCAGAGGATAGGCCTCCTCCTTGTATACAAACGAGGCAAACCTGAAGGCCCAGTTACGGACAACCGGGCTCCGATGCCGGGCATATCTTTCTAGCTCGTTGATTGAAAAGAGATAATCGGGCTTCATCTGGTAGCAGCTCCTTATCCAGGTGGATCAAATCGATGCCGGGTATAAATTACCGTAAAAAACACTTCCTGTTTGGGTCGTATTTCCATGCCTTGGGGGTGTGGCGTCGAAGGCACGGGGCGAAAGGAAACGAAAATGTCTCCCAAGGTGGTTAAGATGGTTGAAACATATTCCGGAATCATCGACCACAGGTAAATGTCCCCTTGTTTATCCCTTATGTTGGCGCATATAAACTCAAGGACAATCCTGTGAGCGCTTACAGGGTGGCGACTCACATTAAACCGTGAAGGCGCAGCCCATGATCGGCCACATCAAACCAGGTTGATATGAAGACAGCCATATAAAAATATCCGATGCCCCGGCCCAGCCCTATTCAAAAAAGCAATTGGATTTACCTGAAATCATTTGCTATTCTTAGTTCCGAAAACTTTAAGGTGGGATAGGGAAGGAGACGGATCATGCGATCTTTGATAAAGGGACATGGAAGACCTTATCTTACCATGCTTTTTCTGTACACCCTCAGCATCCTGTTGCCCTGCAGGGTCTGGGGACTCAATCTGTATCAAGGGGACGGCACAAGGGTTGACACCCACATCGACCTGACAGCCAGATATGAGTACTGGAAGTGGTTTTCGCCTAAAAAACAGGCTGCAGATCAAAACCGCTACGATTTCTTCTTTACAAGGTCCAGGTTGAACCTGGATCTTACGACGGATCAACACTGGAAGGCCTTCGCCCAGCTACAGGATGTCCACATGTGGGGGCTTCCGGCCGAATCCATCTCTTCCCCTCCGGCGGGTCCGCTTGGCGGTGGTGCCATATATTTCGCCCACGGCAGGCAGAAGGATTACCACAGCACCGCTATCCGGCAGGCATATATAGAAAACAATGAGTTATTTTTAAAGGGATTTTCGTTTAAACTCGGGCGTTTTGACTACACGGACGGGATGGAAGTTGCCTATGGTGGCAACAAAAAACTGTCCTGGATCAAAAGGATGAGGGTGGCAGAACGCCTCATAGGCCCGTTTATCTGGTCAAGCTTCTGGCGAAGCTTCGATGGCATTGAATTTTCCATGGACACTGCTTCCTTCGATCTTACAGGCATGGCCACCCACCCGACACAGGGCGGTTTTGAAAATGATACGCAAACCACAATCCATGATATAGATCTCGCCGCCCTCACCTGGACGTTGAAGTACGACACGGTGCTGAAGGATAACGAGGCCCGCCTTTTCTACATATACTATCAAGACAAGAGGGATGTACCCAAGCCGGACAATACCATTAGCGGAACCGATCTCAACAGTGGCAGCATCATCATACACACGATGGGAGCACATCTACTCGGCATGCACCCTGCATTCATGGGCACAATCGACTGGTTGCTCTGGGGCGCGTTCCAGACCGGTAGGTGGGGCAGGCTCGATCACCGGGCATGGGCCTGCTCGGTCGAATTCGGTTACCAGTTCAACCACACCAGGTGGAATCCATGGATAAGGGCTGGATACACAGTTGGCTCAGGGGATGTAGACCCGGATGACGCATGGCATGATACATTCTATCAACTGATGCCCACCTCGCGAAAATACGCCCTGTTCCCATTCTACAATATGATGAACAGTGAAGACATGTTCATTCAGGCCATATTGAAACCCTCCACCAAAACGGCCATAAGGACAGATCTTCATCGGCTAAGACTAAAAGACGGCACCGATCGCTGGTACATGGGGGCAGGCCCCACCCTTGAGTCAGGAAAAATCTTCGGCTATATCGGTCTCCCCTCCTTTGGAGACCGTGATCTGGGAATCCTGGCTGACATCACCATGGTCTATCATCTCTCATCCCATCTCTGGTTTACCGCCTATTACGGTCACGTATTTGGACAGGAGGTGATCGAGAACATCTACCCGCGGGACAAGGATGCAGACTATGCATACCTTGAAATGGGCTTGAAATTCTAGGGTGGAATTCCAAGGAAATCATCCATGAAAAAGAAACTGGCGTCACCCGGAAGAAGGGAATTCATAAGGGCATCAGCAGTAGCTGCACTGGCGGCCACGATACCTGTCGGCACCTCGGAGGCAGGGCTGTTCAGGAAGCCGGACTTGAGGGTATGGTCCTGCGGTGGGCTTGCAGAGGCCTTTATCCAGGCAAACCAATACTATGAAGAGATGACCGGCACAAAGATAGGCTATACCGGTGCCTTTGCCGCTGCCCTTGGTGACAGCCTCTTGAAGGGTGCCAATACCGATGTGTTTGCAGGCAGGGTGCTGAAGCTTGCCCAGAAGCTAAAGGCCAAGGGAAAGATGTCCTATTTCAAGCCCTTGTGCTTCACGGAATATGTCATCGTAACGCCACCAGGAAATCCTGCAGGGGTGAGGGGAATAGTGGATCTGGCAAGGCCGGGGATAAGGGTGGTCCTTGCCCCCGACGCGTCACCGCCAGGCGGCAAGGCGGTTTTGGCCCTTTTAAAGAAGGCGGGGATACAGGACAAGGCCATTGAGAATGTCGTAATAAAGGGAAGTTGCGTCCAGAGAATTATGAAAGATATCATCCAGGGAAGGGGGGATGCAGCCGTGGTTGAAAGACGGCTTACAAGGATACCGCGCTTTATCGGCAAGACAGAGATCATATCCATACCCGAACGGTATCAACCACCCCCGCCGCTCACTTTTACGATCGGTGTAATGGAATCCGTTGGCGACCGGAAGAAGGCGGATCGATATGTGGAATTCATAACATCGGGAAAAGGACAGTCCTTTTTCCAAAGGCAGGGATTTATCCCTGCAATATCGGAGAGGGGAAAGATGCTTATTGAACGCCTTGGGGTAAGGGATGTCTAGGCCACGATATCTGACGATCTGGAGACGTGGAATTCAGTTGTCCATGCTTGCCCTCCTTGGCCAGTGGTCCTTCTACGGAATCTTCAGGTGCCCGTTTCCCGTTCCGTTCGTATCCTGTACCAACTGTCCGGTCATTACCTGTGAAGGAAGACTGCTCAATCTCTTCTGGGGGACCTGGGGATTAATCCTTCTTTCAGGGCTGGCCTTTGGCAGGGCCTTTTGCGGTTGGGCCTGCCCCGGAGGATTTGTTTCCCAGCTAATAGGGAAGTTGCTTCCACGGAGGATCCGATGGAAGGATGATGTCAGGGGAATGCATCTTGGAAAATATGTGGCGCTTGCCTTGGTCTTTTATCTGTGGCTCGCAATGAATAATCCCAGATGGGCCATCCCCATTCGTATCGGGGCCTTCACCGAATCCGTGGAATTGACCTTCCAGCATGCCGGACCATACTGGCTTACAAGGACGCTTACGGTCCTCCTGTTCCTGGCAATCGGCCTCTTTATCTCGGGTGCATGGTGCAGGTACGCATGTCCCACGGGTGGGTTGCTGGAACTGTTCCGTGCCATTTCTCCACTTCGTGTCTACAAGAGCGATGCATGCAACGACTGCGGCCTATGCAAGGACATGTGTGAAATGGATACGTTGCCAGGGGAGACGAACTGTACCAACTGCACAGAATGTATCCCCGCCTGTCCAGGCAAGGCCATAAAGATAGGCCATCCGTAAATAACAACCTGGATACACATAATCCCAAATTATGCACTTCAAATGCCGAACAAAAATATTGTTCCTTAAATTTCAAGATGTTATAAGCAAGAGGCCGTTTTCGTTCTTTCACCTAAAAGGTGCAAGCAAAATGCAATGAAGTTGTTCGGCATTTGAAGCCGCAAGGGACTCGAAATTTTACCGAATCTGCTGCGTTATCAGGGACTTGAAATACCTAAGTATGTCTGCGCCCCTGATATCTTGCATCTCCGGCAAACTTTCGAGCTGCATAATCTGGGATAATTACCTTACTCCAGGGTAAACCTAGGTCCGTTACCTATAGTCATGGACTATGAGCCGACCTTTAACCATAAAATATTCCAATTTGACTTGATCCCCACGCCCTTTATTCTATGTCGGTACGTAAAAGACGAATTTTTACAATCTATATCAATCGACGAGAGGACATGAACAGTATGCCTTACCTGCATCAATCTGGATATTGAACCACAAACCGGTGGTTACCGGTTGGCCTGGTGCAGGCTGCAAATTTTGATCGCCTCTACCGCGTCACCTGCCTTCTGACCCTCTTTTGACTCCCGCCTCATAAATTTTCCAACAGGGGCTGAATGGCCGGCAAGACCGGACGAGGCCCCAAAGATTCGAAGCTGTCTCCTTGAGAGACAGGTTCGAACCTGCTGCATTATGTCCTTGATGTCTCAAGGAACAAGGATGGGATGTTATGGATACTGCCGTTTTCAAATCCGCAAGAGACCTGACCGGCTCGGTGTTAGTGGTTGGCGGGGGCGTTTCTGGCGTTCAAGCCGCCCTTGACCTCACAGGCCTGGGCTACAGGGTCTATCTTGTAGAAAAGAGCGCTGCAATAGGTGGCGCCATGGCAAGATTGGACAAGACCTTCCCCACCAATGATTGCTCCCTGTGTATTCTTGCCCCAAAACTGGTGGAGGCAGGCAGGGACCCCAACATCAAGATACTTACCAACGCAGAGCTGATCTCCCTGGAAGGGGAGGCAGGCGCCTTCCAGGCGGATATAAAATGCAGGCCGCGTTTCATAGACGAGAAGGCATGCACAGGATGTGGCCAGTGCAGCCTCTACTGCCCTAGGCTGACCGCCGATGAATACAACGAACGGCTTGATATCAGCCGAGCCGCCCACATCGATTATTCCCAGGCGGTACCCACCAGTTACTATATAGACGCCAAGGCATGCCTGCGGATCAACTACGATACCTGTGGACTGTGTGCATCCCTTTGCCAGGCAAAGGCCATCCGCTTCGACCAAGAGGGAGAAATCCGGCATCTCGATGTCGGTGCCGTAATACTTGCCCCTGGTTTTGGCCGAATCGGAGAGGATACCTTCAAAAGATATGGATGGGGCAGATATGAGGACGTTTTGACCGCCTTTGAATTCGAGCGGCTCATGTGCGCAAGCGGCCCTACCAACGGTGACATTGTAAGAATATCGGACCGTGATCATCCAGGGCGTATTGCCTTTTTACAGTGCATTGGCTCCAGGGACGTCACCTGTGGGAACAACTATTGCTCATCAGTATGCTGCATGTACGCCGTCAAGCAGGCCACAATGGCAAGGGAGCACGATCCAGATGCGGAAATCACACTCTTTTATATGGATGTCCGCACCCATGGCAAGGGATTCGATGCCGCAAGGGAACGTGCCATAAGGGAGAATGGACTAAGGATCATCTATGCACGCCCGCCCAGGGTCGAAAGGGTTAATGGACAACTCTTCCTCACCTATACCTCCCTTGACGGAAGACATGCCAGCGAGGCCTTTGACATGATCATCCTGTCCCAGGGTCTCGAGGCCCCTGAAAACGCCAAAGAACTGGCAAGGGCGGCAGGGATTGACCTTAACCCCTATGACTTTGCAGATACGGATATCTATACACCCCTTTTCACCACCAGGACTGGCGTATACGTAGTTGGGGCCTTCCAGGGGCCAAAGGATATCCCGGACAGCGTCACCCAAGCAGGCGGAGCAGCAGCCCTGTGCTCAGGGCTTCTCAAGGATGTCAGGGGCAGCCTTATGGTCACATCGGGATACCCTGAAGAAAGGGACATATTAGGGGAGGAGGTGCGGGTCGGCGTTTTCGTCTGCCACTGCGGAATAAATATCGGTGGTACCGTGGATGTTGGCGCGGTACGTGAATACGCGGCCACACTTCCAGGGGTCATATATGCAACGGACAATCTCTATAGCTGCTCCCAGGACACGCAG
>JAJRZR010000055.1 GCA_024275145.1 Deltaproteobacteria bacterium | reverse complement strand
CCGGTGCGTGATTGTCGCCCCAAGTTGTGATTTTATATCATCACCTATTATAGGCACCCCTTTTTCTTCAAAACGTCTTGCCCAGTCCGGGTTACTTGCTATGAATACAGGCATGTTGTTTACAAACCCAATGCCTGCCTCCAGTGCACAGTCGGCATAAAACCTGACGGCCTCCTCAGAACCCACTGGCAGGTAATTCAAAAAAACCTCAGCACCTGATTCCTTCAATATCCTGACTACTTGTTCTTTGTCAGGTTCCTGTTCATCGGCGAGGACGAATGTTTGGCTTTCAGGATAATTCGCCATATGTTGGGAGAAACCATCCAGCACCCTGCCCATACGTACATTTACTCCGGTCTCAGGGATATTGGCACAGAAGATGGTAGTACAGTTGGGCGGAGCAAAGATGGCCTCGGATACATCCTTGCCCACCTTTCTTTTGTCAATATCAAAGGCTGCAACCACATCGATATCCCCCGGTGTATACCCACCGAGATCCCAATGCATGAGCCCGATGGCATCTTCTGCTGTTTTTGTCCTGTAATAATTGATTCCTTGCCACAGTGAGGAAAAACAATTGCCGATGCCTGCAGCTGCAATCTTAATTCTGGACATTCCTAATATCTCCTCCCATTTCTGGAACTTTTTGTTTTTATAGGGGTGGCCGGAAAGAAGGACTCTCTATGTTTTTATTCCTCTGTGACCTCTTCTTCCACCTCGATTTCCAGTTCAAAAAAACTTGTACCGCAATCGAAACACTTTACGTCAATATTATTGTTGGCCTGAAGAGAGACATAAATCTCGTCACTTCCACAGGAACACGGCGCCGTGATGGATTCCTTTATGACCTCTTCGATTGATGGCCTTATGTCGGCCGATATGTCTGGATCGAACGTTATTTTCACAATATGCCTCCAAATAATCCGACCTGGAATACCTATCCTGAATGCCAGAACCCCCTTATGTCTCACCAGCGGTCTGGGTAGGCAGGGCCCAGGCATTCCATGTGCCGTTTGAGAAATTATTAACCTGGAAATGAGAAACCTAAACAGCCCTCACGTTGAGCGTGGATCATACCAATTTTTAAGGAATCTTGTAAAGGACTTTTAAGATGCTCGAGGTGCTTTTTCATTAAAAAAAACCAGTATCACCGGGCAGTTAATGGTAATGAAGCAGTCTTGTGAAAGAATTTTTTTTGATATTGACAAAATGCACAAACTTCAGTAGAAGACTGATGATTGAATCATTATTCATTTGAAAAAGGAGGAAGATTAGGAATGAAGAGCAAAAAGATAGCTTCTCTAGTGGTCGCGATGATGTTTGCCCTGCTAACCGCTGGCCTAGCATTTGCTGGTCAGGGCCCGGAGGTAGTCGTTCTCAAGGCAAGGAAGGGGAATGTTCACTTCCCACACTGGAAACACCAGGCCACGTTGAAATGCGGCGTTTGTCATCACAGGATGGGGCCGGATGGGAAACAGCTTCCATATGAAAAGGGCCAGCAGATCAAGAAATGCGATGATTGCCATAACAAGAGCTTACCCAACAAGTCGCTGAACAAGCCCATGAAGGTTTTCCACAAGAGGTGCAAGGGCTGCCACAAGCATGAAAAGAAGGGGCCAACTAGGTGTAGCGGTTGCCATAAAAAATAACCTTAACCTGAACTGGTTGAATGCTAAAAGGTCTAACCCTTGAATTCAGGGGCTAGGCCTTTTTTTGTTTGGGGTTTGCAGAAGCAATGCATATGGGATTAAAATATAAATTTATTTATGAAAGTATGCCTTGCCCTTAGGCAGTATTTTCATGACATGGGCACCTTAAGGTAGTACGGGCTGCATGTAAGCTTTTATGATATCTGAGGTGGTGCGAAAACACGGGTCGTCATGGAAATTGATGGTAAATTTTATAGATGGACGCCGCAATAGTTGAAGCAAAAATCTCCAATATGACAGACCCCAGGGATTCCTGGGCACTGTCTCTCATGCGAGAGATCCAGGCAGCGGCCCGACATGATGACGCATCCTGGATGAGGATCGGCCAAGGAATGTTGACCAGGATTCTTGCCAGGATTGCCTCTGAAGAGGGCCTTGATTCAAAAGGCAATCCATATGATGAAGAGATCTTAAAGGATTATATCCCGGATACGATGGCAAACGCTATCACGGCCCTTGCGGAAATATTGTTCGCAAAGAGTGTTGTACGTCCCAAGGCTGAGGTTGCTCTTGGCCTGTTGTTGAAGCTCTATGAATGGAGTGTCTGGAACTATGACGGACGTTCTGTATACGGGGAAAAAATAGAGCAGGAGGCACGGCGGATCTTCGATTCCATGGACCCTGGCGTCGTGGTTTATGGTAACAAGGAAGAGGTATGGAATGGCCTGGACGAAATCCTGCTAGACACATTCGATATGCAGGGCCATGTGCTGTGCAGGGCCCCCGTCCTTGGTTATAGGACCTATTCAGAGGAAATCGAGATGGTTTGCCCTGAAATCTGGTGTAGTGAACGGTTCTGGGTAGGACACCTTAGCCCTGTGTCTCTTATTCTCAAAACCGCCGCTTCAACCAGAACAGTTGATCAGACCGAGGTCCGTCTTTCATGCCATGGGCTGGCGTCAAATCGAGATCTTATTGAAAGTAAAAGAAAGATTGAATCCATTATATTGCACAAACTCGTGGAGATGTGTGGAGAAGGGAAGCAAGATTGGCATACCTGGCTGTAATTATTTGCGCCTGAGCATCTTGCCGGCTCAGGCTATGTTTTTTCACTTTCGGTATGTCTCGATAAAGGTTGCAATTATGATGGCGCGTCATGAACGATATTAACGCATGCCTGGATTTTTTATGCCCTCATGGGCGCGACCGGCCCCGGTGTAATGGCCGCATAAAAGTTTGATGGGAAAGAAGCGAGTTTCCCGCAATGGGAAAGTAAAGGCAAGAGATCCCTGCCATGTGACCTTGTTGTTGGATGACAGATGGTGCATAAAGACCTTTAACGAGTGGGCAGGAATAATTACTGGTCTCGATGCAGACAGGGTCATAGGTATAGATTGGAAAGAAGCCTTAAGGAATACCCCCCTGGAAGAACTGCTTGATTTCCAGGAGGTCTTGGCACATGGGCATAGTGTCTTGAACCTTCCTATATACCTTCCTGGCTTGCCTGAGCCCAGGGACAAGATCGTCCTGGTAACAGCGGTGCCCTGCATGGGCCCGAAAGGCCTGATAGAATGGTCGTTTGTCTCGATCAACTGTGATCATGACCTCTCCCCGTTTTCCGCCATATTCGATAGCTTGGCCGAGGGTATAATGACGGTTGACCGACAATGGCGTGTTACAGGTTTCAACAAGAGCGCAGAAAAAATCACGGGATTTGGAAGGGAGGAAGTGATGGGGAGGCCCTGTACGGAACTGTTTGGTGAAGGCCTATGCGGTGAAGCATTGGTCATGGCCATCGACGAGCAAAGGGCTGTTGAGGACAGGAAGGCCTTCGTAACCAAAAAGAACGGAGGGATGATCCCGGTAATCGTCAGCGCCTCGCCTCTTGTTGGGCCTGGGGATATGCCTGTGGGTGGGGTAGAGACCTTCAGGCTTGCCACCATGGAGATGGAAAGGGATCTGATACTTGACAGTATCGCAGATGGTGTCTTCACGGTGGATCGTCATTGGCGCATTACGAGTTTTAACAAGGCCGCAGAAAAAATCACGGGTGTACCTGCTGAAAAGGCCCTTGGCATGACATGCCGGGAGGTTTTTCGCGTGGATATTTGTGGGCCTTCATGCGCCTTGGCCCAAAGTATGCGAATGGGCCAGTCTCTTGCCAACCGGAGGGTAACTATAAGGAGGCATGATGGCACCAATATCCCGATCAGTATAAGCACCGCTCCATTGGTCGATAACGTGGGGAACGTCATCGGCGGGGTGGAAACCTTCAGGGATTTGAGGGAGATGGAATCCCTTAGGAAGCGGCTTCCCGGCCAGTTTACCTTCGGTGATATCATCAGCAAGAACCCACAGATGCAGAAGATCTTTGATATTCTGCCAGAGATCTCACTTAGTGATAGCAATGTTTTGATCCTTGGTGAAAGTGGGACAGGTAAAGAATTGGTGGCCAGGGCAGTGCATGATTTCAGCAGGCGGAAAAGAGGACCCTTTGTGGCGGTGAATTGTGGGGCATTGCCGGATACCCTGCTCGAATCAGAGCTTTTTGGTTACAAGGCCGGGGCCTTCACCGATGCGAAACACGACAGGCCTGGAAGATTCGCGGCCGCGGAGAAAGGAACCATTTTTCTGGATGAAATAGGCGATATCTCCCCTGCTCTCCAGGTAAAACTCCTCAGGGTGCTTCAATCGAAGACCTACGAACCCCTTGGGTCCAACCGCCCTGTCACCGCTGATGTGCGTATACTGGCCGCCACTAACAGGGACCTTATGGAATTGGTCCAGGAAGGAAGCTTCAGGGAAGATCTCTACTATCGTTTAAATGTCGTCCAGATCCATCTGCCCCCTTTAAGGGAAAGGCCGGAGGACATCCCGCTGCTCATAGAGCATTTTATTGGCAAGTTCAACGCTGAAAAGGGAAAGGATATCTCAGGAATTTCGGAGCAGGCACTATCGATGCTTCTTAAGCATGATTTCCCCGGTAACATCAGAGAGTTGGAGAATATCATCGAATACGCCTTCATCCTTTGCCACGGAGGTCTCATAGAGACTGAACACCTACCGGAGCCCTTTTCTTCTGTAAGAAACAGATCCGTTGTCCCAATGATCGGTTTTGACAGGCCCCTTACCCTTGATGAACTGGAAAAGGAGGCCATTACCCGGGCCTTGATCCGCAATAATTGGAAAAAGATGGCCACCTGCCGCGAATTGGGTATCTCAAAGGATACGCTGAGGAGAAAGGTCAAAAGATATAAGATTCGTCGGGAAGATTTACCGTGAAAATACATCCGGCCCTCGGGGCGTCAAGGGTACGGACCGCATGAAGGGCTTAGGCTAGAAGCCCTAGGAGGAAGAAAAGGGCTCTCCACATTTCTTGCAGTATCTAGTGGTACCTTCCTGTTGTACTTCCATCCTGGCGTCGCAGTTTTTGTAGACTTCCTCGGGACAACCGTTGATTTCCCAGCACGGTATCAGTGCCAGCAGCCGTTTGAGGCCAGGGATACTTATACCTTCGTCATGTATCATGGAACGAAGGCAGGAAATCCATTGGATATCACTTTGGGAGTAAAGCCTTCTTGAGCCCTTGTACTGAGGCCTGACAAGGCCTTCAGCCTCGTAGAGTCTCAATGTCCTCGGATGGACATCCAGTAAACGGGCGGCCACGCCAATCGGGTAAACTGGGACCTTGGGACCTGGTCTCGAAAGACGTGTTTTTGCTCCAGATTTTGTGGCTACCGCTTTTTTGGGCATGGTTTCCTTTTAGGGCTTGCAGGATATATTATAGTGACAAATTTTATACTGGCAAATTACGGTGTTACATTACAGAATCTTGCCCGCCCCAGTCAGGGGCGGGCAATTGTACGTTTACGTCAGGTTGTTCTGGATAGGTTGCTCATCGGGCAAGATGCAACACACCATGCATCAAGCCCATCCACAAGATTGGAGCATGATCAATGGCCTTCTGAAACATGGCCTCTTAAGAGCTTTTCTCCTATAAGGAAGCCCATGGCGGCAAAGCTCAAACCTCCTACCACTACCATTATTTCATGTAGGCTCGGGAAGTAGGACAGATACTTGGGGAAGTCCAGGACACCATATTCATGGAAAACCGGCACTATTTGTCCCACCAGGACCAGGTCATATCTCATGAAGAATATACCGATCACGGAAAGCGTACCGGCCACGAACATGGCGTTTATATTCTTGGCCTTAACCCCAAGGATAATTATAAAGGGTAATACCATTCCCATCAGGATCTCTCCAACCCAAAAATTCACTGCATATGGACCCTGAATAAGGGCCAACATCGCCTCATATTTTCCCGGAGGATGACCTGCGATACCGGAAAGGACCTTCCAGGTAGTAAAGAACATCAATATGGCCATGAGCAGGGCACCGAGTTTACCCGTGGCGGACAGGGAATTCTTCATCTTTTCGCTCATCTGCCACCCGTTTGCCTTATAGGCAATCCAGGTAAAGAACAGAATCGCTGCACAACCAGACATCATGGCCGATGTGATGAAGTAGATCGGCATATAAGGACCATGCCAGAATTCCCTTGATGAGAGAAGCCCAAAGACCGCCCCAAGGTTACTGTGGGCCGCGACACCAGCAATAACGCCACCGAGCCCGGCCATGGCCGCTTGCCCGTGACGTCCCATCTGGAGCAATGCAAACTCTATAAGCATGAAGAACAGATATATGCCGTAAAGTGTCCCCATCCACCAGATATTTGAGGTCAGGTTGGGAGAAATTACGTTGTATATGGCCATGCGCCACGGATTTTCAATCTCGAAGCCAATGACCATAAATCCGGCTACGATAGTGACGATGGCAAGGAAAACGCTCCTTTTGGCAATGGGCTCAAATGCCTTATATCCAAAGACGTGCCCTATGGAAGAGACGAGACAAAGGCCTGTGGACGTCACCACGAAGAATACATAGGTGGCGATCAGCAGGCCCCATGGTATCTCTCTGGTGCAGTTATAGGCCGCTTCATGGCCTATAAACATGGCATGGATACCAAAGGCCAGCCCCACTGCTGTTAAAAAACCGAACAAGGCAATCGCCGCATTGTAGGTCTTCGAGACCGATACGGGTAGTGCCTTCCCTACTGAAACGGATGTAACATCTGGTTGAGCCACTTTGTTGAACCCTCCTTTTGAACATGATCTTAAAAAATAGCTGCGTTACTTTTTATTCAATAAAATAGGAAATGATTATTGTCAAGTATTAGGATACATTTTTTTTCCAATCTGTATACCCCCATGTCCCTGTCTATTCCTATCATGCTGGTAGGAATAGACATTTCCATGGAATGGTAAATTTTTTAGTGAACGATTCGGCAATTGGTGTTATATAATTTGTGGTCAATTTTACCTTGAAATGCTTCTATCGCGGGTGTCACAATTTGTATGCCCTTGAGCATTTACAGGTCTGGCCATGCGCGAGCCAGAAACCATAAGGATAGGGGCCGCTGTGTAATAACGCGAGCCATGGTGGCCTGTTTGAGTAAGTGTGGATGTTTTTCTCTAAGAACCTGCAGCACTAGTGATTTTAGAATGAGGCTTGATTAATTTACCCCATTGTCTATAAAATCATCATGTGCGTAAGAATTCCCCCCAGAGGAGGACAAGATAGTGAAAGAAGAACGGTCCAAGAAACCTGCCAAGATTACCGATGAAGAAAGAAGAACCTTTCTGAAACTGGGTCTCAAGATCACGGGTGTTTTAGCCGGAGGAACAGTGCTTTCGGTGGTACCGCTTCCCGAGGAGGCCAGGGCACTAATGGAGATGGAGGGCTACCGACATACCAAATATAAGCCCCATTACTCCATGGTGATTATTCAAAATCACTGCATAGATTGTGAAAGATGCAAGAAGGCCTGCAAGCTCACCAACCATGTTCCGGATTATGGCTACCGCACTACAATCCTTGAGAAAGAGGTCATTACCGACGAGGGAGAGCCCTTCAGGGTTTTTATGCCAGTCTTGTGTAACCATTGTCTGAATCCTCCTTGCGTCAGGGTATGCCCCACAAAGGCCACCTACAAGGATCCCCAAAACGGCATCGTAATGATGAATATAGACAAATGCATTGGATGCAAGACCTGCATGGCCGCCTGTCCCTATAATGCCCGCTACTTTGATGAAGAGAAACGGGCAATAGATAAGTGTAATTTCTGCTGGGATACACGTCTTTCCAAGGGAGAAAAACTTACTGCATGCGCGGCTGCCTGTCCTGCCCATGTGAGAATCTTCGGGGACCTGTCCGATAAGGAGAGCGAGGTCTATAAGCTCGTCTTCCAACCGGATAAAATTGTCTGGGTGCTCAGGCCTGAATGCGGCGCCAAGCCCTGTGTATTTTACATGAATGATTAAATTTTAGGGGAGGACCAGATGAAAAGTTCTTATCTATTCAAGATAATAGGAATTTTGGTTGTTTTTGGAATGTTGGCCGTATCTATCCAGGCCTTTGCTCAGGATGAAGAAGAGGGCGGTGGAACCATCATATTCACAAAACCTGTCAAGGCAGTGATCTTTGAGCACAAGGTTCATCTGGCGCAAGGCCTTGACTGCGATAGCTGTCATGATGATCCATTTGAAATGGCCGCGGGTACTGCTGAACAGAATCCCGATTTTACCATGAAGTCCCTCTATGAAGGTAAATATTGCGGCGCATGCCATGATGGAGAAACTGCGTTTGCCTCAAATACACGGTGCACGGCGTGCCATATAGGAGTAAAGGGTTATAATCGGCTGACCGGCCCGAAGGCGGAAGGCAACGGCCATGAAGGTGAGTAGTAATACTAACAATAAATAGACAAGTAATTATGATAAGCCCGGAGCGGTCGGATCGAAACCGCTCGCTCCGGGCTGAATCGATCCCGGTTCTTCAATTTGCAAGGCCAGGATAAAGGAAAGGTATGGATCAAATACTTCTGTTAATCTTTTTTGTCTTCATATGGTTAGGGATAAACAAGTGGCTTCTTCCAAAGCTTGGCATCTCTACTTGAGCTGCTCCATCCTGTCCGGTCGGGTCCCGACCGGAGAACAAGAAACGTCCAGGACAAAGGCCCTCTCCCAGACGCAATTCAACCCGCTGACCCTTTTCAAGATATAAACTTCCCCTTTAACGGTATATTTTATGGCTATGCCTTGGGTTCCGGTTTGATTACGTCCCAAAGACGTTCCAATAATTCTGCTATCCCCTGTCCCGTTTTGGAGGAAACAGGTATAGGTCTTTCAACAAAGGGGGGCAGACTCTCCTTTATCCTTTGGACGTCCTTTCTGCGTTTGGGCTGGGAAAGTTTGTCCATCTTGTTTAGGACTACCCAGATACGTTTGTTGAGCGCATTAAGGTAGTCGAGAAGATCAAGATCCATCCTGTCGGGCTCACGCCTTATATCCAGGATGCATACCACCCCCGCTATGGTACGGCGTTCTTCAAGATAGTCCTCAACAAGCCTGTGCCATCTGCGAACGACCTTTCTGGGCGCCTTGGCAAACCCATAACCAGGCAAATCCACCAGGTAGGCATGTCGGTCAACGAGGAAAAAATTGATGGACTGGGTGAATCCGGGCCGTGAGCTTACCTTTACCAGTTTTCGCCTTTCCATCAGGCGATTCATAAGGCTGGATTTGCCTACGTTTGATCGGCCTGCAAAGGCTATCTCGGGCAGGATCGCTGGCGGAAATTGTGATGCCTTGAAGGCACTGACAACAAATTCGGCCTTGATAATCTTGGAAACAGGGACCATAAAGCCTAACAAGCGGAATTAGCGATTGTAGTGGGTATGGGAATCCTGACAATGAACATCGGGTGGCCTCTGGAAGCACCCCGTATTGTTCAACCTGTCCACGCAGGTAGATGGATTAAAGGATAGGCCGTATACGATCAGGGCCCTTTCACATTTTCACAGCAATGGGCCCTATTATGAGCCTAGCTGGTTAAAGAACCTTGTTCAAGGCATACTCTATAATGCCCTGTGCCCCGGCTGTCTGAAGCTTAGGTAATAATTCCCTTACCCTCGTTTCATTGATCACGGTTTCAACCGAATACCACTTTTGATCATATAGCGGAGAGACCGTGGGGGCATTAAGGCTTGGAAGAAGGCCTACAATAGTGTCTATCTTTTCCTTCGGGCAGTTCATCTTCAGCCCTACCAACCGATCTGCCCTCAAGGCCCCCTGAAGCAACGTGGATATCTGTTCAATCTTTTGTCTTTTCCATGGATCAGCCCATGCCAGTTTGTTGGCAATGAGCTGTGGGTTGGACTCCATCAGTTCCTTGATGATGATCAGCCCATGGGCCCGAATGGTGCTTCCTGTCTCGGTCACCTCTACTATCGCATCTGCCAAGCCGGATACCACCTTTGCCTCGGTTGCCCCCCACGAAAATTCTACGTTTACCTGCACGCCTGCATCTGCGAAATATCTACGGGTAAAGTTGACCAGCTCCGTGGCTATCTTTTTCCCTTCCAGGTCCTTTACATCCTTATAGGGCGAATCCCCTGGGACAGCTAACACCCACCTTGCAGGCCTTTTGCTTACCTTGGAATAGATGAGGTCGGTTACCGGATAGACATCGGAATCGTTTTCCAGAATCCAGTCACGCCCTGTAATCCCTACATCGAGGGTTCCCTGTTCCACATATCTGGACATCTCCTGCGCCCTACATATGCTGCAGGTAATCTCCGGATCGTCTATATCCGGAAAGTAGCTCCTGTGGTGTACGTCTATGCGCCAGCCGGATTTGGCAAAGAGTTCTATCGTGGCCTTTTGGAGGCTGCCTTTGGGTATTCCGAGCTTGAGCGGTTCCTTCACTTTCCGTAGACCTCCTTTGGATCAAAAACCGGTTCGCCTACTGGCATCAGCATCCCCCGCTCCACCTTTTGGAAAAAACAACTCCTGTATCCGGTATGGCACGCGGCACCACCTAGCTGTTCGACCTTGACCAAAATCGTATCCCTGTCACAATCCACGAAGGCTTCCTTCAATAGCTGTACGTGGCCGGAGGTCTCACCCTTTAGCCAAAGCGTGTTCCTTGAGCGGCTCCAATAATGGACCTTCCTGGTTTCCAGGGTTTTTTCCCAGGCAAGCCGGTTCATATATGCAAGCATAAGGATTTCACCAGTTTCGTAATCTTGGGCTATAACCGGCAGCAGGCCAGCGCCTTTTTCAAATTTAAGGTCTGTAGCTTCAATCATGAAAGGGATGTTTAATTGCAGGATTTGCACCTGTCAAGAGGCAGAAAAAAATCAAGAGGCGGATGAAACAGACTCCTTTATCCATTCTTCAAAGGGCCTTGCTACCTCTTTTACCGGCAAAGCGATTATCTGGGGGACCTCATACGGATGGATGGCCATGAGTTCTTGCTCTATTGCCTTGTAATTGCTGGCAGGGGCCTTCAGCTTGCATTGCCATTCCGTGGCCTCCTCCATTGTCCCTTCCCACCAGTAATGACTGGTGATAGGCCCGCTCACCTGGGCACAGGCGGCAAGCCTCAACCTTACCAGACGCCTGGCGATCCTGTTGGCGTCTTCCCTGGTCCCGGTAGTGGTAGCAATTATTATCAGCCTGGATTCTTCGTTGCGGTCCATGTAATAATCTCCCATGAATTCCTTGATACATAGTTTGTCTGGAAACTGGTTTACACACAGGCCGTTTCCTGGCCGGGTGTGTCCTGCTTGAGCCTGCCCGGAGGGCTTAGGGATTTGAAGCTCAACAAGGTGTTCAAAATCAACTTTTTATAATATCAATAACCCTGAATACGATCAAATTCTTGCGCCAAGGCCATGGGGGAATTTTGCTTTTTAGTTTCAGGGCCCGCCATATATAATTGACTATATGGTTACTGCGTTTTCATTTCATGGCCGCAAGATGGATCTTACGGATTAAAAACAAAGGAGGATGCCATGCTGGTGGTAAATGCTGCTCAAATGAGGGAACTTGACAAGGAAACTATAGAAGGTGTGGGGATTCCTGGCCTTCTGCTCATGGAAAACGCTGGCCGTGGCGCTGCTGAATACATCCGGAGACATTATGGCCAGACGATTCAAGGGGAAGTCCTTGTGGTCGCTGGCCCTGGTAATAACGGGGGCGATGGGTTTGTCATAGCCAGGCATCTGGCCCAATCAGGGATGGGGGTAAAGATCTTGCTCCTCGTAGAGCCTGAAAGGTACAAAGGGGATGCAGGATTGAACTATGAAATAGCCAAAAAACTCAATATCCCCATGATAGAGTGCCTGGACGAGGCAGCGGTACATCCTGTGGGCAGAACGATAGAGACAGCGGGCCTGGTTGTGGATGCCATCTTTGGAACCGGCCTTTCCAGACCACCTGCAGGTCGATTTGCCGCTGTCATCTCCATTATCAATGAAACTGCTGTACCGGTCGTGGCAGTGGATATCCCTTCCGGTCTTTCTGCAGATACAGGCCAACCATTGTCAATCGCTGTCAGGGCCGATTCCACTGTTACCATGGCCCTTCCCAAAACAGGCCACGTTCTTTCACCAGGCAGGGAATATACAGGCCTCCTGGAGATAATTGACATAGGCATACCAGCCTTTCTCGTAGAGCGTAAGGGGATCGAGACGGAATTGCTGGACGATGATTTCTTCTCCTCAATAGTACGGCCCAGGCCAGACAGTGGCCACAAGGGTACCTTCGGACATCTACTGGTGATGGCTGGTTCCAGGGACAAGACCGGTGCTGCGGCACTGGTCGCCAGAGGGGCGCTCAGGACCGGTGCAGGACTGGTGACGGTTGGATGCCCGAAAGGCGTTCAACCCATACTCGCCACAAAGCTTACGGAATCCATGACCATAGGGCTTCCAGAGACAACAGACGGATCACCTTCCATCGCGGTTCTGGACGGGCTGGATAGATTGCTCAAGGGTAAAAGGGCCGTGGCGATAGGTCCCGGGATTGGCCTGGGCCAAGAGACGATGGAACTTGTCAGGGAATTGGTGGGCTCTCTTCCTCTCCCCCTCGTTGCCGATGCAGACGCCCTTACTGCCATAGGGACCGATCATGCATTGGTGAAAAACGCCCCCTTTGACAGGATCCTTACCCCCCATCCTGGCGAGATGGCAAGACTCACCGGCCTCAAAACCCTGGATATACAACGAGACAGAGTGGGTACAGCCTGTTTCCTTGCAGAGGCGACCGGAGCAGTGGTTGTCTTGAAGGGGGCAGGCACGGTAATCGCCAGGCCAGACGGCAGAGTTGCGATCAACTCTACCGGGAATCCTGGCATGGGAGCAGGGGGCATGGGGGATGTACTCACCGGCATAATAGGGGCACTCCTGGCCCAGGGATACGATCCATGGGATGCCGCAAGGATTGCGGTGTTTGCCCATGGAAAGGCTGCAGATATGCTTGCCAAGCTAAAGGGGAGGTGGGGGTACCTCGCACAGGAGGTGGCGGATTGGCTCCCCTCCCTGTGGCCCCGATAATACAAGGTTTCATTTTCTATGGCAGTTATCGAGTTTGCCGATAGCTTCAATCGGCCAAGAGCAGGATCGATGCCTGGCATCCAGGCCGTTACCAGCCATGTAGACAGGGGTTCCAGCTGCTCGACTTTCTTCAATAAAATTATCACAAGCAGGTATGTTTAATTTTAAATTATTGTTGCATTTAATTTTTTCGTAATATAAATATTGTTATGCTTACAAGGAATCACCCCTTTAACTTTCTGTCCAAGGCATTTTACTATCCCTCTGAAGAAATCATTAGGCACGGTCCACGTGTCATCAATTTGCTCAACAAGGATCTGGATTGCGGCATTGAAGATGTGCCGGATATCCCGGCAACGGAGTTTCAGGCCGAATATGTCAGGCTATTCATCAATTCCGCTGGTAATACCATCGTGCCACCCTATGCCTCTGTCTATCG
This sequence comes from Deltaproteobacteria bacterium, assembly GCA_024275145.1. Taxonomy (GTDB): domain Bacteria; phylum Desulfobacterota; class Dissulfuribacteria; order Dissulfuribacterales; family QOAL01; genus S143-34. The sequence continues at coordinate 73,247 of JAJRZR010000055.1, read as the reverse complement.
ACATGGAGCGGGTCTTCTCTATCAACAGGGATATGACGAGGCCGTGGCCTATTACAGGGAAGCGGGCGTAGAGCCGATAAAGGGACCGGAGCCACCAGATCACCTGGCGCACGAGCTTGCGTTTGTCGGTTATCTCTTGGAAACAGGACAGGTGTCGCTTCTTGATTCGTTTCTGAGGCGGCACCTCATGAAGTGGTTTCCCCTGTTTTCGGAGTGCCTGCAAAAGGCCAATCCGTGCAATTTTTACCATGGATTGAATAAGATTACAGGTGCCTGCCTGAATACATTAATAGAGGAGGTTACTAATGAAGAGACGGGAATTTCTTAAACTATCCACTGCCACTTGTATGGCCATGGCAGCCCTGGGAACTGGAGGGAAACAGGGGCTGGGGGGCGGCCTGTTCAGCCCGACCATGGCTGACGCCTCCACCGGCCAACTGCCGGGTAGCCTAGGGGCAAAGGAGGTCACCTCGGTTTGCGAGATGTGCTTTTGGCGCTGTCCCATAGTTGCCAAGGTCAAGAATGGCAAACTGGTGAAGATAGAAGGCAACCCCAAAAGCCCGGTAAATGGCACCAGGGTGTGCGCCAGGGGAAATTCTGGCGTTCAGCTCCTTTATGACCCTGATAGGGTCAAATATCCCCTGAAAAGGGTTGGTGCCAGGGGGGAAGGGAAATGGGCAAAGATCTCGTGGGATGAAGCCCTAGACGAGATCGCCTTTAACATGGATAAGGTCAGGAAGAAATACGGCCCAAGCTCCCTTGCCTATTTTGATCATGGAGCCTCTGCTGAATTCCTGCGTGAGATCTTCAAGGCACTTGGGACCGAGAATTATTCCAATGAGCCTGCCTTCTTTCAGTGTGTGGGGCCGGTAGCCGTATCTTATATGTCCACCATGGGATATATAGTCTCCGGGACAAGACAATATATCGACATGGCCAACGCAAAGGCCATCCTGCTTGTGGGCAGCCATATCGGTGAAAACGTCCACGTTTCACACGTAAGGGAATATGTGGAGGGCCTGGCAAAGGGTGCAAAGCTCGTGGTAGTGGACCCCAGGTTCTCAGCACCGGCCAACAAGGCGGACATATACCTGCCCATACGGCCTGGGACGGATACGGCACTTCTCCTTACATGGATAAACTATGTCATTGAGCATAATCTGTATGACAAGGACTTCGTAGAGAAAAATTGCGAAGGATTCGAGCGATTGAGGCAATCGGTCAAGAAATATACCCTTTCCTGGGCTGCAAGGATCTGTGATCTAAAAGTCGATGATATGGAGCAGGCGATATTGCTCCTGGCCAGGTACAGGCCCAACCTGACGATACACCCGGGGAGGCATTCAGCCTGGTATGGCAATGGAGATGTTGGAAGGCACCAGGCCCTTGCCATACTCGGGGCGCTATTCGGTACTGTGGGCGCCAAGGGTGGGATCATATTTCAGACACCTGTAGTCAAAGGCCACGCCGAATGTCTGAAATGTGAAAAACTCCCCTCCGAGGAACCAGAGACATCACTCAGGGACAATTATCCCTTTGTGGAGCCATTCCCTGGAAGTCCCACCGCGGCCATAATAAAGGCCACGCTCACCGGCGAGCCTTATCCGATCAAGCTTTGGGGCATAAACGGTGTGAATATACTCCAGACCATTCCAAATCCATATGACACCATGAAGGCCATCAAAAAGCTGGATTTCATCTTCTGCGAGGAGATGCTCATGGGGGAGACGGCCTTGTGGTCCGATATAGTCCTTCCAGGCGCAACCTACCTGGAACGTTACGATGGTGTCTACGTCTACGATGGCATAACACCTTACCTCACCTTGAGACAACCGGTAGTAGAGCCCATGTTCGAGGCCAAGCCTCCTTTCTGGACTGCCAAACAGCTTGCTAAAAAGCTCAAGTTGAAAGGGCTTTCCTGTGAAAAGGAAGAGGATTTCATAAACGAAGAGTTGAAGGAGGCTGGATTGAGCATTGCCTCTTTGAACAAAAAGGGAGGAATCGTAACATATCCTGGTAAGCCCTACAGGGATAAGGATTCACTCAAGGTCCCAACCGAATCCGGTAAAATTCAACTTTCGGTCAGCGATTTCGCGGATGAAGATCTGCCTCCTGTACCAGAGTTCATACCGGCACCTGCACCTCCAGAGGGTTTTGCGCGGCTCATCTATGGCCGCGCCCCGGTCCACACGTTCAGCCGGACCATGAACAACCTGTGGCTTCACAATGAATGGCCTGAAAATCACGCATGGGTCAATGATGAAGTGGCTAGCAAGATCGGCTTAAAGGATGGGGATACCGTCATACTGGAGAACCAGAATGGATACCGTTCATTGGGTATAAAAGTCAAGGTGACACCAGGAATCCGGCCGGATGCCATCTATATCGACCATGGATTTGGTTCCAGGTCCCCCTTCCTCAAAAGGGCCTACAAGCGTGGCGCCAGTGACCAGTTCCTGATCACCCACTACAAGAATGATCCCTTCATGGGGGCATCCAGCCACAGAACCGATTTTGTCAGGATAATAAAGGATGGAAAAACACTTAATATCCCGGAACTCGTGTGTGTTCCACCAGAAATTCCACGTTTCCAGATAGAACAGTCCTAGGGGAGGTAATATAGATGAGTCAGTACGCCATGGTAATAGATCTAAATCGTTGTGTAGGCTGTCATGCCTGTGCCCTTGCCTGCCGGGCGGAGTGGCATGTGCCGGTACAACCAGGGTACAGGAGGAATTGGGTAAAGAGGATGGGGCCTGAGATGACCCCTGAAGGCATGTCTTACACCTTCTACCCAGGACTGTGTAACCATTGTGACCATCCTGTATGCGTAGAGGTCTGCCCGGCAGATCCTGTCGACAAGGTATTTAAGGACTTCAGGACAGGAAAAACAAAGAAAATGACGGTAAAGGCCACATATAAGGAGCCCTTTACCGGCGCTGTCCTTATCGACAAGGAACGGTGTATCGGCTGTGGCGCCTGCGTGGAGGCATGCCCATACCATGCACGCTATCTGGACGAGACCCTTGACGAGCCCAAGGCCGATAAGTGTACCTTCTGCTACGAACGTATCTCCCGGGGTGAAATCCCGGCATGTGTAAAGACCTGTATAGCGGATGCGAGGATTTTTGGTGATCTTTACGACAGCAATTCCAGGGTACACAAGCTTGTCCACGGTGGGGCCAAGAGGCTCCAGTCCAAGGTGGTACAGATAGGACCAAACGTCTACTGGGTGGGGAAACCAAAGGACCTGAATCTGTTGTTTAAACATTATGCCCCACGGGAACGTACCTGGGAGACCGTAGACAACGGAATCGAAGACTTGGGCCGCCGTGGAATCCTGAAGGCTGCACTCAGGAAGGGGACCAGGATAAAGGTACTCTGACCGCGATCAAGCAAACAGGCCTTACGGGGCTGGGTACAGCCAGATGCGTGTTACCTTATGAAATACCCGGAAAGCCCCAGCAGGCCTTCTAATATCACTCAATGGGGGCAAACGCCGCAGCCGATATTTTGCGACGTTTGCCCGTCTTTTCAGTCCGCTCTAAGGAATTAAGGTGACTATCTCCCCCTTTCTGAACCTGAAAACACATTTCTTTTGAAGGGAGGTAAGTACTAGAGCAGCGGTGTCTATCTGTACAGAGACACTCGGGTAGGCCATGGAATGGACCTGTATGGTTGAATTTCGCATTTTACCAAAATGGGCATCCATATTGGCAAGGGCAGCACGTTTTTTGGATAGAACGCTCAGGATGTCTTCCCTTCCCTTTTTGAGCTTTGCCTTTATAATGGCAATCTCTTGATTGCCGGGGCCGCTCCTTTCTACATTCTTTATCCTTTCAAGCCCTGCTTCAATCTCGGAAAGCTTTCGGGATAGTTTTTCAATCTCGTTTATCATAGCTTCGTATCGTTTTCTGAGCGAGCTATCATAACCGGCCCTTACACGTGTCAGGACATGTGCCTGGGTGCCAAGTACCCTGGCAGCAATCGATCCTCCTGATGAAAGGCTGCCCCCTGCCACGAGTCCCTTGCCATTGACCAACCACACGTGGCCTCTTACATCACAATCGGCATCCAGAAGATAATCATCGACCTCAAGATCGCCGTCTACACGGACCTTGGCGTATTCAACTGCGTTGCATACCATGTCGCCTGATACAATGATCCTTGTATTGGACGATCTTATCAACCCATTGACCGTTAGATTACCGTCAACCTCCACCATGGCCTCGTCCTCTATGTTTCCTTCGACGAACAGGTTCCCTTCCACCTTGACCCGCAGACCGCCAAGAACAGGACCGGCAATCCTTAGCTCCCTGCCCCAAAAATCGGTATGCCCTATAGACATATCCAGTGGGCCTTCAATGGTCCAGGTATCAAGGACCGATATTAGCCCCCCATCCTCGAGGTGCAACTTGCCATCGCGGTTGGCCACAAGGCTGTCCCTGTCGATTACCTCTACCCCCTCACCAGGCCTGAACACCGGCCACTCGCCTGGTACGGCCGGGATCTCCTCGTTGAACACATTTTTCCCCGGTGTCCCAGGCGTAGGAGGGATCTTTTTGGCAACGACAGTGCCCTTTCGAACACATAGCACGGTGCGAAGAGCCTTGGGATCTTTGAACAAACTGTCATCACTCTGGTTCCCCAGCCTGTCCACACTGTCATCATCCTCGTCAGAAGGAGGCGGCCTAGGCAGACCTACTGCTATCTCTATCCTCCCGTCTATCCCAGGGATCGGGGCTGTGCCCCTGGCCAGAACGAGGCGATTTCCGTCCCTTTGGGGGGACAGATAGGGCCCGAAGTCAATATCCAGATCCTTGAGGATGTCACGAAGCCCTTCCAGGTTTAGCGAATCAATATCACCGGCAACGGGTTCCAGGAATATCTCCATGTCGTCCTTGGAGAGCTTCAATAATGCGTTGCCACCGAGAATCGCCATTCCTTTGTAAAATTTGTTTTTGTCCATCGATAATGGGCTCCTATCTCATAATATACTTATCGTTTGACCGATTACTTTACTTGAAGAGAAGACCGGGAAGGGCTTTCAACACCATGAGTTATCCTGTATATCATCATTGACATCCCTGGGGATTTCCGGGGCAATGGGGGGATACGATCAATGGAAGACCTGCAGGCACTTGAAAGATCGTACCCAACAGGGCGAAGTCAAGATTTCACAGGGTTTTCCCCTGTGCAATATCAAGGAGGACGAAGGACGTGAAATTTTTTATCGATACAGCCAACATAAGGGAGATAGCAAAGGCAGCGGAGCTGGGTATGGTTGATGGAGTTACAACCAATCCTTCTCTCATAGCCAAGGAAAATTGCGGCTTTGAAGAACGAATAAAGGAAATAAGCTCGATGATATCCGGGCCGGTGAGTGCTGAAGTAGTGAGCACACAGGCGGAAGAAATGGTTAAGGAGGCAGAAAATCTGGCCGCCCTTGCAGGGAATGTCGTTGTCAAGATCCCAATGACCACCGATGGGCTACGTGCTACAAAACGATTGGCCGGGATGGGCATCAAGACAAATCTCACCCTCATATTCTCCCCTCTCCAGGCACTGCTCGCCGCCAAGGCAGGGGCTACCTACGTCAGTCCTTTCGTAGGCAGGCTGGATGACATATCCCATGATGGCATGGGCCTTGTGTCGGAAATATTGCAGATCTTCGATAACTATGCCTTCGATACAGAGATTATCGTTGCAAGTGTCAGGCATCCCCTCCATGTGCTCGAAGCGGCCAAGATGGGGGCAGACATTGCCACGATACCGTACAAGGTCATCTCCCAACTAGCCCATCATCCTCTGACAGATACCGGCCTTGCTAAATTTTTAGCCGATTGGGAAAAGGTGCCGAAACGGTAACCAGGGAGGTTGAGTTTGGTTTAATCCCCTGGGGGCATTCCCAGTACAGGGTAATGGTTGGAGGTCCCTGGGGGCAGGGCTAGATAAGAGGGATGGGGCTTATATATCTACCGTGAAAATACACCCTGTCCCCTTTCATGTCCTGGGTTCAGCGTCAAGGATACGGGCCACATGAAGGTTTATCTTACAGTAAGACCTGGATGTTGGAAACTCCTTGGGCCTGTGTTACTTTGGGTCGGCCTGATAACACTCCAATCTCTGTCTGCGAACACGGCACAGGCAAGCCGTCTGTATTCCTACATGGATGGCAACGGCGTCCTCCACGTGACGAACATACCTTTAAATGCCGCTAGCCACGGATACCTAGCCGGCCGAACCGATAAGACAATATATGCCATGGATGGATATTCCTCCATGAAAGGTTGCCGGGGGGTAAATCATGGCTGCCAGAAATGGCGATACCCGTTACAGACATCAAGGGATATAGCAGGCACCATTGCCAGAGCCGCCCTTCACCATGGCCTTGACCCGGATTTTGTGGGAGCGGTTGTCAAAATAGAATCGGGAGGGGCGGTAAGGGCGATATCGGCCAGAGGGGCTAAAGGGCTCATGCAGCTTATGCCGGGAACGGCAAGGGAGCTTGGGATCGTCGATCCTTTCGATCCAATAGCCAATATCTGGGGAGGAACCAGGTATCTCAAGATGCTTTTAACCCGTTTCGATGGGGACGTCATCCTTGCCCTTGCAGCCTACAACGCTGGGCCTGGCCGGGTAGAGCGTTGCGGTGGGGTGCCACCGTTCAGGGAAACCCGGGAATACATCCGCCGGGTAATATATCAGTGGAAGGAGAATAGAGCCAACAAGGCTTCAAGATAGGCCAATGCCTTTTGATGTAGGGCCTCCCTGGAATATGAACCGTCTGGTCCTTATATTTAAAAGAAGCCCGAGCCCTATCAAGGTCGTCATTACAGAGGACCCCCCGTAGCTTATCAAGGGAAGAGGGATACCCACTACCGGCATGAGTCCTGTAACCATTCCAACATTGACCACTACCTGCCAGAATATCATGGCCGTGATCCCAAAGGCCAGAAATGTACCAAAGCGCTCCTTGGATTGCTGGGCTATCATAAGCCCCCGCGCAAGGATAAAAAAATAGACACCAAGCAGTACCATTGCGCCGATGAATCCCCATTCCTCGGTCCATACAGAAAAGGCAAAATCCGTGTGGACCTCGGGCAAGAAGTTGAGGTGTGCCTGTGTCCCGGCCATATAGCCCTTTCCCATAAGCTGTCCCGAACCTACGGCTATCTTTGATTGGAGAACGTGGTAGCCTGCTCCGAAGGGATCGGATTCTGGATTCAAAAACGTCTCGATCCGTCTTTTCTGATAGGATTGTAGAAGTTTCCAACCAAGTGGCAATACAGCCATGATGGCTCCTAGCACGGTCAACACAGCGGTCCACTTGATGCGCGCGATATAGACAAGAGATGCAAATATTGCCACCAGGAGCAGGGCCGTACCCAGATCAGGTTGAAGATAGATGAGCAAAACCGGGATGATGATGAGGATAAAGGGGCGCCAAAGATCAAGCAAACCATATTGGGGCCTGTCGTCGTGATAGAAGTAGCTGCTGAGCACGATCACCATCGATAGTTTTGCAAGCTCTGATGGCTGCAGATTAATGAAGCCCAGGGATAGCCATCTCTGGGACCCCCCTACGGATTTTCCTAAGAAGAGTACCAGGATCAGCGACATAATGGTAGCCAAGTATATATAAACCGAATAGACCGTAAGAATCCGGTAATCCATAAGCAGGACGATTATCATGCCTGCCATCCCTATCACGTACCACTGTAACTGTTTCCATTGGAACGAATATCCTGCCGCGGCACTGGCACTATTCAGGTTTATGAAGCCAATGACCATGATGGCGAGCATGGAAAGAAGCAACCACCAGTCAAAGTTTTCCACAAAACGCCTGTCAAACATGGCGCTCCATATCCAACCCGGCCATCTTCTCCGGTCTCAAAAGCGGCCTGGGGGAAAGTATCTGGAACCATCTTTCAAATACCGCTTTTGCTACAGGGGCAGCAACAGATCCACCATGGCCACCGTGTTCTATCAAAACTGCCACGGCAAGCTGTGGCCTGTCCGCCGGCGCATAGGCAATGAACCAAGCATGATCCTTAAACTTCCACGCCATTTTTTCTGACTGACGGCGTTTGGCCTGTTTAATCACCTGGGCCGTACCGGTTTTGCCCGCCACGATTATCCCGTTTATCCTGCACATCCTGCCTGTTCCCTTTTTATCTTCAACTACACCTACCAATGCCCTTTTTATAAGGCCAAGATTCCTTTTGTTGACAGGAAGTGTACCCTGGACCGTAGGTTTGCCTATTTTCCTGCCTGTCCCGCCGGTTCCTACGATCTTATCCAGGTAAAAGGGGCGATAAAGGGTGCCGTTATTGGCCACTGCTGCCATCATCCTGGCCATTTGCAGGGGAGTAACGAGGGTGAAGCCCTGGCCAATGGATGTGTTCAACGTCTCCCCCTTTTGCCAAGGTTCTTTGAATCTTGAAAGCTTCCACTGACGTGTTGGCACCAGCCCGGGAGATTCCCCAGGCAGATCGATACCTGTCTTTTCACCAAGGCCAAATGCCCGGGCATATTTTACGATCTTGTCGATTCCAAGCCTAAGCCCCACATTATAGAAATATATATCACATGATTCTACCAATGCCTTGTAAAGATTCGTCTGCCCATGGCCACGCCAATCCCAGCATCTGAAGACCCGTCTGCCGAGCCGAAATCTGCCGCTACAAAAAAATCTGGTTGATGGATCGACTACATGTTCCTGCAATGCAGCAGCAGCCATGATTATCTTGAACGTGGAACCAGGGGCGTATCTGTCCTGGATCGTTTTATTCTGCAATGGCCTTTTGACCTTGTCGTTCAGCCTTGCCCATTCCTTCCTGGAAAGGCCCCTTGCAAAGGCCTTGGGATCGAACTTAGGGCTGCTTGCCATTGCCAGGATGGCCCCGGTATTCGGATCTATCGCCACCACTGCCCCGACCTTGCCAGACAGGGCCCTTTCCGCTGCCTGTTGTAGATCCAGGTCTATTGTCAGGTATATGTCCTGGCCAGGTACCGGCGCCCTTTCATCCACGACCCCGACAAGGCGCCCCATGGCGTCTACCTCCAGCCTCTTTTGCCCCCTCAAGCCCGAAAGTTCCGATTCGAATCTAGCCTCTACTCCACACTTACCCACAAGGTCACCTGGCATGGCCTTGGGATAACGCCTTTTCCTTATCTCCTCAAGGCTGACCTCGCCGAGATAGCCTAAAAGTTGTGGAGCAATGCTGCCATGTGGATATTTTCTGCCTGGAGATACCTCAACCGAAACCCCTGGCAGCTCGAATAGATGCGCCTCCACCCTGGACACGGCATTCCAGTCGGCACCGCGTAAAACCACTACTGGCATGTATTCCGGCTGGTCTACACTTTCAAAAAGCCTTGCCCTGATTACAGCTTGAGGAATCTTGAGCAGGGATGATAGCTTGATTATCAATTCTTCAGGATCTGTGATATCCTTTCTAACTATACAGACGTTGAAACTGGGTTCTATACCGGCAAGGAGACGTCCGGACCTGTCCAGGATCTTTCCACGTGGCGCCTGTATTCTTACATACTTTATCCTGTTCCTTTCGGATCTGGCCCGGAAGTAAGCCCCCTTGACCACCTGTAGGTACCAAAGCCTTCCGGAAAAGATGATAAAACATGCCAAGACGAAGAGGGCTGCTCCCTTGCATAGGTGCCTGTTTATCTCTAGATCCTCTTGGTCAAACTTCTTGAGCCTCAAAGCGATTTTGGTACCAAGTTTCAATCTTTTGCTCCTGCATTGGAGCGGATGGATTCAAAGAAGAACCCATCCATCCGATTAAAGAGGAAAAACCATACCGGCGCTGTGATGCCATTGAGGATGGCCTGTCCTATTCCCCACGGCCAGACCAGTCCAACATCACCTCCGACGATCGTAAGTATTATTACGGCCTGCAGACTTGTAAACATGACAATAAGCATCTGTTGCCACATAAGCAGCTCAAGGACATGGAATTGAATGTAGCGCACCGTCAGATAGACCAAGGCATACCCTGCAACAAAGGACCAGGATGGAAGTGCCGAAAGGGGGGTGCTCATGAACCCAAGCAAGCAGACAGGCATGATCCCCTCAGCCACTGGATGTCTGATCGCATACCAGACTATCAACGCCAGTAATCCGTCTATTCGCACAAAACCAACTTGAAGCTCATTTCCCCAGGCGGTCTCAGAAACCATCAACAGGTAACCTGTCAGGAGGAAGAGAAAGGCCCTTCTCACTTCTTTGTCTCCAAAAAATCCGACCTGGTAAGGAGGACCATCACCTCTTCAACCTTGCTAAGGTCCATAACCGGTTTTACCGAGATATCCTGGAACAGGTCGGCCGCAGGCCCTTGACTCACAGATGAAACTTTGCCCAGGAGGAATCCCTTGGGAAAGACACCATCGGTTCCAGACGTAATTATCTGGTCACCTACCTCAACATCGATACCTTTTTCCACATAGGCGAGTACGCAGCCTCCATGTCCCGCACCCTTGAGGATGCCCCTAACCCGGTTTCTCTGGACCATTGCGGCAACTGCGTTACTGTAATCCGAAACCAGCATGATCCTGCTGAAACCAAGGCCGGATTCTACCACCTTTCCTATGATCCCCGGGCCAGCCATGGCGGGCATGCCCGGCCTTATGCCACTGTTGCGGCCCTGGTCTATTGTCAAGGTGGCAGACCAGGGTGCTAGATCGAGCCCCACCACATTGGCAACGACCGATTTGAACCGATTTTTTTTCTTCAGATTTAGAAGCTGCCTATACCGAGCATTTGCTATCAAGGCCTCTCTGTATTCGTTGAGTTGCCTTTGAAGATTGGCTATACGATCCCTCAAGGCCGCGTTCTCCTGTTTTACCTCCCTCAACACTACATAGGAGGCCCAGAAGCCTTTGATGGAATTCAGCGGGCTTGAGAAGGCCTTCTGCAGGTAACCGGAAGAATCAAGCAAGGCACTCTCCAGCGGCGAAAGAAGGGAGATGGAGCCAAGTCGTAGGCCCACATAGGAAAAGATGATCAGAGCAGCCGATGCCATGATCAGATATATGGCGAGCCGGCCCTTGGTTTTTCCTCTTTGGGAAGGCACAGATTCTAAACTCTCATGTGGTCCGTACCCTTGATACCGCACCCTCAGGGCGCGAAAACACGGCCCAGGGCAGGATGTATTTTCACGGTAAATAAAGAAATTAAGGCGCCTGACAAACAGGATGCCCAATGACCAAAAATCAACGGATCATTATTTCCCGCAAGATATCAAGATTGTCAAGGGTCTGCCCCGACCCCAGCACCACGGACGAAAGCGGATCTTCTGCCACTATAATTGGCAGCCCTGTCTCGTCCCTCAAAAGTTTGTCCATATTCTTGAGAAGTGCCCCTCCACCGGTTAATACAATTCCTTTATCCACTATATCAGCGGCAAGCTCAGGAGGGGTTTGCTCCAGGGCGCTTTTCACGGTCTCAACAATGGTATCCACTTGTTCCCCAATGGCAGAACGTATTTCAGAGGCATCGATCGAAATAGTTTTGGGTACGCCCGATACCAGGTCCCTGCCTTTTATCTCGGTTTTCTGGAACGGTTCCTTAGGCATAATATCGCCCAGTTCCATCTTTATTTTTTCAGCGGAATGTTCCCCGATCAGGAGGTTGTATCTGCGCTTGATATGCTGAAGGATGGCGGTATCCATCTTGTCTCCCGCAACCCTCACGGACTTGCTGTATACAATACCTGCCAGTGAAATAACCGCTACCTCAGTGGTGCCCCCCCCGATATCCACCACCATATTTGCCGTTGGTTCCGTGATGGGCAAGCCTGCCCCTATGGCTGCAGCCATGGGCTCCTCTATCAGGTAGACCTCCCTAGCACCAGCGGATTCAGCAGATTCCCTGACCGCCCGTTTTTCAACCTGGGTTATACCTGAAGGGACACTTATAATTATCCGAGGCCTGGCCAAGGTCCTTCGGTTGTGAACCTTACGGATAAAGTAGCGAAGCATTGCCTCCGTGACCTCGAAGTCGGCTATTACACCATCCTTCATGGGACGAATGGCAACTATATTGCCAGGTGTCCGGCCAAGCATCATCTTGGCCTCTTTTCCCACTGCAAGCACCTTGTTTGCCCGACTGTTCTTGCGTACAGCCACCACTGAGGGCTCTCTGAGCACTATACCCTTGCCCTTGACGTAAACGAGTGTGTTCGCAGTTCCTAAATCAATGGCAAGGTCGCTAGACAGCCATCCCAGGAGGGAACCAAATACCATGTTGTTTTACCTGCATTTCCTTGTACGATTAGCGTAAGTACCTTCTTGCCCTGCGGGCCAATTTAACCTGGGCGCCTTACTTCAGGTCATCTCTACATATTCGTATGTACCCCTGCACATGATACCCATGCTCTGGAGTGAAGATATGGCCTTGATGGATATGACGCAACGATAAGGTGGCCGCATCCAAGAACCTTTGACCAGATGGCCCCAGCCACTTTTCACCACTTAAACGAAACCTGTGAACAGTACCAAAGCCTATCCAAGATAGCAAGCTCCTGGGATGCGGCTGTCGGCTCCTCGGGCTGCCCAGCCGCTTAACAGACATCCCAGGCGCGGCTATGCACTCCCTTTCGCATGGACGGGAGCGTGTGCCCAGGACAAGAGTTGGTAGAAAGACCGCAGATATTATTCCCCATTATGAAGAAGGGGGTACCTGTCGTCAATTTTTTCACTGGTGATGACGCCACCCGTGACCGCAAGCCTCTTGTAGTTTTTTTGTACTTGCAAGGCATGATTTGAGGGCAAGGTATAGCCGTGTAACCAACAAGCAACCTGAGCGGCCCTAGATCATAGAAGGGAACGTCACCAAACGATGGCTCCATCTTTGTCCCTCCTTACCGAGGTAATACCAGGGTGTTCACGTTCGAGTTTCTTCAACAGGGCGTCTCGTGCCTTTATCTTTTCGAGCAGGGCATCCCGTTCTCTTAATAACTCCAAGGTCTCAATGGCCCTTTTTATGGTTATCTTGAGATCCGCGCTTCCCCAAGGCTTCAATATGAACTTGTACACGCCTGCCTCATTGATCGCCTCGACCGCCACCTGTATGTCCTCTATGCCGGTCATCATGATCGTGAGTATATCAGGAAACTGCTCCTTGACCTTCTGCAGGAATTTCAATCCGTTTATACCTGGCATTTGATAATCGCTTATGACTATATCGACCGGGTTTTTTAAGAGCCTTTTAAAGCCCTCTTCCCCGTTGCGGGCGAAAAGAAGTTTATAGCCCTCCTTTCTCAGGGCACGTTTCATGGCCAGTAAAAGCCGTTCGTCGTCATCGACTATTAATAGTGTTCCAGGGTTCATGATAGCCGCCTCTGATAATCCCTTGATGGTCTTTACGTGCCATCAGGCTGTCTGCTGGACTTCGATTGGTTCGTATATGCCTATGGTTTTGGCAAAGTTAAACAGGCGTTCTCTTAGAGAATAGGTAATTTCCTGTCCCTTTGACGCAAGAAGCAGACCGTTTTTTGCAACTATATCCTGATTGAGCACCATGTTCAGGGTCAACTCCTTCAGGTATACCTTTTGAACCTTGTATTTCCTTATACCTGTCTTTATGTTGGCCAGCACCTTGAGGATGTTCGGATTGTATGCGCCTTGCCTTGAGCCGAGTTTCTTGTAGGCAGTATCCGGATCGTAACCAAGGAACAGCATCTGATCAAAATCAAGGGCAGCCTTAAGGATCTGTGCACCTATGCGGACGATGCGATCATTCGGGCTCCTCGGCCTTCCCTTGTATTCGTCGAATCGCATCTGTTGGAGTTCAATTATCCGTGAAATGTTTTCAAACCTGGAAATATTTGCCAGGAGCTTAGCCCCCACGTATGGATGAGAATTGAACATCTTCTGTTCTTCCTCATCAAGATCGACACCGGAATAGACCTTTTCCACCAGATCTGTTGGAAGCGTAACGCAACCGAGTTGGGAAAGCAGCGCCGCTATCTGGAACTCCCACCTATTAGGGAGCCTGAGTTCTGCCACGATCTGGGATACATAGCCCTTTATCCGGTAGGCCCTGCTAAAAGCCGCCGGGCTTACCTGGCTCAGGATCTCTGTCATGACCCTGATGCTCCCATTCAGTGTCTGGTTTAAAAGTTCCTTTTCGGCAGTGACAAGGCGATACTGTTCAACTGCAGCGTACACCGCACTTTTTAGGATATGTGGCGGACAGGGTTTGTTGAGAAACCGGAAGATATTTCCTTCGTTTACAGCCTGGATAGCGGTTTCCTGGTCTGCATTCCCCGTAAGCATCATCCGCACCGTTTCGGGGGCGATTTCCTTTACCCTGGCCAGGAGCTGTACCCCGTTCATCTCCGGCATCCGCATGTCGGAGACAATTACCGCAAAGGGCCTGGATTTCTTCATAAGCTCCAGTGCCTGTTGCCCACTGAGGGAACTGAAGACAGAGAACTCCTTCCGCAGTTGCCTTTCAATGGCCTTGAGAACGTTTGGTTCGTCGTCCACGAAAAGGACACGGTCATTCATGCCATCTCTCTTTTTCCACCCGGCAGAGTTCACGCCATGCAGTCAACCTGCCGGAACAATTTATCCTGGCCAGGTAATCGGAGTCCATTATCGGTGGAAGCCCTATAGTGGCATCGGGTTCGGTTTCGTGCTCGAAGAAATCAGCCATGTAGACCGCTGTCAGTACATCGAATATCTTTGAGGGGTATCTTTCCGGCCGGTGATGATATACGATGGCCTCGACAATGGGTCCGGGAAGGCCCCACAGCCCCATGAGATAGCCACCAATCTCCGCATGCCCTGCCCTGAAGATCTTGGCCTCGGCCTCGTAAAGTTCCATCGGGGCAGAGCTGGCCATGTCGATTGCCGCCTGGTATCTTTCCGTCATACCGGCTGCCAGAATCAACTTGCCGATGTCGTGAAGCATCCCTGCTATGAATGCATCATCAATGACCTTTTTTTCACCTGTTTCCATTGCAGCGATCTTTTTGGCAAGGTTTCCAACGGACAGGCTATGCAGCCAGAGGTCTTCAAGGGAAAATGGAAAGGACCCTTTCCCCTCATACTGGGCAAAGATATGGAGTGAGAGTACCAGGGCCTTGATGGTCTCAAGACCCAGGAAGTGTACTGCCTTTGCAGGGCTTTCCACGTGTTGGAAATGCCCGAAAAAGGCGGAATTGACCAGTTGCAGGATCTTGGCGCTCATTGCCACATCCTTTTTAATGCACTCGGCCACATCATCCACCGAGCTCTCCGGGTCAGCCAGCCTGCTTTGTATCTCTTCATAGACCGAGGGAAGGGATGGAAGGGTACCAAGCCCTGCCACGAGTTTTTCAAGGCTTGGGTGCATCATGATTCGTTTTATGAACAGGGCACGTTGGATTACGTTTCTGAGTCTTTCAGGTTCGCATGGTTTGTCCAGGAATTGATGCGCCACCCCTACAGTACGCAACGTCGCCTCTGCCGAAGACTGGCCAGTAAGAACCACCCGCATAGTATATGGATATCGTTTTTTAACCTCAGAAAGCAGTTCCGCCCCGTCCATTCCTGGCATCCGCATATCGGATACGATGATATCGAAATCATTGTTTGCCATGATTTCAAGGGCTTGCCTGCCGCTTTCGGCAAATTCCATGATAAGGCCCTTGCGCAGAGGCCTTAGCATGCGCCTGATCCCGTCCAAGACCCTTTTTTCATCGTCTACGAAGAGTATCTTTTTCTTTTCCACATCGAGGGTACCTCCATTCAATCTGATGGGGGCCTTTCATCCCGTCGGGCCTGTTATCGCAGCCTCCCGAATTGCAGGTGCCCATGAAGCAATGCCCGACTTGCAAGGGCCCGCCCCATATAGATACCTACTTGGACTTGTCCACGGGCAGCCGAATAATGAAGGTGGTGCCTTTACCATCCTCCGTTTCGAATTCTATTGATCCTCCATGTTTGTCCACTATAACGTTGTGGGCTATTGCCAGCCCCTGTCCGGTTCCCTTGCCAACGTCCTTGGTGGTAAAAAAGGGCTGGAAGACCTTGCTCCTGGCATGTTCAGGGATGCCCGTTCCCGTGTCGGACACCCTGATTCCCACCGACTCGCCGTTCCAGCTCGTGCCTATTGTGATGACACCCTTTTTACCCTCTGGATTTTCTCCCAGCTTGGAGCCTATGGCCTGTGCGGCATTTACTATGAGGTTCAAGATCACCTGTCCCATTTCATCTTTCAGGCACGGAACCATGGGAAGCCCGTCCGCGAGTTCCAGTTCCATGTCAGATACGTATTTCCACTCGTTCCTCGCGATGGTTACCGTGGTCTCGATAATCTGATTTATGTCCGAAGGCTCCTTTTCTCTTCCTCCGGGATGGGAGAAATCCTTCATGGCCCTGACTATGGATGTTACCCGCCTGATTCCGTCCCTGGATTGGGATATGGCCTGGGGTATTTCTTCCATAAGATATTCCCAATCCGCATCCTCGATGGCCTTCTCGATCTCTTCTATCAATTCCGGGAAGACCTGGTTTGCCTTGACAGCCTCCAGGAGTTCATTGTATTTCGTTATCAGGTCGGCCAAATCCTGGAACCCCTCTTCCAGGAAGTCTATATTTGTACCCACATACTGGGTTGGCGTATTGATTTCATGGGCAATGCCCGCAGCCAGCTGTCCGACGGATTCGAGCTTCTGGGCGTGGAGAAGCTGTGCGTGAAGTTTCTCCCTTTCCTCCTCGGCATGTTTGCGCTCGTTTATGTTCCTGATGATGTGCACCGAACCTATGAGTATCCCATCAGGATCGTGATACGGGGTTACCATTATCTCGTTATATCCACCAAGCCGTTCCTCATAGACCTCTATCGTATGGGACTTGCCATCCTGTAAGAGCTGGGTATGTGGGCAGGTGTCAGGCGGTGCATCTGCTCCGTGGAGATGCTCGTAGCACTTTTCCCCAACCGCCTTCTCTACGGGTATCCCCAGGATCATGGCCATCGGTTTGTTCAAACGCATGATCCTGTGATCCCTGTCCACCAGGGCGATCAGGTCGGGAATGGCGTCTATGGTCCTTTCCCACTCCTTCTTCGCATGTTCGATCAGCATCTCCACCGTGCGTCTCTTCTTTATTTCCAGTTCGAGTTCGTGGGTCCGTTTCTCAAGCTCCAGCGTCCGTTTTTTTACCAGCTCTTCCAGATGTTCCTGGTGTTCCCGGTTTTGTTCTATCAGAAGTACCCGCTCCATGCCCTTATCCACGGCGTATTTGAGTATGGCCGGGTCATCTACCGGCTTTGTAATAAAATCAAACGCACCCTTCTTCAGAGCCCTTACGATCTGTTCCATGGTTCCCGCTTCGGAAACAATAATGACAGGGGTCATTGGTGTCTCTCTTGATGCCTTTTCAAGGATCGCCATTCCATCTACACCCGGTTGGCAAAGATCGGTTATAATCAGATCTGGTTTTCGATCGACCAGCATTTCCATGGCCGTATCACTGTCTATGGCCTCAAACACTTCATAACCATTGTGTCTCAGGCAACTTGAAAAATCCCTTCTTATGGGATCACTATTTTCGACTATCAATATCTTCATATTCCTTGATGCGTGCATCTTGGACAGCCTCCCGTCATTCCTTGCTACTATTCCACATTCTGACATGTTGATGCGCCCATGCGCATGTTGTCTAAAGCCTTCATGCGGCCCGTGGGCTGCACCCAAGGGTATGGGAATATGGCCCAAGGATAAGGATGTATTTTCACGGTAAATATGGAAAGCCTTTGGCTGTGAACCTACGGGCCGGTCAACCCCGATGAAAAGGTGCGGTTTTTGCCGATTAAGGCTGTATTTCTTATCGGCAAAAGGCTTATGAATCAAAAGTGATGGCCAATTACTGTAAGGGCTTCCTGGGCTGGGTTGCCGTGGCTGGAGATGTGGCTACAGACGCAGGCCACATTAGGGCTTGAGATTTCAGGTGATCAGGGATCGGATGATAGTCGGCCTTCAAAGGAATTTCTTGACATGGACAGGTCTAAAGATTAAAAATCTTGAGCTTGAACCTTTTCAACCTGCTTATTTGAATATTCCAAACCGCTAGAGGAGTTTTTTATAAAATGAAACGAACCTTTCAACCCAGCAATCTAAAACGCAAGAGAACACACGGTTTTCGCAAGAGAATGAGCACAAAGGCGGGAAGAAAAGTCTTGAATCGTAGAAGGGCAAAGGGCAGACGGCGTCTGGCAGTTTAATTGGCATTGCGTAACAGGCCGCAATCACTATCTAAGGCGGAACGACTGCGCAGAAAGGAAGACTTTTCCAGGGTTTTTAGAAGGGGAAAGAGACTCAATCTTAAGGGACTCACCTTGGTGCTTACCCCCAATGACCTGTCCTATTCAAGGCTGGGGCTCAGTGTAAGCAGGAAGGTGGGCAATGCCGTGAAAAGAAACAGGGTAAAGAGGCTTATCAGGGAATTGTTTCGCAAAAACAAGGATAAATTCCCCAAGGGATATGACATTGTTTTTATACCTCGCAAGGGTTTTTCCACGTTGAAATTAAACGACCTGGAAGGGCAAATGTTCAGGGTTTTAAAACGCTCCAGGGGGAAATAATACGGACAGTGGGTACGCTTTGATTTTTTTTGAAGTTGATCGCAATTTACCGGGGAATATACTGGTTCGTCTGTTGGTGTCTATCATACGGGCCTACCGCCTTCTTCTGTCCCCTGTTTTGCCGAATTCATGCAGGTTTGTTCCTACCTGTTCCAGGTACGCCGAACAGGCACTCATAAGGCATGGCCTGCTGAAGGGATTGTATCTGACGTTTATGCGTCTGGCCAGGTGCCATCCCTGGCACGAGGGCGGCTACGATCCTGTTCCGTGACGGTTGGCCAGGATGTCTATCCCCAGAAATTTTAAGCCCTTATGTTTCCCTGTTTTGTCTTTTTGTTCCCTGCCTTGTCCTAGGGCTTCTTCCTGAAAGTCTTTGATACAGAGACATGGCCCTTATACGGGCTATGTCTATCCCAAATTATGCAGCTCGCAAGTTTGCCGAAGATGCAAGCAGACACGCAGACGTACTCTTGTACTTCAAGTGTATGACAACGCAGCAAATACGGTATTTCGGTGTGGGAGTCGGGCCGCATGGAGGTTTAGGTATAAGTTCTGATGGAAACAAGATCCTTAATAGCTATTGTATTATCCCTCCTGGTGCTGTTGGGTTTCCAGTTCTTCTACGGAGCTAAACAACCACCATCAGGGCCAGGTTCTGATAATTCCTCGACGAATGTAACGACCCGTAAGCTGGAAGTAAAGGCGGCAGACGAGGAAAATGGGCAGGCACCGAAGACAGCCGCTGTCCCTGGGAATGCCCTGGCCGGCCTTGTCTCACCGGCGCAATACAGCGGTATCAAGGCCAGGGAAATAACCGTCGAGACGGATCTCTATAAGGCGGTGTTTTCCGAAGAGGGGGGCACAGTCAAACGGTTTCTCCTCAAAAAATACAGGCAAACCATTGACAAGAATTCCCCTCCTGTGGACCTCATAAATGCCTCACCGCCATATCTTCCTCTTGGGCTGCAGTTGTCTGCCAAGCCACCGGTTGATCTGGGCTCTGTGATATTCAAAGCAGACAAGGATAAGCTCGATGTGACCGGCTCCAGCGGGCCGGCGGAGCTTAAATTTGTTGCCCAACTCGCCCCTGGCGCCTTTATCATCAAAACCTTCCATTTCAAGCCCGAGACGTACTGGATCGATCTTTCTGTCACGATTTCAGGAACCAGCCCTATTCAGGGCTCTATCTTCCTGTTCAACAAACCCTACCAAAAGGAAAGCCGATATGTATTTTCAGGTCCCTCTTACTATGCACAGGATAAGTTGGAGGAAATCAAGCTGAAAAAGGTGGGGGAGGAAGCATCCTATTCTGGTCCGCTCGACTGGATGGCCTACGGTGACAACTACTTCTGTACGGCCTTAATCCCAATGGAGGCATCGGGCCCCTGGGGGTTGTTGTTCAGGAAGATGGATGATACCGGGCTCGTGCAAAGCAAGCTTACAAATCTGTCCAATTCCTTTGAAAAGGTCGGGGAGGGTAGCATAGAAATCCTAAAGCTTGGCCTGTATTTTGGCCCAAAGGAGATAGACAGGCTCAAGGCCCTGGGACACAACCTGTCCAAGGAGATAAACTTCGGCTGGTTTGATCCTATTGCCAAACCACTCTTGTACGTCCTGAAATTTTTCTACCGCTTCATACACAACTACGGATGGTCAATCATACTGCTCACCGTCCTGATAAAGATCCTCTTCTGGCCCCTGGCCCACAAGGGTGCCCAGTCCATGAAGACCATGCAAAAGTTACAGCCCAAACTGGCGAAGCTCAAGGAAAAATACAAGGACGACAAGGAGCGCATGAACAAGGAACTCATGCAGCTCTACAAGACATACAAGGTCAATCCCATGAGCGGCTGCCTCCCGATGCTGCTCCAGATTCCGGTGTTCTTCGCACTGTACAAGGTACTTCTCCAAGCAATCGAATTGCGTCACGCTCCCTTCATGTTGTGGATAAATGACCTTTCTGCCCCTGACCGCTTGATGATACCGGGTGTGGCCATCCCTTATCTTGGCGGCATCCCGGTGTTGACATTGCTCATGGGTGTTTCCATGTACTATCAACAAAGGTTGAGACCGTCATCGATGGATCCAACCCAGGCCAAGATGATGCAATTCCTGCCGGTAGTGTTTACATTCATGTTTATAAATTTTCCGTCAGGCCTGGTCCTTTATTGGTTGGTAAACAACATCCTATCCATAGTGCAGCAGGTCTACGTGAATAAATTTACTGACTAGGAGATTCGGTTTTTAGTTGGCGTGGCCTATACCATTGGCCAACCCATCAGGTTGATGAAAAAGAGTAAAATTCATAATGGAAGAAAAACAGATAAATCCACGAGAGTTTGCAGACAAGACCGTAGAAAGGGCCATAAAGGCCGCCTGTGCATTCTTTAAGTGTCAGGCGGAAGAGCTTGAGATCAACGTCATTACCAAGGGTTCAACCGGGCTGTTCGGCCTTGGGGGACGAAAGGCAAAGATCACCGCTACCCTCAAGCCAGCGGCCTCGCAGGAGAAGAGGGGTTCGGGTAGTGTCGACCAGTTGGCGATGGAAGATGCCGAGGCTACTCCTGATGCCAAGGAAGCCTACGAAGAGAAGGAATCAACCACAAGGGAGTTCAATACCTCTGAGGCCCGTAAGGCCATCGGGCCTGCCAGAGGGAACAGGCCAAAGATAACACCTGAAGAGATCAATAGGCGTGTGGAAAGGGCCCGCAACATGGTAACCGAAATCCTGGAAAAGGCCTCCCTCAAGGGGGATGTAGATATTGTGGAGGGTGAGCACGGTCCCTATCTAAACATTTCAGGGGAAGATCTTTCAATAATAATTGGGAAAGAGGGGCAGTGCCTGGATTCCATAGAGTACCTGGTCAACCTGTTCCTGATACGTCAGGATGAGGCAAGGTACAGGATCAAGATAGAGGCAGAGGGTTACCGTGAAAAGAAGGACAGGGGACTTGTCATGCTGGCCGAGAGGATGGCCCAAAAGGCAAGGAAAACCGGAAAGCCTGTAACGCTTCGCCCAATGGATGCAAGGGAACGAAGGATCATACACATAACACTTAAGGCATATCGTGGGATTCGCACCCATAGCGCCGGAGAAGGCTATAAGCGAAAGGTGGTTATAACCCCATTATATAACAAAGGAAGGCCCAAGAAGGGGGCCTCCCGGTAGGCATTCTTGCACCGCCACTCCCTGGCACCATACAGATCAAGGCACTGCCATATTGACGCAAAATTCACTCCAAGGTCCAAGCACAAGGTGTCCAGAATCTTCTCATACGATGACACAATAGCCGCTATAGCTACACCATTGGGGCCAGGCGGCATCGGCATCGTTAGGGTTAGTGGCCCGTCTGCAACACAGATATACCACAGGATATTCAGGCAGGCCCATCCCACACGACGGGTAACCTCCCATCGCTTGACCTATGGCTGGGTCTTCGATCCATCTACCGGCAAGGATGTGGATGAGGCAATGGCCGTTCTGATGAAGTCTCCTGCCAGCTATACCCGTGAAGATGTCCTTGAAATCCAATGTCACAGCAGTCCGGCACTCTTGCACAAGGTGCTGGAGGTATGCCTTGCCAACGGTGCAAGGCTTGCTGAGCCTGGAGAATTCACCAGGCGGGCCTTCTTGAACGGTCGGATAGACCTTTCCCAGGCAGAGGCAGTGCTGGAGATAACCACGGCCCGGGCGGAATTGGCAGGCCGCCTGGCCCTTGGTCACCTGAAGGGCTTTTTTTCCAGGGAGGTGGAAGGGCTTCGCAGGCAGTTGCTGGATGTCCTTGCCTCTGTTGAAGTGGCCATCGATTATCCAGAGGAAGACATGGAAATCCTCGGAGAGGCCAGGTTGATTGAGGTTCTTGAATCCTGCATAAGGCCACGCATATTGAACCTGATAAAGGCGTACGGGCGCGGAAAGGTGGCCAGGGAAGGGATTGAAGTCCTGATAGTGGGGCGTCCTAACGTGGGAAAATCAAGTCTTTTGAACGCAATGGCCTGCGAAGACAAGGCAATCGTCACTCCCGTTCCAGGTACCACCAGAGATCTTATAGAGGCGGAGATAGATATGGAAGGTCTGGCCGTTCGCCTGGTGGATACCGCAGGTATCCGGACCGATCCAGATCCTGTTGAACGCTTAGGTATAAAAAAGATCGAGGAAAGGCTCCATGGCGCAGCAGTCGTGCTATGGGTCATGGATATATCAACACCTGTGGATGCAGAGGACCTGAGCGTAGGCAAGGCCCTGTCCCCATTGCAAGAAGAAAAGGTCCTGATCGTCTTCAACAAGGCAGATCTTATCGACCAGAATCCAGAGGCCGTGGCCCAGGAACGTATGAAGACCATCCGGGAGGGACTCAACAGGATCAAACGCTACAGCTATCTCTGTCTGTCGGCAAAAAAAGGATTATCCCTGGACAGGCTTTCCCAGGCAATACGGCAGGGGGTCATGTCGGATCATTCGGAGGTAGAACTGGAAATTGCACCGAATCTTAGGCAGAAAAGGGCCCTTGACGAGGCACTAAGATCGATAGACAGGGCCTGTAACGCCCTGGACCAAGGCTTAAGTCCTGATTTGATATCCATAGACCTGAAAGATGCCATCCTTGCCCTTGAAGGCGTTACCGGTGAAGATGTTACAGAAGAGGTACTGGACCGTATCTTCAGCAACTTTTGCCTGGGGAAATAGGGCCCTTGGATCTTTCTATTTTCCAGCCTGGGGAGGACGCCCCGCAATCTGATGCCTGGCCACCCTGACCCTCACCTTGTCCGCCACCTCCAGGGTAACGACCGTGTCCGAAAGATCTGTTACCCTGCCAATGAGACCACCTGCAGTCATGACCTTGTCGCCCCTTTTTAGGGCCTCGAGGAATTGGCGGTGCTCCTTTGCCTTTTTTTGCTGCGGCCGTATCAATAAAAAGTAAAAGATGGCAAAGATGATAATGAGGGGCAGAAAGCCCAGGATCGGATTTCCCCCACCTGTTTGTCCACCAGGTGGCGGTCCCATAGCGTAGACCAGAGATTCAAACATCAAGTTCCCTCCCTTTTCATATAAAAATTCTTTCGAAATACCTCGAATTCATCCCTTTCAATCGCATTCCTGATATCTTTCATCAGATTGAGATAGTAATAGAGATTATGATAGGTATTCAGACGATAGGCAAGAAGTTCTTTGGCTATAAAGAGATGCCGCAGATATGCCCGTGAAAACCGATTGCAGACATAGCAATTACAATTCGGATCAATCGGGCCTTCATCCCGCGCAAAACGAGCATTCTTTATAACAATACGTCCGAAGGAAGTAAAGAGCATACCGTTTCTAGCGTTCCTAGTAGGCATTACGCAATCGAACATGTCTATTCCACGATAAACGCATTCCACGATATCCTCAGGGGTGCCCACGCCCATTACATAAACCGGGAAACGTGAGGGGATCAGCGGCCTCGAATCCTCAATAATTTTTAGCAGCAGTTCCTTTGGCTCCCCAACGCTGAGCCCTCCAAGGGCGTAGCCGTCAAACCCCATTTTCAGGAGTCCTTGTATACTGTGTCTTCTCAGCTCTGGATACATCCCGCCCTGGGCAATGGCAAAAAGCAATAGTTCGTCCCTTTTACGTGCGTCCAGGCATCTTTTGGCCCAGCGTTCGGTCAAATCGGTGGCCTTCTGGGTATCCTGAAAGGAAGAGGGGTATGGTATACAGGTATCCAGGCACATCATGATGTCTGCCCCGAGACTTTCCTGGACCTCGATGGCAAGCTCTGGGGTGAGTTCGTGGAGTGAGCCATCTATATGTGATCTGAATATAGCGCCTTCTTCCCGGATCTTCCTGAGGGGCGACAGGCTGAAGACCTGGAATCCTCCGCTGTCGGTAAGGATGGGCCCGGACCACCCCATGAAGCTATGAAGGCCTCCAAGGGATTCTATCAACCTGTGTCCTGGTCGCAGATAGAGGTGGTAGGTGTTACCGAGTATTATCTGCGCGCCGCATGAAATCAGATCCTCCGGGGTAAGGGATTTTACAGTTGCTTGGGTACCAACTGGCATGAATACAGGCGTTTCAACAATTCCATGAAAGGTATATAACCTGCCACGTCTGGCGAAAGACTGTCTGGAGGCCTTAATTTCCTCGAATACCATATGATGTCCTTGTCATTATGATCACGGGTATGCAAGATGGTAGGGGGTCCGGACGGCTATTAGCTAAGAATCGTCTGGAAGTGATGCCAGAAGCCTTTCGTGAAGTCCTTCGAAATCCCCGTTCGAAAGGATGGCAATGGTGTCACCGTTTTCAGCCTTATCGACTAGGTATGCAACTATTTGGCCGGCATCCTGGAAAAATTCAGCGGGGATTCCCCTTTTTTTGAGGTCTGCAACAAGTACTTCAGAGGAAAAACGGTCTCCCTCGGGTGCCTTGTCAGGATCGGGCACGGCCCTTACCAGTACCATGTCAGCGCTATCGAAAGAGGCTGGATATACTTCCTGAAACACGCTGCGCCTGCTGGTGTTAGTCCGTGGTTCAAAGACAGCTATCAGCCTTCCTCCGGGATATGTTGCCTTCAGGGCTGAGAGGGTTTCCTGTACAGCCCTGGGGTGATGTGCAAAGTCGTCAATGACCGTAATTCCGCCTTTTTGTCCCCTTACCTCCTGCCGCCTTTTGACACCAGTGCAGGAGGCAAGTCCCTGGACGGCCTCCCCCTTGTCCATTCCAAGCTCTGTGAGGAGGGCCAAGGCTGCCAATGCATTAAGTGCATTGTGGCGCCCAGGCATCCTTAGACACACCCTGGTTATGTCTCCATTCCCGTCGTGTGCGTCGAAGCAGGTGGCCCTTGGGCCGACATCCAGCCCCTCGAGCCTCCATTTATTATCCGCTCCTTCACCATAGAAGACTACCCTGCAGCGGGCATTTGCCGCCACATCCCTTACCGTTTGCCAATCTCCACAGGCCACCAGCAGCCCATTTCTAGGTATCAAGGCCACCAGCCTCTTGAATGCCGATTTGATTTCATCAAGGTCCTTGAAGATGTCCGCATGATCGAATTCTATGCTGGTGATAATGGCGGCATTTGGCCTATAGTGCAGGAACTTGGGCCCTTTGTCAAAGAACGCTGTATCGTATTCGTCCCCTTCGAGAACGAACCAGGGAGTGGTGCCCAGCCGGAATCCAGATCCAAATTGCCGCAATATCCCGCCGATCATGAAACCTGGCCTCTGCCCGCAGGCCTCGAGGGCAGATACCGTGAGTGTGGAGGTGGTGGTCTTTCCATGGGTCCCCGAGATTACAAGCGGGGTCCTACCGTCCAGGAAGAAATGGGAAATTGCCTGTGGAAAGGACATATACGGCAACCCGGTTGAGAGAACAAACCTTGCCTCTGGATTCTCTGCACGAATCACGTTTCCTATGATCACCAGGGCCGGAAAGGCGGGAAGGTTCGTATGCCGATCTGTTTTAAACGGTTCGGGCAATTTCTCCAGGTTCCTGGTAGAATATCCAATGTGTACATGGATACCCAGATCCTTGAGAAGCCGGCTCATTGGGGGATAGGCTGCGCTGTCCGAGCCTGAAACCCTGTATCCCTTCTCTTTCAAAAGTCCTGCCAGTGCGGCCATGCCGGTTCCGCAAATCCCCATGAGGTATATCCATTCACCCGGGAGAGGGAGCGGGCACGTTAAGTCTGTATCGGTCATTGAAATATCCTCTTAATGGTAATTTTATCGTCGAGCCTGCATCAGGACCTGCATAATTGCATAGAATACATAGGGGTTGCATCATCCCGGTCTTGGCAGGCATGAAAAGATCAGAACGGTTTCAGAGAATAACTTCTTATGGGCAATAAAAAAAGACGCTTCAGGGTTAAAAAAAGGACATCGGCGACCTCCAAAAGGCCAATGACCCTTTATCATGGCCGGGAACAATCCCTTATGCGGAAGACTTGCCAAGATTCTCCGGAACTTTTGGCACCGGCCGGAACTAAAGATGCGTTCTGGGCCGCCATCGAAAACGGAGCCGATGCGGTTTATCTGGGCGTATCCAACCTGAACGCAAGGGCAGCTGGCAGGAATTTTTCCATTGAGGAAACCGGTAGGTTGATCGAACTTGCCCATCTTAATGACAAGAAGGCCTTCGTCGCCCTGAACTGTCTCGTCAAGGAATCTGAACTAGGACAAGTGGTCAAGATACTTGCCGCTCTCAATGAATTTGGCGCGGATGCACTCATAATTCAGGATCTTGGGGTCTGGAGTATCGCACGGCGGTTTTTCCCTACCCTGCCGCTTCATGCGAGCACATTGATGACGATTCACAATGAATACGGTGTCCGTCAGGCAGAAAGGATGGGGTTTGCCAGGGCCGTGCTTGCAAGGGAGATGACACTGGAGGAGACCCTGGCTGTAAAGAAGGCCACCCAGCTGGATCTGGAGGTCTTCGTGCATGGCGCGCTTTGTTTTACCTATTCTGGACTGTGCATGTTCAGTAGCTTCTCTGGTGGCCGTTCGAGCACCAGGGGAAGATGTGTCCAGCCATGCCGCCGTCGTTTTACCTGGAAGACCGGGACGGGGTCATTTTTTTCGATGGATGACCTGTGCGCCTTGGATTTTCTGCATGATCTAAAGAGGATCGGCATTAAGTCCCTGAAGATTGAAGGAAGGTTAAGGCCTGCCCATTACGTAGCCCAGGTGATCAAGGCCTACCGCATGGTCCTGGATGCCAACGGAAACAAGATAATCGATGCCATCAAGGAGGCAAGGGAGCTGGTAAGGGAGGCCTTGGGAAGGCCGCTCTGTACCGGCTATCTGATGTCTCCAAGGCCGCGAGATGCCATCTCACCTACGAGAACTGCAAATACCGGGAAGTTCTTGGGAAAGATAAGGAAATTTTCAGGCAAAAGGCTCCTTGTCGTCGGCCCTGCCCCACCATCGCCGGGTGACCGGCTCAGGTTGGTCTTCCCCAAGACCGATACCCAGCAAGGACTAAACTGTATCGACGTAAGGGTGATGAAGGATGGACTTTTCAGCGTAGGGATAGATAAATTCCCAGGATCAGGGGGTACAGGAGCGCTTCTCTTCAAGACCGATACGACCAGATCAAGGTTTGCCGGGAAGAAAGGGGTTGATGGCGCACCTGTACAGGCCCTTGTGAAGAGGCTTGGCGCCGATACGTTGAAACGTATAGACAAGGCCGCCCAGGCAGGTGCCTCATCGGCTGAACGGCTGGCTCAAAGGCTAAATCGTCCCCCCGTGCCTGAACAAGGCAACAGCCGAGGCGGCAAGAGGAAAAGGATGCGTCGAGCCACAATTTTTATAAAGGTAAAGGAGATAGAGCTCCTTGAAAGGTTGCGCCACATCGAATATCAGGGGCTGATACTCGAGATGACCGGCGATAACTGCAACAGATTCATGAAGGGTAAACCAGGCTGGCTAAGGCATCGTGAACTCATATGGGCCTTACCCCCCATCATTGAACAATCAAACATTGCCAGGTTCCAGGCAAGGCTCAGGGCCCTGATTGCCAATGGACACCGTAACTTCCAGTTGAGCAATATCGGTCATATCGCCCTCTTGAGGTCATGCCTGGACAACCCCCCAAAGGCCGAGGCCACCGTCCGCACGTTTGGCTCTTACACGTTGAATCTACTGAATTCCCAGGCGGTCAGGGCAGCAAGGCGGATCGGCATCAATTATCCCCAGTTTACTGTAGAGACCGACTTCAAGAATGCCAAGGCCGCAATAAAGGGCCATGGGCTACCGGTGTCGATCACTGTATATGGTTTTATACCGTTGTTTACCTCAAGGATGGACCATTCCACCTTTTCTGAGCGAATGCCGGTCACCAGTATCAGGGGAGAAAAATATCATTGGCAAAGGTCATGGGGTACAGGTTTACTCCTGTCGGAGCATCCCTTGTCCCTGCTCGGCTATAGAAAGCTGCTTGAAGATGCCGATTTTGCCGCATGGATCATTGATTTTTCAAATTGGCCCAGGGGGTGGAAATTTCCTCGAAGGCCTATCAAGGATATTAAGGCACTTTCCAGGCTGGCCAGGGGAAGGTCATTTAATTTTACGGGAAATCTGGAGTAGTGCCTGGATTGATGCGGAATTGCGTTCCCCCACCAGGATCTCTTTTACATAAGGATTGAGGCTGTGTATCTTCGTATCCAGACGAAGCACCGGAAGATATGCGTCATATGAGGGTTTAGTCACATTCTTTCCATCTCTTGGGAAAAAGAAGGATAATTTTCGTTCCCTCTCCTTCGGTGCTTTCGATCCTTACCTCTCCCTGGTGTTCTTTTATGATCTGTTGGACCATCATGAGGCCGAGACCTGTACCGCTTTTTTTGGTGGTCACCGGTCCCTTGAACAGTTCCTTCATGACGGATTTTTTGATTCCATAGCCTTGGTCTTCGATACTTACAAACGGACGGCCCTTGTCCCTGGATACCGTGACCGTTATTTTTCCTCCCGCCTGTGATGCCTCCACGGCGTTTTTAAGTACGTGGAGTAGTGCTACCTTCAAGGTCTGTGTATTTGCCCGTATCATGACCGGGGCGCTGGCCATTTTTTCGCTCAATTGAATGGCCTGCTGGAACAATGCAGGCTTCCATGTAGTAAGTACTTCGTCTACTATCTTTTTTAGATCCACCTTTTCAAAGGATTGCTCGTGTTCCTTTGCAAGCCTTTCAAAATCACTTACTATCCTTTCCAGTTTCTTCGCCTCCTTGAAAATTGCGTCGATCTTATCCCTGTATAGGGCGTCATCAGGAAATCTTTTCAGCAGTATCCTGGCAAGGCCCCCTATTACGGTTGCGGGATTTCGGACTCTATCGGCGATCCTCAGGGCGATCTCCGCCATGGTACGTTCATGGGCCAGGATTTCAAGATCGCGGCCCAACTGTAGAAGCTCAGAATTCGCCTGATCAAGTTCCCTGTTTTTTCGGGTAAGCTCTCGAAGCAGACGAAGGACCTCCTGGTGTTTGGCCCGCAGGTTTTCCAGGTAGGATTTTTCCGTGTCTGGAAACAATTGCTTTCTTATGAGTTCATCCCTGCCCTGGATTTTTTCCCAGGAGAGATACTTCCCCCATTTCACTCCCTTGATCCTCAAGGTCCCACCTGTCCCCCATCCCTCTATGGATATTTCATCCAGCACCTTCTTCAGGCCGGGGATGGGTGGTGTCTTTTCAAATTCCTCGAGCGACAAGAGGCAGGAAGGGCCACCATTCGTTCCTGCTTCTACAGGGGCGCAAGGTCTTTGTCCCTCGAAGAAAAGTTCAATGCCTCCATATGTTTTTTTGCCATGGCGGTCGATCTTACAACAGATCAGGAAAAAGGAGACGGTGCCGCCGCCACTTGTCTTCATAAGGAGCCTTGCCACCTCTGAGGCAGCGGTGGCCAGTTGAACACTGGCTATGCGGGAAAAGGAACAGATCTTTGCCAGTACCTTTGCCTTTTCCCGGACAAGCGGGATATCCCCTCCCTTTCGGACCACCAGGGTAAGGATATGCAATCGCTGGGTTATCTTTTTTTCCATTGCCAGACCATAAGTGACGCATCATCCAGACCGGAGGCAGTGGGCTTGAAAAGAATCTGGTTCCATATCAGGGGAGAAAAGGCGCCTGCAGCGGCACTTTTGGGGATGGGCGGAGGTGAAACGATTCCATCTGTGTACATGAAGGCAAGTATGTTGGATGTTCCCTCAAACCTCTGTATCTTTCTTTCATTGCTACCTGTTGACCAGCTACCAAGTATGCCGGGTCTGTTTATGGACGCATATCGTATTCCATCCAGGTAGAGAATGGTTCCGACATTGCCAATTCCTGCGCAATCCACAATCCCCCTGGATATGTCAAGACGCAGTACCTGGGCACTCACCCCCCGGCTGGCATTTACCAGGCCATGGCTCATATGTTGTATCACCCGGTGCGGATCCAAACGGGCGGGCAGAAGGTCTAGTATCTCCGATATCGTTTCAATCGATTCCGCTGCCCTTTTACCGTGTCCCAGGGCATCTACCAACGTGATCCTCACAAAATTGGATTCTGCGGCTATGTGAGGGGCGTCACCGCAAAAATCCTCTCCAGGG
Source organism: Deltaproteobacteria bacterium (assembly GCA_024275145.1). Lineage (GTDB taxonomy): Bacteria > Desulfobacterota > Dissulfuribacteria > Dissulfuribacterales > QOAL01 > S143-34. The sequence goes on along the minus strand of JAJRZR010000055.1, from coordinate 42,582 downwards.
AACGGGCGCACCAGGCAGGAAAAATCCAAACGGGCCTCGCATGCCCCAAATAGGGGCGCTGCCCAGAACGAGGCCGAAACTATCGTCTGGTTCAAGGGTAGGCCTTCCAGGTCCGGGCAGGGCAACGGGCCGATTTTCCTGGAGCAAATAGCCCAGTCATCGGAAAGACGGACAATGCTTCCAAGGCCATTGCCAAGCCCCTTGGAGCTGCTCATCCCATTCGACAGGGCGTTTGTCACATCGGCTATGCCCGGCCCTTCATCAAGGCTGGCAAGCACCAGGTATGCGGTACCGTTGATGATCTGGCCATTTATTCTGATTACCCCCCGTTGGGTATGGTGATCTATGTGATTTTGTGCCAGTTCACTTGCCAGTAATGTAATTTCCGCCTGTTTGCGCTCTGAAAATCCCAGTGAGGCCGATATGTGTTTTGCCTTTTGCCTGACAAGAACCACCTCAGCGGGGGTATTCACGCCCGTCTCAAACCATCGTGGCTGTATTTTCAAAAGACCCATTTCCACACCTCGACATAGGTGCCTTTAGGGAGCCTTGATGCGATTCTGAGATCGTTTGCCATACGCTCTATCCCTTTCAGACCAAGCCCCAGGCCCTTGCCCCTGGAATGGCCATGGAATCCAGCCCTACCAAGGCTGGATATGCCAGGCCCCGTGTCCTCCGCTATGATCCTGAAACCAAGATGTCCATTGATTTGAGCAGGGGTTATGCATATCCTGCCTTCTCCACCATGGTGGAGGATATTGTTCCCCAGTTCATTTATGATGGTGAGGATCTCGGCCCGTGCCATCGGGTTGAGATTCCACGAGGTAATGCAGCGGCGGGCATGTTGCCTGATTGCGCTCAGCCCGTGAACCCTGTCCACTGGTGCACAAATGGTGTCAAAGGTGTGTATGTTTCCGGTACGATTGCTGGGAGGAGACAGGCCGGCCTCAGACATGGTGAGGCCTCAAGGGCAAGGTGCCTCCTGGCTTACCCAATTTTTCAAGCGCCTGTTCCACATCGAGGGCAAAACCGACTCCCCTCAACTGGATTTTGAAATCCAGCAGTGTGAGGACAGCGGGTACGCTGAGGCCGGAAATCATCACCCGTGCTTCCAGAAGCCTGAGCATATCCGCTAGCCTTTCGATATTGGTAGCAAGAAAGGTATCCACCACCTCTACGTCGTGAAGATCAAAGATGACAGCGGTTATACGGTGCTTGATCACCAAAGAACCCAGGATGCCCAGCAATCTTTGCACGTTCTTGTCATCTATTTCTTCCTGAATAGAGACAAGGAGGATGTTTCCCAGGATAAAAACGGAATAAGGACGCATCAAGGGACAGGATCAGCTTTCTGGTGGCTCCATGGACCCGTAATGTGGTGGAAGGCCTTCCTTTCTCTTGGAGAGATGCCGGATAGCAAGGTGCAGGGCATCGGTCATACGGCTTCTTACGGTAATATTCCCCAAATTTACCCCCAAATGGGCCATTGTGAGTGCAATGTGAGTGGATATTCCGGTCAATATCGCCTCGCTGCCCATGAGCCTTACAGCATCTACTGTCTGGAGCAGATGGTTGGCCACCTCTGTATCCACGGTGGGAACCCCTGTAATATCTATGATAACGAAGGGACTGCGTGTCTCTTCTATTGCATTCAGCAGGCGCTCCATTGCATTTCTGGCCCTGTGGCTGTCAAGGGTACCTACAAGTGGTAGTGTCAAAATCCCTTCCCATACCTCTATGACAGGGGTGGACAGCTCCAGTATCTCCTCCTGCATGTGCCTGATTTCTTCATCACGTTTTTTCAGGAGGTCCTCTTGTTGCTTGAGGATGAGGCGTTCCTGCTCAAGGCGGCTGGAGATATCTATAAAGTGCTCTACGCAACCGATTACCTTGCCCACGTGGTTACGTAGCGGACGGCTTGCATACTCTATGGGTATCTCCTTGCTATCTATCCTCAAAATGGTTTGCCCACGGTTGACGGCATTTTTGTCTGTGGCCACCTTGCAAGTACATCTGTCAGTGCGGCATATGGGGGTATTAAATATCTCATAGCATTTTCTGTCGAAGCATTCGCCAGGTGTCTTGTTAACAAGCTGTGCGGCCGCCCGGTTGATTATAAGTATGTTGTGGTCGAGATCCGTGACAAAGATTCCAGAGGGTACGGCATTGACAATCTCAAATAGAAATCCTTCGTCTGCCTGATATTGTTTGAGGTCTTCCATGCCAGTGCTCCTTCTGATCAAATGATATTATCAGGATAGCAGAAAGTTGATTCGTAACACAAGAAAATAATGTGTGGATTATTGCTAAGGGATGGTAATAGGCAGGGATATTTTATATTGAGAGATATCTTTTGTGCCTTGCAGGCACAAAAATGACAGCGCTATCTTGCAGCGTTAAGACAGGGTCTCTTTCGTGCCCGGCCGTGACCCATAACAGGTTGTTATAGGTATCAAAGGGCTGCTGCGATGATTTCTTCCTGGTAATGAAGGCATTCAACGATGGGCAGATTAACAATGGAGGCGATTTCACAGCGATTCAGAAATAGACATCTTTTACAAATAGATCCGGAGGACAGACTGAAATCAAAGGATATGTCACGGGAAGTAGGTTTTAGCCTTCGGCTATTTTGGTCAAGTTGTATGGCTTTGCCTTCATTTAAGTTGCCTGTCATGGAATTAATCCTCCTGTATTTACAGGACTTGATCCAGGTAAATGAATTGTCTCTTTTTAACTAAGCAAAAGATGTACCGATTTTGCTTGCCATGCACCCAAACCCCTATTCCTGCCTCTGGGCCGTATTTCCGGTATCAGGGGGCAGGGCCGCACGGAGGTTGGGTGAATAGGCATGAAGGCTTGGTATAGGAAGGTCATTGTTCAACAGCGCAGGGGAAGATCAGAGAAAAACATGCACCGGATCCTTCTGATGTATCCAGGGATATAGAACCTCCATAGTCGCTTACCAGCCGGTGAACGATCGATAGGCCCAACCCGGTTCCGTCTGGCCGTGTGGTGAAAAACGGATCGAATATCCTGGGAATATCTTCAGTTCTTACCCCCTGGCCATTGTCAGAAACTCGGATAATCACTTGATCCCCTTGCTTTTTGCTCTTTACTTCAATTTTTCCTCCATTGTCAGGCAGAGCCTGCACGGCATTCATCAACAGATTCAACATGATCTGCCTGAACTGGTCAGGATCAATGGCCAGTTTAAGGCCTTTTTCCACTTGGATATCCATGAAAATACCGTGTGCCCCGCGTCTCTGACGAAACAGGTTCATGGTGGCAGAGATCTCATTGTACACGTCAACGATCTGTTTCTCTTTCCTTTCCGGTCGTCCATACAGCAAAAACGCGTGCGTCAATTGATTTAGCCTCTTTGTTTCCCTGGATATTATCCTGAGAAGTTTCGTGCCCTCAGGTAGCACAAGGCCAGTTTCTTCAAGGAATTGTGTCGCTCCTGATATGGATGCAAGGGGATTCCTGATCTCGTGTGCCAGCCCCGCGGCCATCTCACCAAGGGCGGCCAGTTTGTCCATGCGTTGTAATTTTTTTTCTTTGAGCTTTATCTCAGTAATGTCCTGAAAGATCAGCCCATAACCAAGACGTCTCCCTCCTTCGTCCCTTATGGAAAAGGTGGATATACCGAGAAACTTGTCCTGGCCATCCCCATCCACATAGGTTATTTCCTGTCTGTCCATCTCCTGGTCGAGCATTAGTGCCTCAAGGAGGTTGGCACCGGCAGGCCAGAGTTCTGCCAGATTTTTCCCATAACCCTTTTCAATAGTAGGCCCAAGTATCTCCATGGCAGAAACATTGAAGAACAGGACCCTGCCCTTTTGGTCCACTGTAATGAGGCCAGATCGCATGCTGTTGGCAAGATGTTGTTGTATTTCCTGCATCCGCTTCAGATCTGCCGAGGCCCTGGATAATTCTTCCTCTGTTGTGCGAACCCGTTCCGAAAGGCTGAAGGTAAGTAGGGCAATGAGGTTGAAAGCCGCCATATTGACAAAGAATGAAAACAGGGCCTCCTGGAGATCCGAGGAATATCCTATGCTTCTCCAGCACAAAAGGGCAAAGGACAAGGTGCTCGCAAGGGCAGAGATGGTTCCAAAGAATCTGCCGCCGAGCAGACAGGCAGAGATTATGGACACAGGATACAGGAAGGTGAAGGGGCTCTTACATTCTCCCGTGATATAGACGGTAGCGCTTACCAAGAGTATGTCCAGTATCGTCTGAGTCCACAATAGAACGGGCGACAACCCTTGTTTCCTGAACCATAGGATGCAGCTTCCGGTCAAGATAAAGGCTGTCCCTGCCAAGGCGTAAAGGGCAGTACCCTGACCAGAGGAATATATCAGGTTTTCTGGAAATACGAGGTTGGCAGCTAGCAGGAGGATGAATATGGCAATGCGTCCCCCGGATATGAAATAGAAGACGTGTTTCTTGGGGGTACTAGAGGCCATATTTTGCAAGTCGGTATCTGAAGGATCTGAAGTTCAAGCCAAGTAACCGAGCCGCCCTTGTCTTTACACCCTGGGCACGCTCTAGCGCCTTGATAAGGAGGTTCTTTTCAACCTCTTCGAGAAAGGATTCCAGGTTCATCCCGCCAGGTGGTAAATCCGGGATTGGAAAAGGGTGGTCATCCTGTGCGTCTTTTCGTTGCTTGTACCTGGCCATAGACAGGCTTTCAGGAAGCAATAGGCTGGAGGTCGAAAGGGCCACACTCCGTTCAATAATATTTTCCAGCTCCCGTACATTCCCTGGGAATGGATATTTTTCCAGTGCCTCCATGGCAAAGCTTGAGATCCCCTGTAAGGGCTTGGCCTGCTCCTTGGAATATTTTTCCAAAAAATATTGTACTAGCAGCGGGATATCCTCTGGCCTTTCCCTGAGTGAAGGCATCCTGATATGGATCACGTTCAGGCGGTAGAAAAGATCCTCCCTGAATTTGCCTTCCATTACCGCCTTTTCAAGGTCCTTGTTTGTAGCCGCTATTATTCTTACATCTACATCGATGTAGCGGGTGCCGCCAACGGGCATGAACGATTTCTGCTGCACCACCCGCAGCAGTTTCGACTGGAGGGACAGTGGAAGTTCCCCCAGTTCATCCAGGAAGATCGTTCCACCGTCTGCCAACAGGAAAAGGCCCTTTTTTTCATGAGAGGCACCTGTGAAGGCCCCCTTACAGTAACCAAAGAGTTCGCTTTCTAGGAGGTTTTCAGGGATCCCGCCACAATTCACCGCAATAAAAGGGTGGTCTTTCCGTTTGCCCTGATTATGAATGGCACGGGCAACCAGTTCCTTGCCAGTGCCACTTTCACCGGTGATGAGAACGCTCGAAGGAATTGAGGCTATCCTGGGGATAAGCTGGAAAATTTTTAACATGGCGTGGCTCTTGGCCACCATGGCATCAAGCCTGTAGATCTTGTCCGGGGGAGGGGCATGAGTCAGCTGGTCCCGCTGGCTGGAATCAAGCGCCCTTTCAACCACCTTTCGTAACTCCTCTATGCGGAAGGGCTTTGTCAGATAATCCCATGCCCCCTCCTTCATGGCGGCAACCGCCGAGTCCAGTGATGCAAATGCGGTTATCAATACCACTGGCAGGCCCGGTCTGCCGGCCTTGATTTTTCTTAGGAGTTCCACACCATCCATACCAGGCATTCTGATATCACTTATAACCAGACAGACGTTGTCTGTTTCGATAATCTTGAGTGCTTCCTCCCCCTTTGAGGCGGAACAGACCTCATAACCTTCTTTGGTAAGAAGTATCTCCAGGAATTCCCTGAGACTCTCGTCGTCATCTACTATCAGGATCCTGGATCTGTTGTCAGATGATCGAGAGACGGAAGAGCCATCCAGGCAGGCGATTTCATCAAGGTTTGACGTTTTCATCTTGGACCTCCCAGATTCTTATCGACATAAGGAGCAGGCTGGTTGAAGACAAAAGAGAATTCGTACATCGGAAGGGATTTCCGTGTTTGTCCCGGCACGACAACAATCCTTCTTAGGCACCTCCAACCAGTAGGATCGGCAGGCCTTGGAAGATATTCGTTTAGCCCGGATTATGCACTTCAAATGCTGAATAAATAGAATTGTGTTAAAATCACAAGATGTTATAGCAAATCAGCATCCTCTTCGGTTCACCCAAAAGGTGCATCATTTCTCAACGAAATCATCCAGCATTTGAAGAAGCAAGGGGCTCGTAATTTTGCCGAATTTAGTGCGTTGTCGGGCACTTGAAGTACACAAGTACGTCAGCGTGTCCTCCGCTTTGCATCTTCGACAAACTTGCGAGCTGCATAATCCGGGTTTAGAGGTCAGGGAAGAATGACATCTGGATCATAGGTGGCAACACCGCCTAGGAGGGTCAGTATCGCCTTTCCCTGGAGTTTGCACCCGTAAAAGGGACTGTTGTGGCTTTTTGAATGGGAAAGCTCTGGTGTGAATGTAAAGGGGATGTCTGGATCTATGACAGTAATGTCTGCAGGTGATCCAGGTTTCAGGGTGCCTCCTTCCACTCCAAGGATAAGGGCCGGCCTTTCGGACATCAAACGTACCATGTCTGGGGGGGAGATAGCCCCCTGCCTGACCAGTTCCAGCGCCAGGGGCAGGGCGGTTTCAAGGCCTGTAATTCCGTTTGCGGCAAGTTCGAACTCGCATTCCTTTTCAAGGATACTGTGGGGGGCGTGATCCGTTGCTATGACATCAATGGTACCATCCCTTAGCCCTTCTATTATAGCAAGCCTGTCTTCTTCGGTCCTCAAGGGCGGGTTCATCTTGGCCAGGGTATTATAGCCCATGACCGCTTCTTCGGTGAGGCTGAAATAATGGGGCGCTGTTTCGGCCGTTACCTTGATACCCCTGCCCTTTGCCCTTCGTATGATATCAACCGATCCCTTCGTGCTTACATGGGCTATGTGAAGCCTGGCTCCGGTCAGCTCTGCTAGTGCTATATCTCTTGAGATGGCGATTTCTTCTGCCACCTTGGGAATACCTTTAAGGCCCAATACGGTAGAAATCCGGCCTTCATTCATGACCCCTCCCCTGGACAACGGGAGATCCTCTGAATGGGAGATAATAAGGGCATCGAAGTTGAGAGAGTATTCCATGGCCAGGCGCATTACAAAGGAATCTTCGACGGGGAGCCCATCGTCTGAGAAAGCTATTGCCCCTGCCTCGAGGAGATCACCGAATTCGGTCAGCTGCTTGCCGTCCTGATCCCTGGTTATAGTGGCTATCGGGTATACCCTTGCGAGGGCCGCTTCCCTGGCCCTTTCGATAATAAACCTGGTCACACTCGAGGTGGAATTGGCAGGGAATGTATTTGGCATACAGGCCAGTGCGGTAAACCCACCAGCAGCCCCTGCCATGCAGCCAGTCCTTATGGTTTCCTTATATTCTTCCCCTGGCTCTCTAAGGTGTACATGCATATCGATCAAGCCGGGCACGACCCATTTCCCTTCAAGGTGGAGCGTCGGCACGCGGGATGTGCCCTCGATTGCCCGGTCGATTTTTTTTATCGTGCCGTGTTCCACCAAGATATCACCCTTGGCATTCATGCCCTGGGAAGGATCGATTATCCGGCCTCCTTTTAACAGGAGTCTATCGTTTCTGATACTGGAATCTGTACCTGACATCACGAGCTTGATTTCAATGTTCCATACCTAGACGTTATTCATCGGGTCCATAACACGCGGCATTGCCATCAGGATATAACCCCGGTAGGGAATGTATCATTATGGTAAATCCTACATTCGCCCAGCCAGCGGACCGTGTTTTAAATTAATACCCCTTAGTGTGGCTTCGACATATGGGCCAGCTGAAGGTTTTTAAAGCAAAATCAGTGATAAAAGCGCCATTCTTACTGCTACGCCATTGGTGACTTGCTCAAGGATCACGGATCTGTCGCTGTCTGCAACCTCAGGGGCCATCTCTATCCCCCTGTTTATAGGGCCTGGATGCATGATAAGGCAATCAGGCCTGGCCACGCTCAATTTTTCCATGGTGAGACCGAAACAGGCCGCATATTCCCTGGCCGATGGGATCAGGCTGTGGCCCTGTCGTTCCTTTTGTATCCTGAGTACTATGATGACATCTGCATCGTTTATGGCCTTCCCTATATCGAGGCACACTCTGGCTCCCAGGGCCTCTGGCACTGCCGGCAACATGGTTGCCGGGCCGGATACCGTCACCTTTGCCCCCATCTTGGTAAACGCAAGTATGTCTGAATGGGCCACACGGCTGTGGGCAATATCCCCAATGATCGTTACCTTGATGCCATCTATCGAGCCAAGGTGTTCCCTTACGGTCATGAGGTCCAGGAGTGCCTGGGATGGATGTTCGTTAATGCCGTCACCGGCATTGATCACCGCGGATTTTACATGCCTGGCCATTAGATGCGGGGCACCGGACATGGGGTGGCGCATGACGATCACGTCGGGTCTCATGGCTTCTATGTTTCTTGCCGTATCGATCAGGGTCTCACCCTTTACCACACTACTTGCCGCGGCAGAGATACCGATCGTATCGGCGCTCAACCTCTTCGCCGCCAACTCGAAGGAGAGCCTGGTCCGTGTACTGGGTTCAAAGAAAAGATGGACCACTGTCCTTCCCCTGAGTGGGGGAACCTTTTTTATAGGCCTTTCGAGGATATCCTTCAAGGATTCCGCAGTATCCAGAATAAAAGCAATTTCTTCCCTGGACAGGTTCAGGATGCCTGTGATGTGTCTTGATCTCAGTTTACTCATGCCAAAAAAAAGCCTCCTTTCTAAGGAGGCTTGAAACGCTCTAACGTTTAGGTCAGTTCTGCCAGTCGGAGCAGTTTTTCGTATTCCACGTCCACCCGTTTCTGGATGTAATCGATATGCCCCTCGTCAAGGTGACGGAAACGTTTCTGTCCCTTCAGATACTCTGTGACAGGCTTGGGTTTTGTAATCTTCCTGCTCATGATGTATCTGCCTTCTATCACCTCATAGAGCGGAAAAACCCTAGTTTCCACGGCAAGTTTGGCAAATTCTATCGAACGTTCCCCTGCTGATCCCCAACCGGTGGGACACGGGGAATAGATATGTACGTAGGCAGGCCCTTTTACCAGTGCCGCCTTCTTCACCTTGTTCATCAGGTCCAGGAAATACGCAGGTGATGCGGTTGCAACATATGGGATATTATGTGCCACTGCAATAGCCGGTATATTCTTCTTCCATGTAACCTGTCCAAAGCTTTTCTTGCCAGGAGGGCTGGTGGTTGTCATGGCCCCGTAAGGGGTACAACCTGAACGCTGGACCCCGGTATTCATATATGCCTCGTTGTCCAAGCACACGTAAAGGAAATCGTGACCCCGCTCAAATGCACCGGAGATCCACTGGAGCCCTATATCACCAGTGGCTCCATCACCGCCGACGGCCATGATATCCACGTGCCTTTTAGGTATTTTGCCCTTGCGCTTCAGCACCTTGCGGGCTGATTCGACCCCAGAGGCTACGGCAGCGGCATTCTCAAAGGCAATGTGAATCCACGGTACCCTCCAGGCAGTATGGGGATACGGGGAAGAGATTATTTCCATGCAACCTGTAGCACTACACACGATTACATCCCTTCCCAAGGCCTTCATAACCATTCTCAGGGCCAAGACCTCTCCGCAACCCTGGCAGGCCCTGTGGCCTGAGGCCAGTGGCTCATCCTTCGGGATGCTTTTCGCTTTAAATCCTTTGAATTTTTCGAATTCAGGTATCATTTTTCTCTTACTCCAATCACTTCAAAGAGTTCTCTTGGACGTTTTTTGGCATATGCCCTGGCCTTATCCACTATCTCCTCAAAACGTTCCACGGTAACGTCCCTTCCCCCGAGACCAGCTACAAAACTAAAGATCTTGGGGCTGCCCGGAACCTTGTAGAAAAGGGACCTCAACTCGGCCCCAACCGGGCCACATACGGCTCCGGGGGGCAGGCAGCGGTCTATCACCGCCAGGACCTTGGCCTTGCCCGCGGCTCTGCGGAACTCCTGGCTTGGGAAGGGTCGCCAAAGGCGGATCCTGACCAGGCCAACCTGTTGACCAGCCTCCCTCATCTTGTCTACGGCGGTCATGGCGGTTTCGGAGATACTGCCCATGGTTACCAGCATGACATCCGCATCTTCGCAACGGTACGTCTCCACGGGATTGTATTGACGTCCAAACATATCAGCAAATTCTTGCCAAGCCTTGATGATAACCCTCTTGGATGCCTTGATAGCCTCACTGTGTGCCATCTTGGCCTCTGTGTAGACCTCTGGAATGCCAACTGGCCCCATGGTGATGGGTTTTTTAGGATCCAGTTTATATCGGGGTTTGAATGGCGGGAGATAACCGTCCACCTCTTCCTGGCTCAATATCTCGATTGGTTCAATGACGTGGCTCAGGGTAAATCCGTCGATGTTTACGATCATTGGCAAGGATACCCTGCGGTCCTCCGCAACCCTGAAGGCATGAAGCGTAAGGTCAAAGGCCTCCTGGCCGTTTTCGGCAAAGGTCTGTATCCAGCCGATATCCCTTTGTACCATGATATCCTGGTGATCATTCCATATGCTGATGGGAGCAGAAAGCGCCCTGTTTGCCACTACCATGACTATGGGCAACCTCATGGTGCTGGGGATATACAGGATCTCACTCATCAGGGACAGCCCCTGGGAGCTTGAGGAGGTGAAGGTCCTGGCCCCGGCAGCTGAGGAACCACAACAACAGCTCATGGCCGCATGTTCAGATTCTACCGGTATGAACTCTGCATCCAGTTCCCCACTGGCCACGAATTCTGATAGATGCTCAACAATATGTGTCTGAGGCGTGATGGGGTAAGCCGGAATGACTTCACTTCGTGCAAGCTTTGCCGCCTCAGCGATTGCGATAGATACCTCGATTCCCACGCGTTTGGCCATAATTACCCCTCCTCCGTTACCATCTCAATGGCGTCTTTGGGGCATTCGTGGGCACATATGCCACAACCCTTACAATATTCCATATCTGCTTCAAAGTATCCTTCTTCTGTCTGAGTGTAGGCCATATCTGGACAAAAAATCCAGCACATACCACATTTTATGCACTTTTCTTTGTCTAAGACAGGCCTCTGTGAACGCCAGTCTCCGGTCCGAAAATTGACCGAATTGCCCGGCTCCATCACATGACACCCAAAGGTTATTGTCTTCCAACCTACGATGGCGTCAGTATTGGCCATATTACATGCTCCTCTTTTCTCTTGGTTAGGTTACTATTTGTACGAAAAGGGCCCTTGGCAAGGCACGCCTTTTTCAATTTATCCCTAAAATATACCAAAATACACCCTTGATCTGGACTATACTATAAGTCCAGAAGGGGGGCAGCGTACCCGGTCTGCTTGAAGGCTTATCCCGTAACCACGGTTTCATCGAAGGCCCTGTGCATGGCGGTCTTGTTTTTTTCCGCTATACGGCCGAACCTGCGGTCCATTGCCTCTTCCAATGCATCCTTGCTGACAATTCCCGTTGCCTTCAAGAGGGCACCGAGCATTGTGGTATTGGTAATCGGCAGCCCCAGGACCTCTGCTGCTATAGTATTGGCATCTACCAGGGCCAACCTACATGTCAAACCAAATTCTTTCCTGACCTCATCTTCAGACAGGGCCGTATTCAGGATTACTATACCATCTTCTTTCAGTCCTTCGGCCACATTTACGAGGGAGGGAAGTGAATGATCCAAGACAACTACTATGTCGGGATGATAAACCTTTTCCCTGGTTCTTATGACCTTGTCGCTTACCCTGATAAACGCTGCCACTGGAGCGCCTCTGCGCTCCGGACCAAAGCTGGGGAACGCCTGGGCGTACTTCCCTTCATCTATGGCCGCGATGGCAACTAGCTCGGCCGATGTAACTCCACCTTGCCCGCCACGGCCATGAAGTCTTACTTCTTTCATTGTAACTCTCCCGTTCATGTTAGTTCACTACGAAAATACGCGCCCAGTTTCTGGGAACACGATCACAACATTCTTATCCAAAAAAAACCGGCCCGGATTGGAGCCGTTTTCATACCTGGAGGCACCTACGCTCCAAGGCAGGCACAAAGGTTTGGGAATTGATCATCTCCGCCTCGATTACTCGAAGGCACGGATAAAATAGACGTATTGGCTTTGTTAACACGCAATTTTTTCCCTTGTCAAGTAATGACGTTACAAAATTTTGATGTCAACGGCGAGCAAAAACAGCATCCAAGTCTGGTAACGGCACGGTAAGGACAAGTCATATCCGTCGGTTTTTCAGCTTCTTGTCAAGATATCGTAGGAGTTTTCCAGCCCCTGGAGAGCCCTTTGAAAGCCTTGAGGCCGATATATAGAATCTTTCAGCAGTTTGCCTGTCTTTGTCATATTTCAGGTAGCCCAGGCTAAGATATACCATCGAAAGCACGTCAGATGGGTTTTTTGAAAGGGCCTTTCGCCAGGCCTTCTTGGCCTCAGCCCAGCGATTGATCTCCATATAGGCCTTCCCCAGTTCTCTATACAGGGTCCCCGCAGCATTGCCGTTTTTACTGGAAATGGCATTTTCCAGGTATGCTACGGCCTCGGCATATCTGCCCAATGCCATCAAGATATTTGCCATGCGGGTCAAGGCCCTGTGATCCAATGGCTTGATATCCACGGCCCTGTGGGCCGCAGCCTCGGCATCGTTCAATTTGCCCCTTTTGAGGAGTATACCAGCCATGTTATAGAGGGCCATAAAATTCAAAGGATCAAGCCTTGCTGCCATACGAAAATGCTTCGTTGCCTCCTTAAACCTTCCAAGCTTTATCAGGCAAACCCCCAGACTGTTCAGGAGATCAGGTTGTTTGGGATTGCACTTGATCCCGTTTTTGTAGGCCTTACATGCCGACTTGGCATCACCCCAGCCAAAAAGCTCATCCCCCTTTACGTGCCAGGTTAGGCCGTCGTGTATCACCACTGATCCGGCTCCAAGGCGCAGGGCGTGGATATAGGCCCATACAGAGGCCATGATGGAGCCCCCGGGGGTGAGGAAATCCTGCCTATTCGAAGCAAGGCCGATGGTCGGCCTTTCGTATGCGTCCTTAACCCGTTGCTCAAGATGATGCTTCCACTGTTCCAACTCCTCCTCCTGATTGCAACCAGGCGGAATCTTTTTGATATAGAAACCACCCGCTCCCCCTGTTTTGACAAAGAGTTCATTCTTGATATCCTTGTCAAGGAGTGTATCAGGGAGGGGATTCAAAAATGCTATCAAGGCGCATCGGCCCCTGGTGTGCCGCTTTGCCTCCTGTACCGCATGGGCCAGATTGCCGCCGCCTGTAATCCTTAGAAATTTCTCATTATCGGCAGTGGAAAAAAAGGTGGTTCCGATTAAGGCGGCGTTTTCCTCAAGCCCTTCGATCATCGCCGTTATGGGCCTTTTTTCTAAAGGATTATCGAAGCAGTGGCCAATCGCACCGGACAGGAATCTCCTGACTGATCGATATTTCCTTGCCAGGAGCTTAATGCCCCTTGAGAGGGATGCCTGGTCACAACCTGGTAAGAACAGCCACATCCCAGCCAGGGATGCCCCCACCACTTCAATGTTTCCTGACCATATGTCCCTGCATGTCTCCGTGATGAATTCTTCGATTGAGTCCCCTATGGGAAAGCTCATGTCACGGGTCTCATGCCTGTTGTCATCCTTTTTGAAGAGGTGCAGGAGGGAGCATGGTCGCGCTTCTGACTCAAGGTAGTTTTTTATTGCCAAAATGGCGTATCGCGGGATTCCTTGCCCCTTTGCCAGAACAAGGCGTAGCTTGGAATGGGCCAGGTATCCATGCAACCAATCCTGAAGCAGGGGTAACCATCTGCTTTCCTCCTCGGGACCAGAGGTATTTGGTGTTTCAAGAAGGGCCACGACCCCCAAAAGATGCCCTTGGCCCCATGCATTAAGGTTTGCCGTATCACCGGCTTCCGCTTGCCATATATTGCCATGGACAGGTATCAGGATCTGTTTGCCTATTCTGTCCCAAAACGGCCTTCCTTCCAAAAGGATGCCAAGCGCCCTGTTTCTCTGCCTTGGGGTAAGCCCAAACCGGGTAAAACTTCCATCGATCCTTTCCAAGGGGAAAAATACCCCGCGGGAAAAGGGGATCAATGCTGACAAGGCCCTCATGGCATCGGGTAAAAGCCGGTGAATATCGTCCTCCATCAAGAGGCATGTCCCCTGTCCACAGCCATGTCTATGGCCAGGGGTATATGGCAAAGAGGGCCGCTGGTCCGTTGTCCTAATCCTCATAGATTTTTCTTTCAAACTTTACCACTGCCGTCCTTACTCCCTCTACAATCAGGGGGATTTCATTGTCCTGAACGGTTCGCAGATCCATAATAATTTTTTCATTCTCCATACGGACTATTATAGGGGGCTCATTTTGTCTCAATGCCTTCTCTAACCTGGATACAGAGGCATCGACCGCCCAAGCTCTGCCAGGCTCAAGGCTGACCGCAGCCGACTTGATACGTTGAAGCGGCATGGCACCACCTCCTACCCTTGAAACCGTATCAATGATCTCCAGACCAATAGGCAGGCTCAATGAGCGTAGCTGATTAAGGAGTATTCCAGCCTTTCGCCGTACCTCCTTTGTCGGTGTTGTAAGCATACGCAGGGTAGGGATGGCATTGACGGCCTTCTCAGGTTCACGGTATATTCTCAGGACTCCTTCAAGGGCCGCCAATGTCAGTTTGTCTATTCTCAAGGCCCTGTTGAGTGGATTCCTTTTGATCCTATCAACCAGATTTCCCCGTCCTACTATTATTCCTGCCTGGGGTCCTCCCAACAGTTTATCACCACTAAAACTCACCAGGTCTGCCCCTGCCTCCAGGGTTTCCTGAACGGTTGGCTCATGAACGATACCAAATGAACTCAGATCCACGAGGTTGCCGCTTCCTAGGTCTTCATAAAGGGGCAAATCGTGGCTGCGTGCCAACGTGGACAACTCTTTCACCGATACCGATTTCGTGAAGCCTACGATGGAAAAGTTGCTTTGGTGTACCTTCATCAGCAAGGCGGTCTGGTCCCCAATCGCCCCGGCATAATCCCTGAGGTGGGTCCTGTTCGTCGCCCCCACCTCCCGCAGGATAGCCCCGCTGCGGGCCATCACGTCGGGGATTCTGAATGATCCTCCAATTTCAACAAGTTCACCCCTTGATACGACGGCCTCTTTCCCCTTTGCCAGGGTCTCTAGGGTTATCAGGACCGCGGCGGCGTTGTTGTTCACCACAAGTGCGCTCTCCGCCCCAGTGAGTTCCTTTAGGATTCCTTCCACGTGGCTGTATCTACTTCCCCTTTCCCCTGCATGGAGATTATATTCAAGGTTGGAATAACGGCCTGCTATCCCGGTTAAGGTAGGGAATATTTCCTTGGGCAGGAGGGATCTGCCCAGATTTGTATGAATGACCACCCCTGTTGCGTT
This sequence comes from Deltaproteobacteria bacterium, assembly GCA_024275145.1. Classification (GTDB taxonomy): domain Bacteria; phylum Desulfobacterota; class Dissulfuribacteria; order Dissulfuribacterales; family QOAL01; genus S143-34. Next base: position 27,144 of record JAJRZR010000055.1, on the reverse strand, counting down.
TACAACCGGACGCAATGAAGGGCTTAACCTTTGGAAGGCGAGTTCTGCGGCATCCGAGACCAGTTCATTCATAGGGGGGATATCAGCCATCTTGCCGGCAAGTATCTGGGATCTTAGTGTTTCAAGTATTTGTCTACAGGCAGAGAGCTTGACATTATGCGGGATGTCGCTAGGCATTTCAGCCAAAAGCTTATCCATCTTGGGAAGTCCGCGCAGGATATTTTGTACAGAATTGGAAGGAAAAGCCATGTTGCGTTTATCACTCCTATGGATAGATAGGACAAAGGAAGCCTGGTTGCAGACAGGTATTGATCGATATGTCAAAAGGATCAGACGGCATATGGATATCAAGGTGCTGCAAGCCAAAAGGATAAAAGCCGGATCCAAAAAATCCCATCAGGAAATTACAGAACTTGAGGCGAATGCAATCAGGAAAATACTACCCGTGAGCTCATACACCATTGCCATGGAACCCACAGGTCGTCCCTTGACATCGGAGGATCTGGCCAGGACTATTACGGATATAGAGACAATGGGTCACAGGGATCTTGTATTCATAATCGGTGGCCCTTTCGGGCTGGCCGCCTCCCTTGTCACCCAGTGTAATCAGCGTCTTTCCCTTTCACCCATGACCTTCACCCATGATATGGCCCGTCTGATCCTTGCTGAACAGATATACCGGGCCTGCACCATCCGTGCAGGTCTGCCTTATCATCATTGACAGACTATACCGATTCCACGGAACTGACCTCTGGCACTTCACTTTTAAGGAACCTTTCGATCCCTGCCTTAAGGGTCATCTGGCTCATGGGACAGCCCTTACAGGCGCCGGTAAGCTTTACGCTTACCACACCCGTTTCTTCATCCACATCCACCAATTCTACGTCTCCACCGTCATGCTGCAGCATTGGGCGGATCTTCTCAAGTGCGATTTTCACCTTTTCTTTCATCTCTGGACTCCTTCGATTGAAAATGGATCAATGACCCGTGACGATTTTATTCTGCCCTTCATGCCTACATTAGGTAAGCAGCAGACAAAAGCCAGGCGTGGAGACCTTGGTCCTCGCCCAGGGTCTATTCCTGCGGAGAAAACTATCGGGCGTTCCTTGCCAGGTCTACTGTAGTGAGCTTCGGCCAGCATCAGCCCTTCCCATGGTTTCATTTCGGTAAAATCGTCTGGTGCAAATATATGGCGCTTGTGTCTCGAAATGCGATAAAGCCATTCAAAAACCTGTCGCTAAGGGGCGCGGAATATCTACTCCGCAAAAACAGGGGCGAGCAAGGGGTGCCCAATTATCTTTATTCGTGTTCTTATAAATGGTCAACAAAGATTTTTGCGTATTATCCTGGTAAACCGGCAAGGTGAATGATTTGCCGTAAAAATGCACCCGCTATCAGGGCCGTATTTTAACGCCCTGTAGGGGGTGGGGCTCAAGGCCTATATAGGGTGACAGCACTGCATTTATCACTTTTCGGCGATCGAAAAAAGCTTCCTATAGGCAGAGGCCCTTTTACTTATGGAGCTTGCAGTCCACAGATCACTTATGACTGCCACCATGTCCGCTCCTGCATTTATCACTGCCTCTACGTTCTCAACGGTAATCCCACCTATTGCACAGACAGGGACGGACAGGATGGCAGCGGCATTTTTTATTATGTCATATCCGATTGCAGGGGCCTCGGGCTTAGTGGGAGACGGGAAAATAGCCCCGAAGGCAACATAATCCGCCCCTGCCTTTTCCTTCGCAATCGCCATGTCAATATCACCATAACATGAAACACCTATAATTCTGTTACCTAGTAATCTCCGCGCCTCTAATAGGTCCATATCGTCTCTCCCAAGATGGACCCCATGTGCATCCACGGCAAGTGCAACATCCACCTGGTCGTTGATGATCAGGATTGCCCCTGCAGCCGCGCACATTTTTTTTATTCTTGCGGCCAAACGGCAAAGGTGGCCCTTTCCATGTACCTTGTCCCTTAATTGTATTATCCTGGCCCCTCCGGCCAGGGCAAGGCGCACCTGTTCGCACAGAGACCTTTCTGGCGTGAGGGCCGTATCTGTAATGGCATAAAGACCGCCCAGCCGTTTCCTTGATTTCATCGCAGTTCCACCTGCTCGCTATACTGCATTTTTTTACCCCTTATGCCCTGCTCTTAGATGGAATCGGTTTGAAGCCGCCGTATTGGGCGACATTTGATTACGGGTATCTCCGGCAACATCCGTTCCAGGGCAGAAGACAGTGTCCTTGAAAGATCATCAGGGGGCATGCAGCCTGTCCATAGATGATCCAGCAGGTTTCTTGCCACTTTGCTAAGCCGGTGGGCTGCCCGTACGGGTTCAGGTGTTCGAAACCGATTTGCCGATCTGAGCACCAGCCCTATTGCGGTATCGAGGTCGATCCGGTGACCAACACTTACGAACACGGGCTTTACATCTTCCTGGGTTCTCACAGCCGCCCCTAAGATTTTTCCATCTACCGTTAAGAATGAAAAAGAACCCCTGGGGGCAGGCGGTGGAACAAACTCTCCAACTAATATATTCTTGGCACATCCAATGGATGGAATGTCAGTCAATATGCCAAGGTGGCTTGCTATGCCGAACCTTCTAGGATGTGCAATACCGTGTCCATCCGTGATGATACAGTCTGGATGCCAGCCCAAGGTATCTATGGCCTGTAACAGTACATCCCCTTCCCTCAAGGCCAGAAGCCCTGGAACGTAATCAAAAATATTTGGGCAGATAGATATGCTACCGGCCTTTATAGCCTCATCCTTTGAGTCCCATAGGGCCGCGGCCCCTATACATATATCATCTTGCCTCCCAAATGCCGCGTCAAGGCCTGCAATAAAACGTAATGGGCCGCTGGGTTTTTCGACTCGAACTCTATTGGCAAGTTCCCTTTGCATGTCCTTGGCCCTTTGTTTACTGTAAAGATATATTTTTCTCTGGGACGGCTTCTTCATACCCAGGTACCTACACAGATGAACCGGACATGCATTAGGGCCTTGGCACGTTTCACGGTCAACCAACCGTCATGGATTATGAAAGGCTTGTCCTTGAAAAAATCGTTTTTTTACAGGGGCATAACCAGGTATTGTTGTAAACATTGTCACCTGCTTGCCCTTTCTTTGGACCGTTTTTCTTGCCTCGAGGCTGCAACATAAGAAGGTGCAGGCCATATGAAGGTTTGGGGAAAGACTTTCACACAAATCCTGGATCATAGTCTCACAACATCCATCGTCCTGTGTTGGATCCTTCCGTTGTGTTTGTTCCCGTGTCCTGGACAGGCACAGCTGCCATCTGACAGCCTGGGCTTGCCCTCTCAATGCGTGCAGCTTGTACCTAAAACGAGATTGCCCAAGCGGTACGCAATGTTAACGAACCAGCCTGTTCCGATATTTTCCAAGCCGCTTGCTAGCCTCAGTTATGCAGCCCCAGTCAGTTTTTTATGGGGAGGTTTTATTTGGGTCAGCCTGGAGGCTGAATCCCCGATAGAAAGAAGGCCCCTGGAATGGTATTGCGTGGATCCTGATGCCTATATCTTGGCCAAGTATCTGAACTTCTTTGAACCTTCTCATTTCAGGGGGATCGAGATAAACCAATGCCGAGGCCGGCCCATGGCATGGGTTATACTCGATACATTTCTCTCAACAAGCCCTGGCCGTTATAACGATCCGTCGGGTCAAATGATCAAACAATATACACTGGTCAATATATTGAAAACGCGACGGGTTGGCCAATGGAATTGGTATAAGATAGATGATGGTTCCTGGATCGAGCAGAGGCGAGTGGCACTTATTAAACCCCAAAAAAGGCCGGCCTCTATTGGCAATAACGAGCAATGGATCGACATCGACCTTTTTGAACAGACCCTTACTGCCTATGTAGGAGATCGCATGGTTTATGCCACGTTGATATCGTCGGGTGTCGACAGGTATCCCACGGAGCAAGGGATTTTCAGGATATGGGCAAAGACCAGGATAGATAAAATGAGCGGAGGGGTGCCAGGAAAAGACTACTATTATCTGGAAGATGTACCCTGGCAGATGTATTTTTATAAAAATTTTGCGATCCATGCCGCCTACTGGCACGATTATTTTGGAATAAGACAATCACATGGATGCATCAACGTGGCCCCCGCCGATGCAAGGTGGCTGTTTGATTGGACGAAGCCACAGGCTGGTAAGGATAATTGGACCTTTTCAAGTAAGGATACGCCGGGGACGTGGGTCAGGATCCATGAATAGAGGGGGTGACAAGGCTATGTCACCCACCTGAAAACGCTTCTTCGTTTATCTTAATCGTTTACCTGCCCGGTCAATCCTTTTCTGCAGACGTCCATGAAACGGCAGGACCTCGTACGGACGATAGCCTCGGATCCCTGCCAGTCGCAGGCACCGGATTTGGCGGATGGTGAAGCCAAAAGTTTACCTTTGCCGACGCAGTTTCTGAAAAGGCGTTTCTTGTCATCCCCTCACCTTAATCACCTCACATCCCGCTGGCATCAAGACCAAGGGCAGCAGCTACTCCCTTGCCGTAGGCCAGATCGGCCTTCATGCAGTTGGCAATATGGCGCCTCTTGATTTCCACAGGGATGTCGCCCATGGCCCGGGCAGTGTTTTCGAACAGAACTTGCTGCTTCTCGGGCGTCATAAGCCTGAAGAGAAGCCCAGGCTGGCTATAATAGTCGTCGTCCTCCCGATGGTTCCAATGGTATGCAGCCCCTTCCAGGATAAGCGGAGGCTCGGAAAAATCGGGCTGCTCTTGCCATTCACCGCAACTATTGGGTTCGTAGCCAATGGTGCCGCCCTGGTTGCCGTCCACCCGCATGAGTCCGTCCCGGTGGTAACTGTGAAAGGGACAGCGCGGCCGGTTCACCGGAATCAGGTGATGATTGACGCCTAGACGATATCGCTGGGCGTCGCCATATGAGAACAGACGTCCCTGAAGCATCTTATCGGGCGAAAAGCCAATACCAGGAACCACGCTGGCCGGGTTGAAGGCGGACTGCTCCACTTCGGCAAAATAGTTTTCCGGATTGCGGTTCAGCTCGAGTTCGCCAACCTCGATTAGTGGATAGTCCTTGTGTAGCCATACCTTGGTCAGGTCAAAGGGATTGTATGGACAATTAGCGGCTTCTGCCTCTGGCATGATCTGCACATACATGGTCCATTTGGGGAAATTACCCTGCTCGATACTATCGTACAGATCACGCTGATGGCTTTCACGGTCCTTACCGATGAGCATCTTCGCCTCGGCATCGGTCAGATTTTTTATCCCTTGTTGGGTGAGGAAGTGGAACTTCACCCAGAAACGCTCGTTGTCGGCGTTGATGAAGCTGAATGTGTGGGAACCGAAGCCGTGCATATGACGGTACGAATAGGGAATCCCCCGATCACTCATGGTGATAGTGACCTGATGCAGGGCCTCGGGCAGAGAGGTCCAGAAATCCCAGTTGTTTCTGGCACTGCGCATGTTGGTGCGTGGATCGCGCTTGACCGCGTGGTTGAGATCCGGAAATTTCAGGGGATCGCGCAGGAAAAAGACCGGGGTGTTGTTGCCCACAAGGTCCCAGTTTCCCTCTTCGGTATAGAACTTGATGGCAAAGCCTCGAATGTCACGTTCGGCGTCGGCCGCACCGCGTTCGCCGGCCACGGTGGAAAAACGCAGGAAGAGATCAGTCTTCTTTCCCACCTCGGAAAAAATTCTGGCTCTCGTATAACGAGTAATGTCATGGGTAACGCTAAAGGTGCCATAGGCGCCCGACCCCTTTGCGTGCATACGGCGTTCGGGGATCACCTCTCGATCGAAATGGGCAAGTTTCTCCAGAAACCACACGTCCTGCAGTAGCATTGGTCCCCTTGGACCAGCCGTCATAACGTTTTGATTGTCAGGGACAGGCGCACCTGCCGCTGTCGTAAGCTTTCTTTTGTTCTTTCTCATCTTTGCTCCTTATCATGATTGTGAAGGCATCGACCTCTTTTTAAAAATAATAATAATTATTATTATAGCTTGATCTGCCTTGCCAGGGAAGGGAAAAACTTTTACAGCCTGTAGCCGTACCGTGAAAACACCCCCCTGACCCGTATTTTCATGCCCGGGGGTGAGGTCTAAAAGGCACAGACCATATATATAGGAAGAAGGGGGGAATCATTCTGTCAGGTCGCAATAGCGGCAAATCCTAACCTGACAAATATTACCTGAATGGCCGCGGCATGCTGGCACATTACTCGTATCGCTCGCCAAGACAAGAGTCCCGTTTGGCCGACACGACGGCAAAAAAGATGAAAACGGAAGAAGATGGGAACTATATCTCAATACAGCGTGTCAATGGTGATGTGCTTCGATCTGCCTCTTTTGATCTTGCTCCTATGCCTTTTGGCCTCAAGACGCCTTATCCTGGCTGCCTCTGGTAATCTCGTCCTCTTTCGCGGAGGTTTTTGGGCCAAAGCAGAGGCCATGAGCCTGGCGAACCGGTCTATGGCATCTTCACGGTTGGCATGTTGTGAGCGATGACGACCTGAATGAACCTGTAATACTCCCTTGAAGTTTATGCGAGGATTAAGCCTCTTCTTTATGAGGCCCTTTTGGGCACCCGTTAGGCAAGCGGAGGCATCTACATCAAACTTCAACGTCACCTTTGTGTTGAGCTTGTTTACATTTTGTCCGCCGGGTCCCCTCGACCTGGAAAATGTAAAGCTGAGTTCATTGTCGGGGATGACAATTTTATTGTTTATTTTTGGCATATTAAAATATTTTGAGTTTGACACCAAAGATAAAGAAAGGCACTTATCCATGAAGTTGGTTAAGTGCCGGGGTTTACTGGAGCCGGCATGCGGATTCGAACCGCAGACCTGCTGATTACGAATCAGCTGCTCTACCAACTGAGCTATGCCGGCCATGTAGAAACTGATTTCTATCACAGGGTATTTAGGAGGGTCAAGAGAGAAAATAGAAGAGATTGCCCCTGCGGCCTGCAATTACAGGATTTACCGTAAAAATATCCCCAGCCCTTGGCAAGGGCAACACCAACGGTTTGGATCAAAAAAGAAGGCCCCATGACGGGGCCTTTTAATTAGAGTTATTTTTTGCTTATCCTACTACATCATGCCGCCTGGCATTCCTCCTCCCATGCCTCCACCTCCCATTGGAGGGGTTGATTCCTCTTCCTTTGGAGCCTCAGCTACCATCGCCTCAGTAGTCAACAGCAGGCCTGATACACTGGCTGCATTCTGAAGAGCGGTCCTGGTAACCTTTGTTGGGTCTATGATACCTGCACCGAGGAGGTTTTCATATTCACCCTTTGCGGCATTGAAACCCTCATCGCCAGACATGGATTTCACCTTTTCAACCACTATTGAACCTTCATGGCCCGCATTGTAGGCTATCTGGCGCAGGGGTTCCTCAATGGCCCTGCGGATGATATTGATGCCGTGTTGTTCATCTTCATCATCCATATCTATACCGTCTAGTGCCTCCATGCTCCTGATGTAGGCGGTTCCGCCACCGGGAACGATACCTTCTTCAACCGCTGCCCTGGTGGCGTTAAGTGCATCCTCCACTCTTGCCTTCTTTTCCTTCATCTCGGTCTCCGTGGCTGCCCCAACATGTATCACGGCCACGCCCCCGATCAGTTTTGCCAGCCTTTCCTGGAGCTTTTCACGGTCATAATCAGAGGTGGTTTCTTCAATCTGGGCACGGATCTGCTTCACCCGTCCCTCAATGGCCTCTTTTGAGCCAGCACCGTCCACGATAGTGGTGGTATCCTTATCTACGACCACCCTCTTTGCGGTTCCGAGATCGTTGACACTGATATTTTCCAGCTTGATGCCAAGATCCTCTGCAATCATTGTACCGCCGGTCAGAATGGCGATATCCTCAAGCATGGCCTTGCGCCTGTCGCCGAAGCCAGGGGCTTTTACGGCACAGGCCTGCAAGGTTCCTCTGAGCTTGTTGACCACGAGGGTGGCAAGGGCTTCACCATCCACGTCCTCGGCAACGATCATGAGAGGCTTGCCCATCTTCGCTATCTGCTCGAGTACTGGAAGCAGGTCCTTCATATTGCTTATCTTCTTTTCATGGATCAGGATATAGGGATCTTCCAGTACACATTCCATCTTTTCTGGGTCGGTTACAAAATAGGGGGAAATGTAACCCCTGTCGAATTGCATCCCTTCGACTACATCCAGGGATGTCTCCATGGACTTGGCCTCCTCAACGGTTATAACCCCTTCCTTGCCTACCTTGTCCATGGCCTCGGCGATAATATTGCCGATAGTGGCATCGTTATTGGCAGAGATGGTGCCAACCTGTGCAATTTCCTTTTGATCCTTCGTGGGCTTGCTTATGGCCCGGAGCTTATCCACGACCGCATCCACGGCCTTGTCGATCCCGCGTTTCAGCGCCATGGGATTAATACCAGCTGCAACGAGTTTTGATCCTTCGGCATAGATTGCCTGGGCCAGTATGGTGGCAGTGGTTGTACCATCACCAGCGACGTCACTGGTCTTGGAGGCGACTTCCTTAACCATCTGTGCCCCCATGTTTGCAAATTTGTCCTCAAGCTCTATTTCCTTTGCCACCGTTACGCCATCCTTGGTTATTACAGGTGAGCCAAAGGACTTTTCAATAATCACATTACGGCCCTTGGGACCAAGGGTGACCTTAACAGCATTGGCCAGGGAATTGACCCCGCTAAGGATGGCCTCCCTCGCTTTTACATCGTATTTGATCTCTTTTGCTGCCATGATAGATATTTCCTCCGTTTATATCAAATTTTTTACATCAAATTTTCCGGATGATCAGTTTGAATTACAATTATTCTATGATTCCAAGGACATCGTCCTCACGCATTATAAGATATTCCTGTCCGTCGACGACTACGTCTGTCCCAGCATATTTCCCAAACAGAACCCGGTCACCTTCCTTTACGTCAAGCGGCTTAATGTCTCCATTCTCAAGGACCTTGCCCTTGCCGACTGCAACCACCTTGCCCTCGATTGGTTTCTCTTTGGCAGTGTCAGGAATTATGATCCCGCCTTTGGTCTTCTCTTCCTCTTCCAGACGTTCTACCAAGATACGATCGTGCAATGGACGAATCTTCATAGCACCAAGTCTCCTTTTTTTAATGTTTTATGGGTCTAAGATTCTTATAAGTGTTCTGACAGGCCAGCGTCTTCCCATTGTTAACCTGGTTACTTTGATCCCTCCTGTCAGGATATATGAATTGATGTGGAAAAGCGCAGGCTGCCTCTATTTCTGGGATGGCCATCCTTTGTTAGCACCCGCTTACGACGAGTGCTAATATAAACATGTTTGTTTGGAATGCAATACCCGAGGATAAAAAAATGAAAAATTGGCAAAGAGGGATCTTGTGAATACCGAGTCCCTTTCAACCGTCCTGTACCCCGGCAGAGGATGTATGCCTGAGAAGATGAACGGCCAGCATGATTCCCCCGACCGTAATGGCCGAATCGGCGATGTTGAAGGCCGGCCAGTGATATGAACCGATGTAAAAGTCCAGGAAATCGATAACGTGTTTCCGCAAAACCCTGTCAATGAGGTTCCCTGATGCCCCTCCAAGTATCAGGGATAATCCCCAGAAGAATAACGGATCCCTGGTCCTGGAAACCACGAGCAAGTATACGAGACCACCTAGCGCTGCAATGCCTATCGACATGAAGAACAGGTGTCGCCACTTTTCACTGCCCGCAAGGAAACCAAATGCTGCCCCGGTATTGGTCACATAGATCAGGTTGAACAACCCGGGGATGACAGGCCTGATTTCATGTAGACTAAGGGCCGAAAGGACCATGTATTTGGTTGCCTGATCTACCATTATTACAAGTGCTGAAACTACTAGAAATGGGTAGATCCTCTTGAAATAGCCAGTATTCATAGTATTCGCCAGGTGCCTCCGCCCAGGATATCTCTCATGCGGCCCGTATCGTTGGCACCGCACCCCAAGGGCACGAAAATGCAACCGGAGCGATGGCGGATGCATTTTCACGCCAAATTGCCCTTTTGTCCTATTGCTTTGTTGCATATGAGAAAGATATTCGAAATATCAACAAGATACCTTCAATTATTCTTTCCAAGCGCCTCACCTTGAATAAAATTGCCGGCCTTTTATAGATAGCCCTGGGTTTAAGTCAATCATGAATTAGCGTTTTTTGCTTGTTATTTTTACGCCTACTCTGTCACGGTTTCTAGTTACATGACGCCATATCTATGTTTATCAAGCCACGTCTTTCAGGCACAAAAAATAGCAACGAAATCCTACGACATTGCATGATCATAACTAGTAGCTTGGCTTCGTGCTCGATCTTATAGCCCTGTACAGTTTGCTGTCCTTCGGCAGCAACTCCAGGGCCTTCTGCCTGTGGTAGCTGGCCGCTTGGTCGTCAGGTAACAACTTGTAATATTGATAAAAATAATAGTGGGCCTCGCCGGCCATGTTCATCGCTGCATAGCAGCCGCCCATCTGAAAATACAAACTGGCCGGGGCCGGCCAGCCGGTTTCTATTCTTTTGAAGATGGGCAGCGCCCTTTGGGGTTGACCCAGCTCAAGATATGCCTGAGCAAGATAAAAACCGGCTACCTCATCCTGTGGATTTTTATCATAATATGGGGAAAGGATGTGTATGGATTTTTGGTATTGGCCTGATTCAAAATAGGCCCTTGCCATGTCTATCTTGAAACATGGCCTGCCAGGGATCAGGGATAACAACCTCTTAAAGGTTTCAATGGAGTCACTATAGTCACGGAATGCCAGTTGTGATAACGCCAATCCATAGAGAGGTTCCCATCTGTGCGGCTCCTTTTTTACCTCTTGGCGGTATCTGTTGATAAGGGTGGCCGGGTCTCCTGCCAAGACAGCCAACTTGGTCTGGATCCGTCTTAGGAGAAAAGGGTCCTCTTTTACCCTTTCCTTACACGGATGCCCTTTCCACAAATCCTCCAGATAGGTTATGCGTTGGCTTGTTCCTGGGTGAGTGGACAGGTAACTGGGGATTGCATCCGAGCCCAGGAATCTGTTCCTTTGCATCTTTTTCAGGATGGCGACAAGGCCTCTCGGGTCAAAACCCGCCTGGCATAGCCATTGAAAGGCCCTTCTGTCCGCCTCTTCCTCGTCCTCCCGGCTGTATTTGAGGGAGATGGAGGCATTGAGCGCCAGCGAGCTTGTCAAGACCGCTGAGCCCGCCTGGCTGCTCCCCAGAAAAAGGCCTGCCAGAGCAAGCGCAGCAGTGCCTATGTTGACAGCCTTCATCCTGTCCATGCGCCGGGCTATGTGTCTTCCCTGGACGTGCCCAATCTCGTGGGCCAAAACGCAGGCCAATTCATCCTCAGAATCAATTGCCATCAACAGGCCAGAATGGACAAAAATGAGGCCTCCCGGGATGGCAAACGCATTAAGTGCCTCATCATTTATCACAAAAAAGCGATAGTGAAAGTACTTGCCATGCACCACGTTCAGGACCTTTTGGCCCACATCGGTCACGTATTTTATGGTCTCAGGGTCCTTTACCATCCGTACCTGGGATTCGATCATCCTGAGCAATTTCATTCCAAGCTCTCTTTCCTGCTGGATCGACATCCTTGCAACAGCCCTTTCAGGTGTAACGAGGGCACAAAGCAGGCTGAACATGGCGATGTAAAAAAGACCTGCCGTGTTCCTGATCCTCATCTCCTGTTACCCCCCCTTTGCCCCTTTTCGCCTGGATTTGTCCTTGTCTTTCCTTCTTTTGCGTTGGCGGATCAGCTTTGCAGGGTTGCCGGATATCCTAACCATGCCCTTGGGGAAAAATGAACCAGCATGCTGCATTGCGTCCGTGGCCTTGGAAGCCCCGTTAGTTTCTCTTTTCTCTCCCGTCTTCCTTTTCCCTGGCCCTGATACAGGGGCTTGCCTTTTCTCAGCAGGGTGATATGGGAGCTTGATCCAGGATCGTGGGATCTCCCTTGCCAGATACAGGAGTTCACCCGCTCTCAAGAAGGTAATCCCCCTTTCATGGGCCAGGGCTGCACGGATCTCGACCAGGACAGGATTGTTATGGCGGCGCCTACCCATTTTAAATGCCATCTCCTTGTCCCTGGCAAGAACAATCCACCTCGTTGTGGATGCAGGCCTCAGTCCATTTGTCCTTATCGCCTCCAAGGCCGTGGGACGGACACAAATAAACAGGTCTTCCGGCGGGCTGACATCGATATGTTCGGTGAGCCCATCCGCACGGTATCCAGGTTTTGCCCGGACCATGTTTTCACGAAGGTCGAACTTTTCTGGCAGGTACAGGGCCAAGGATTGTTTTAATGACCTGGGCGTCAGATATCGCAGTGATGTTTCGTCCATAAGAGCCTTGTGAAGCTCCTTAAGGGGAAGCCAACCGTCTTTGTCAAGTACCACCCCAAACAGGTCTGGTCTTCGTCCAAGTATGGCCAGCAATGTCTTTTCGAGATGTTTTTGACGGCGTTTATCCACTAAATCTCTAATCTGGTCAGCAGGTTCTTTTTGTAGAGAAGATCATACAACAGGGGATTTTTTTCCCGAAATTTGGTGACGCCCGATTCGAGGCTGCGGGTTATCAGCCGTTCGTCTATCTTCAAATTCCGGGCTAGGGCATCCCGGCTATCCTTCTGATAACGTGCCGTACGGTGTCTTTTCTTAAGCGATTCGATCAATCTGTGGATACCAGAAGAGGCAGCAATAATGGAGGCCTTTTTTTTACCAATCCTGGCAAGGCCACACTTGGGGGGCATAATACATTGTCTCAGCATTTCAGGCAGGTTCCATTTCCTCGCCACTGAAATGCCCAGTTCCCTGGGGAGCCATCCTGTCCGTTTTTTGAAAATTCTTTGGGCATCGGGGATTATTCTTTTACCTGAGAGGATATTATAGACATCACCCATAACAAATGCCATAAGGATATCTCCCAGGGATTGGAGCATGGCACAGATCATTAATTCCTCAGGCTCCACGTCTATATATTTCGACAAACCCGATGCTATGGAAGATGCCAAAATGGACAAGGCCATTATTTCAATTACGGGATCACGGTCATCGAGGTGTCTGTTGCCGGTAATGGTGGGAAGGGATGAGGCTGTTTTTACGATATTTTCCAGGCCCATCAGGACCATGATACGACGCATCGACAAAACTGGTTTTCTGGTGGGTGAAAAAAAGGCTGAATTTATCGTCTTCAGAAATTTTGTGGTAAGGCCATAATCGAGCAAGACGATGTCGGAAAGGGCCGGGGCTGAAACGCTAGGTGTGGCCGCCAGAGAAAGCAGGGAGCGCACGTGGAAACCAATGGCGGGTATCTCGCATTGTAGCGCGTAAAGAAGGACCCGTTGCCTTTTTTGTTCAAGTGGGCTTGCTGGCCGGGGCCGGATAGAATTAATCTTTGTTTTGTCCTTCACGTTTGTCCTGAAAAGAATTACCCGGAGATACTGTTATCTTTTTGGCTTCGCTTCAATAATATTATAAGTCTTTGCAGTCCGTATACCTAGGCTACAGCCAGGGCCTGAAAATCCGGCCCTGATCAGTGTTATGAATTCACGATAAAATTTTGCACATATTGGTCTGGTGCCTGTGTTTTTCACAAGAGACATGGTAGATTTATGTGAAACAAACTACCATAAAAATACATTCTGTCCCTGGATGTGAGGCCAAAGGTATGGGGTACATGAAGGCTCTATGTTCACGTATATGCCTAAATACCTGACGCCCGCATCCATATCATTCTAGTCTGAATATAAGCATATCATCTTTAAGCAATATATGAAAAAAGAGAAAGTACCGATTCTTTTTTTTAGCCCTGTTGCCGAAAAGGATATCAGCATTGAAAAAAATAAGGCAAGGAAATTAAGGTCAACCCGGTGGTGGAAACAGAAATGTGCACAGGGAAGATGTTATTATTGTGGCAGGAATATAGAGCCAGGGGAGCTTACAATGGATCATGTCGTACCCCTGATTCGGGGGGGCAAAAGTACAAAAAACAACCTGGTTCCTGCATGTAAGGAATGTAATAATAAAAAAAGTTACTTGTTGCCATTTGAATGGGAAGAATATCTCAAGACCAAAAAGGAGCCCTAGGTATGATGGCATGTCGTGGTATCTTGGGTATGGTTCCTCATGGAGCGGATAATCATCGTGTGATACGTAATCGTATCTTGCTGGCCTGCTTGCTGTCAGTACTTCTATGGTATCCCGCATGTTCCTGGGGTCAGTCTTCTTCTGGTAGGCAGGGCCATGACTATGTGATAGGTCCAGGGGACGTGATTGAGATCCAGGTATGGCGGGAGCCAAACCTTTCAAAGACAATACCGGTTCGTCCCGATGGGAAAATCACCCTTCCTCTGCTGAATGATGTAAAGGCGGCAGGCCTGACCCCATTGGAGCTCAAGAGGAGAATCGAGAAAGGACTGTCCAGGTTTGTGGAAAACCCCACGGTATCAGTGGCGGTTAATGAAATAAACAGCAGAAATGTCTATGTCATGGGCAAGGTTAATACACCCGGTCAGTACCCATTACGCGCTGGGCTGACGGTTTTGCAGGCGCTGAGCCTTGCGGGCGGATTCGCTGAATGGGCCGATGAAGGGCATATAATAATTCTTAGGAAGGAAAACGGTAAACAGATACGTATCAAATTCAATTACAAGAAGGTTTCCAAGGGAAAGGATCTTGAACAAAACATCCTCTTAAAGCCAGGTGACACAATAATTGTACCATAGGATACCTCCTTCAACCCTTGGCCAATAGCGATCCTTTGAGGGGTTGATCGTAGCCTGTGGAATAGTAATGCCTTAAGGCACGATCAATGTTACGGGCTGCCTGGGCAAGCAGCCGGGCAGACATGAATTTTACAGGGGACAGAGATGGCCCGGACAGGTAACAAGTGGCTTCTTTTTTTGAGATTCTTGATGTGTGTCGTTTTGTTTGAATTCCTCATTGTGAAAAATTGTACGGCCGATTGGCATCCGACAGCAGGAGTGGAACTTGAACAATCCTATGATAGCAATATCTATTTGCGACCCAGTCATGAGACCTCTGATTTTGAAACCGATCTGGCATTGAGTCTTGGCCTGACAGATGAAGGCATGCACAGGAGGTTCGATGCGCACTATGTGTTCACTTCTGTTACCTTCAAGAATCATTCTGACAACAATTACATAGGGCATTCGGGTGAGCTCAGGTGGAATCAACAACTATCCCGTGCCATATCCTGGTTCCTGTCGGAGCGTTATTACCGGACCCAGGAACCCATCGAGCAGGATCCCACGATCACCGCTGTGCGTCAGAACAGGAACGAATATTCCAGGAATACCGCAGAGACGGGATTCTCCTGTGAATTCAGAAGGCTAAATTCATTGACCATTTCATATATGGACAGCCGCTTGCAGAACAAGGACCCGCTGATCGAGGATGATCAGGAGTACGGCCCGCGCGTCTCCCTGGATTATTGGTTTAATGAACACCACGGGATTACCCTTGGATATTCATGGGAAAGGACTGAATACGAACGCGTAGCTCCACGCAGGATCGAATCCGTCACCACGGGTTACCAGTGGAGGTCCTCACCCCATTTGAGGATTCATCTAGATTACGGATTGGATATGTTTTCCTCCGAGGATCCCGACGAAGAGGATTATAATGTACACAGG
Source organism: Deltaproteobacteria bacterium (assembly GCA_024275145.1). Taxonomy (GTDB): domain Bacteria; phylum Desulfobacterota; class Dissulfuribacteria; order Dissulfuribacterales; family QOAL01; genus S143-34. The sequence goes on along the minus strand of JAJRZR010000055.1, from coordinate 11,483 downwards.
CTCTCGGCGGGATTCGATCAATACGTTGGGCCTGTGTGGAGCCTGGCAGGCGACGTCGGTATATATTATTACGATCCCTACAAGGGGAGCCAGAATACCGGGGCTTCCTATACGGCATCGGTGTCCAGGAGCTTTCAGCACGCCACCGTGACTTTGGCAGGAAACGGTGGGGTAAGATATGAATATACCGATGCAGAGGACAGGGGATTGGTCAAGTACAGGGGGATTACCCTTTCTGGTTCCTATTCCCTTTCTCCAAAGTCCCGCATTCATTGGACTACCTCGTACCTCTACGAAAAATCCGAAGGGGGAGAGGGCTATCGTTATGAGACGTGGAATACGGTTCTCGGGCCTACGTACCAGATCCTGCCATGGCTCAGTGGATCAGCCGAGATGTCGCACAGGGAAAGAACCTCTTCAGATCCTGAAAGTGAGTACAGGGAAAATTTCTTTATACTGCGCCTTACCGCTTTACATCAATGGTTTTGACGAAGACATCCACAGATTCTTTGTTGTCCTCCCATTGAAAAGCAACCAAAAGGATCGCAGGTGCCACAAGCGAGGCCTGCCCTTAGAGCAGGCATATTTTGATGACGGGTAATTTCTCATGGTAACAAGCAGCACGGAACAACAAGGGGCACAGCTGATCGACAGGTATCTTAACCTTGCCATCAGGAGAAAATGGGAGATTATTCTTGCGGGTATCCCTGTCATGATTGCCGGGGTGCTTTTTTGTCTCTTCGCCACCAAGGTTTACCGTACGAGCACTACTATAATAGTGGTACCCCAGAAGGTTCCAGAGGCCTATGTGAGATCCACCGTAACCGGTGACGTGAGGGAAAGGATCAGGGGGATATGGCAGGAGGTGACCAGCCGTACCAATCTGGAGAAGGTCATAAGGCAGTTTGACCTCTATCCTGAAAAAAGGAAACGCCTTCCCATGGAAACCGTGGTGGAACATATGAGGAACATGATCAAGATCGAAAGTCCCAGAAACGCCAAGACAAATGCCTTCATACTTTCCTACGAGGGGACAGACCCGGTCCTTATCACCAAGGTGACCAATTCGCTTGCCAACATGTTCATAGAGGAGAATCTCAAGCTGCGGGAGGCCCAGGCCAGGGGAACCGCACAGTTTCTGTCACAGGAGCTTGAAAAGGTCTACGGGGAATTGAAGAAGAGGGAGGAGGCATTAAAACAGTACAAGATACAGCACATGGGGGAACTTCCCGAACAGCGGGCTAGTAACCTCGCCACGCTAAACAGCCTGCAACAGCAGTCTGAGACCCTTCAAGAGAATATAAGGCGCGCAGAGGACAGGAAGCTTCTCTTGCAGCGTCAACTGGTAGAGGAAGAGGGAAATCTTAGGGCATCCGTGTCCCCGGGAGTCTCCCCAGGCCACGGGGGATCCGCTGCTGTCCAGGCCCCTACTACGATCGAAGGGTTGAAGGAACGATTGAAGGCATTGAGGACACGCTATACCGATGCCCATCCCGATGTCATCGCGGTAAAAAAATTGATTGCCAGGCTTGAAAAGGAAAAGGGATCGAATACGGCGATAGGCCCTAGTACACCTTCTGGAGGGAAGGAGGCTGGCCAGAATGAGGCCCCTTCTGCTACAGAGACGGAAGCACCCCGCGAAAACGCCATCATAGTCGGTCTCAGGTACCAGATCAAGAGCCTTGACCTTGAGATCAAGGCCATGAAGGAGGATGGCAAAAAATTAAGGGAACAGATCGCCCTTTACCAGAAACGGCTTGAAGAGACCCCCAAGAGGGAGCAGGAGATGATAGATCTTACCAGGGACTATGATAATCTAAAACGCACCTATGAAAGCCTCCTGACAAGGAAGATAGAGGCCGAGCAGGCAGAGGCCCTTGAAAGAAGGCAGAAGGGTGAACAATTCAGGGTCATTGACCCTGCAAGGATTCCCCAAACCCCTGTGAAGCCGGATGTGAGAAAGATCCTGGCCATGACCCTTGTTCTCGCATTAGGTGCAGGCGCAGGGCTGGCCCTGGGGCTGGAGTTTCTGAGCGACAGGCTGTACGATCCAGATGATGTCAAGGCGGCGTTCAATCTGCCGGTAGTCGCCTGTATTCCCTATCTGCCCACGGTGGAAGAGCAGCGCAAAAGGCGTCTTAAGACCCTCTGCCTCAGCGCCGTAGCAGGCATTGGCTATTCAATGGTGTTATTTCTTGCCATAATTTTATGGCTCAAGGGGGCCGGTGCCCTGGCATATCTGGTATGATTCATGTATAAGACGTTTTATGGTCTCAAGGAGCTGCCTTTTTCCATTTCCCCTGATCCTGATTTTCTCTTCCTGAGCGAGACACACGGTGAAGCCCTGGCCCATCTCACCTACGGGATCTCCCAACGTAAGGGTTTCGTGGTAATAACCGGCGAGGTGGGTACTGGAAAGACCACATTGATACATGCGCTGCTCAAGCAGTTGCCACAAAGGGTGCGTCTGGCCTTTGTCTCCAATCCCCTATTGACCCGCGATGAATTCCTGTTTTTCCTGGCCGATGCATTCAATATCGGTGAAGTGGCCAACAAGACCCAGTTTCTGGTCAAGTTTACTGCATTTCTGGAATCTGCCTACAGGGCCGATGAGAATGTTGTAATAATCGTAGACGAGGCACATTGCCTGACCCGGGAGTTACTGGAGGAGATCAGGCTGCTTTCCAATCTCGAGACCCCCAGTCATAAGCTGGTCAATATCATATTGGTGGGCCAGCCGGAACTTGGTGATATGCTTTCTGGTATCGAGTTGAGGGCCCTGAGGCAGAGGATCACGTTGCAATACGACCTGCGCCCGATGACGCGTGAAGAGACACAAAGATATATAGAAAACCGGTTGCTCAAGGCAGGCGCCAGGGATCTTGCCATCTTTACGGATGCGGCAGAGGAAAGGATCTTCAAGCTGACCGGGGGGATACCCAGGCTGATAAACATCCTGGCTGATCATGCGCTCTTGACCGGATATGTCAAAGAGACAAAAAACATCGACGAAGACATAGTCGCAGAGTGCGCAGGCGAGGTCTTTGCGCTCGAAAGGAAGCAAGGGCGGCAAGATGACGAAAATTCGCCATCCATGGCCCAGTGGGTAGGATTCTTCAAGAAATTTTTTGTTGGAATACTGGTACTTGCAAGCATTAGCCTTCTTTTATGGCAGGTAGTAACCATCGCGTTTCGTGGGCTAGATAAGGGGGAAGGATTTCCATTTGTATGGATACCCACTGTGTCAGGGTACCTGGAACGACTGCGGGATGCCGTATCGGGTTATTTTCAGATTCCTTAATGCGGTCTTCGCCCTGTTTGATTGCCACAGCGTGTATGTTCTGGGTTGTCGTAGAATAATCTCTTGTTGGTATAATAAATAGATAGGTTTACAAGATGTCTCTTGCGGATTGACATTATGGGAAAGATTTCTGCTGCTATCAAAAAGGCCAGGGAAGAATCGAGGACTGCCGTAGCGAACGGGCATAATGGCAGGAGGCAGTATGAGGATCCAGGGGCCTACCGGCCATCGTCTTCCCGGGCATCGGGTAAGACCGTCCTTGATTCTGCAGGGGAGGCCAGCCCGGGCAATGTCTCTGGTGGCCAGATAGATGAGACGCCTGGTATAAGCCCCAGGCTGGTAGTGTTTCACGAGCCGGAATCCCTGGCAGCAGAGCACTTCAAGATCCTCAGGTCACAGATAGTCTATCCCGGAGATGGCAAGGCCATGAGGTCAGTGCTTATAACATCCGCCATGGAGCAGGAGGGAAAGACAATGGTAGCCTGCAACCTTGCGGTCAGCATCGCCCAGGGCCTTGATCCCCATGCACTCCTGATAGACGGTGACATAAGAAGACCTGACGTACATCGGATGCTAGGCCTGGTTTCAGGGTCAGGTTTGTCGGAATATCTTTCGGGTAACAGGCCACTGTCGGATTTTTTGGTCAGGACCCCTCTTGCTAGGTTGACGGTTCTGCCCGCAGGAAAATTGGTGAGGAATCCTGCTGAGCTGCTTACCTCCTCAAAGATGAGGCACCTTCTTGAGGAGGCGAGGGAGCGTTACCCGGATCGTTTTGTTATCGTCGACTCTCCGCCGGTAAACCTTGCAGCCGAGACCTTGAGCCTGGCGCAGCATGTGGATGCCGTAATATTCGTGGTACGGTATGGTTATTCCCAGAAGGATGTGGTGGAAGAGGCGTTGGAGAGGCTCGGCAAGGAGAAGATACTGGGTATCGTTTTTAACGGCTTCGAGAATCCACCGCGCAAGTATGCCTATTACAAATATAAATACTATGGGTACGGGGCGAAAAAGCGTAGGTAGCCCGGACATGGAGGTGGATGGTTTCCGAGCATGGTCAAACTGTTTGGGAAGAAATATCCCGTAAGAAAGCTGCTTCTCTTTGCGATAGAGGGATCGTTTCTGTTCTTATCCTTCATAGCAGTGGCGATTTTGCGTTATGGGCCCGGGTTTCTCTTGGCGCCAGGACCTTTTTTCTGGGGCCGCGTGGGGCTTGTGGTATTTGTATGTCTGCTAAGTCTCTACTATTTCGACCTCTATACATTCCGCAGCAGGATCAATTACCTAGAAATGACCAGCCGCCTAGCTCAGGCATTGGGTACTGCATGTGTATTACTTGGGTTTTTATTTTTTGCCTTTCCTGCGCTTCTGCCGGGAAAGGGGATTTTCCTGGCGGGTCTTGTGGTGTTTATTGCCCTCAGCAGCCTTTGGAGATATGCTTATTGCTGGATACTTAGAAAGGGGATCTGGGCCATCCCCGTCCTCATAGTTGGCCAGGGGCGTTTTCCATTTGATATCATAAGAGAAATTGCAACCAATCACGATTGTGGTTATAAAATTGTGGGGATGGTCTCAGACGGGAACCTGGATGCTGATTCATTGTCCATCTCCACAGATCTCCCTTTCTTCGGTTCCTTTTCCGGTCTCTTGGAAAAGGTAAAGACTGCCGGAGCGGAAGAGCTTATAGTGGCCATGGATCAACGCAGGGGTAGTTTGCCCGTGGAAGAGCTTCTTCGTTGCAAGATGGAAGGTATCCCGGTCCATGAAGGCGAAACCTTCTATGAAGAGGTGACAGGCCGGATACTGGTAGATAAAATCAATCCCAGTTGGCTTATTTTCCACGAGGGCTTTCAAAAAAGACCCTTGATGTTATTTCTGAAACGTGTGGTTGGCATGAGTACCTCCGCAGTCGGGCTTATCCTTTCATTACCGTTTACCTTGCTCATTGCTATTTTGATAAAACTTGAGTCGGAAGGCCCTGTATTCTATCGTCAGGAACGGGTCGGAAAGGACGGCAGGATCTTTGAAGTGATCAAATTCAGGTCCATGCGACAGGATGCCGAACAGGATGGTGCCCAGTGGGCCAGGTCCGATGATGAGAGGGTTACCCGGGTAGGCAGGGTCATAAGACGACTCAGGATCGATGAAATTCCCCAGATGTGGAACGTTCTCAAGGGGGACATGAGCTTTGTAGGGCCAAGGCCAGAAAGGCCCCTGTTCGTGGAAAAACTCAGGGAGAAGATACGTTATTACGATCAGCGCCATACGGTTCAACCTGGCATTACGGGCTGGGCCCAAATCAACTATCCCTATGGTTCATCTGTGAAGGATGCCAAGTGCAAGCTGGAGTACGATCTATACTACATAAAGCACATGTCTGTGGTGCTGGATCTTTATATAATCTTGAAAACGGTCAAGACCATATTATTCAGGGAAGGGGCACGTTGAACCCGCCGTGGGAAAATAAATTTTCCACCCGGGTAGTATCTTCAAGCCCTGGATATGGCGATAAGTGTACGGACCGCATTGAATAAGTCGAGGCTTACGGGTCCTTCATATATTATTCGGAATGCCAGGGACAGAAGGCCAGGAGGTTAAGTATGTGTGGGATAGTGGGTTATGTTGGTTATAGAAAGGTCCTTCCCGTTTTGATGGACGGCCTTAAGAGGCTTGAATACCGTGGCTATGATTCGGCTGGTGTGGCTTGGCTCAATGACGGACGGCTCAGGCGCGTAAGGGCCCAGGGCAAGCTTACTATGCTAGACGAGGCTATTGGTGATTTCAGGAATACCCCCTGCTCCATAGGCCTTGGCCATACCAGATGGGCTACCCATGGTGAGCCGACCGAAGAGAATGCCCATCCGCATGCCGACTGTGCAGGCGACCTGGTAGTGGTGCACAATGGCATCATAGAGAATTATTTTGCGTTGCGGAGCCGGCTTCAGGAAGAGGGCCACCGTTTTGTATCCCAGACGGATACCGAGGTGTTAGCCCATCTGATAGAGAAATATCTCGATGGCGACCTTGTCCAGGCAGTCATGGCCGCCCTTGCTGAAGTGGAAGGGGCCTTTGCGCTTGGGGTATTGTGGAAGGGAAGACCGGATTGCCTCGTGGCTGCACGAAAACAGAGCCCCTTGGTCCTGGGGATGGCCAGTGGCGAAAGCCTGATGGCCTCTGATATCCCAGCACTTCTGCCCTATACAAGGGACGTGATATTCCTGGAGGATGGCGAAATGGCCATCTTGTCCAGGGACGGCGTGAAGATAATGAACCTGGATAACGGGCAACCGGTATCCAGGACGCCGGAAAGGATTGCATGGGATGCGGCCATGGCTGAAAAGGCAGGTTACAGGCATTTCATGTTGAAGGAGATCTATGAACAGCCACAGGCTATACTGAATACCTTCAGGGGGAGGGTCTTCCATGAAACCGGTAAGGTCGAGCTTCCCGAGTTGGATCTGGCAGATAGTGTAATAAAAGGGCTTGGCAGGATAGTACTCCTTGCCTGTGGTACCTCCTGCCATGCCGGGCTCGTTGCAAAATATTGGATAGAAAAGTGGGTTGGCATCCCGGTAGAAGTGGATCTCGCCTCGGAATTCAGGTATCGGCATCTCCTGCTGGATCAAACGGTCATGACCATACCGATTTCCCAATCAGGCGAGACGGCCGATACATTGGCTGGCCTGAGGATGGCCAAGGCACTTTCTTCACCGGTGATATCTATATGTAATGTGGTTGGTAGCACGATCACCAGGGAATCAGATGGAACGGTCTATACCCACGCCGGACCAGAAATAGGCGTGGCCTCAACCAAGGCATTCACCAGCCAACTCGTAGCCCTCTATGTGCTTGCCTTGTACCTTGGGCAGGTGCGCGGTAGTTTGTCGTCCAGAGCGATCTCTGAAAAGGTCGATGCCCTCATGGATGTACCCAATGTAATAGATAAACACATGGATAGTTGGCATGAGCAAGCCAGAAACATGGCAGATAAATTTTATGATTTCAAGAATTTCCTTTACCTTGGGCGGGATCTGCATTTCCCAATGGCATTGGAGGGTGCACTCAAGTTAAAGGAGATTTCCTACATCCATGCAGAGGGATACGCAGCCGGTGAAATGAAACATGGTCCTATTGCCCTCATCGATCGTAACATGCCTGTGGTAGCCCTGGTACCCAGGGATCACGTACATGAAAAAATGATCAGTAACGTTGAAGAGGTAAGGTCTAGGCGAGGAATAGTCATCGCCCTTGGCGAAGAGGGCGATAAGGGCCTTTCAAGGGTCGCCAATCATATAATTTCGCTCCCCCCTGGGCCCTCTGCCGACACCAACCCCTTTCTTTTTTCCGTACCCCTGCAACTTTTGGCCTATGAAATAGCAGTGGCCAGGGGTTGCGATGTGGATCAACCGAGGAACCTGGCAAAGAGTGTGACCGTGGAATAACCCTTCATGTGGCCCGTATCTTTGATGCTGCACCCCAGGGCATAAAAACATGGCCCGGGGACAGGAGATAGATATATTTTCTCGGTAAGAATATACCGGAATTTGGTCCATGACCCGTGGGCATAAGATGACCACACGGGGCATACCCGCCTACAGGATAATATTCATGGACGTGGTTCATATATTTCACAAGGGGCCTTGCTTTTATGGGTCAACAGGTGTATTTCTCAGTTTTTTCAAGGAGCTAGGGTTGACTATTCAAGCTGGACAACTATTTCAAATGCCTTGGGGCCGGTTTAATACAGGCCTCTTGTCATTAAGTATTGAAAGGGACTCATGATGTCCGATCAGAGTGGAAAAAGGCTAAACAAGATACTTGTAACAGGGGCAGCAGGATTTATAGGGTTTCATCTGTCGAAGAGGCTCGTTGAGCAAGGCCGTACAGTAGTGGGTCTTGATATAGTCAACGATTACTATGACCCGGCTCTGAAGGAGGCAAGGGCCTTGCTACTGGAGCCAAACGACAATTTCAGGTTGGTCCGTATAGATCTGGCGGATCGCGAGGCCATGGACAAACTGTTTTTGGAGGAGGGATTCGAAGGGGTAGTCAACCTGGCTGCCCAGGCAGGGGTACGATATTCATTGATAAATCCCCATTCATATGTGGATACCAACCTGGTTGGTTTTACCAATGTGCTTGAGGGATGCAGGCACAATAATATCAAACACCTGGTCTTTGCCTCTTCCAGTTCGGTTTATGGTTCTAACACTAGGATGCCCTTTAGCGTACATGACAATGTAGATCATCCCGTGTCGCTTTATGCAGCAAGCAAGAAGGCGAACGAATTGATGGCCCATGCCTATAGCCATCTCTATGGCTTGCCGTGTACCGGCCTTCGTTTTTTTACGGTGTATGGTCCGTGGGGAAGACCAGATATGGCGCTTTTTCTGTTCACCAAGGCCATACTTGAGGATCGCCCAATTGACGTCTTCAATTATGGGAGGATGAAACGGGACTTTACGTATATCGATGACATCGTGGAGGGGGTCGTAAGGGTCCTTGACAGGCCTGCCAGGCCGAATCCTCACTGGGACGGCGACAATCCTGATCCGGGTTCGAGTTATGCCCCGTATAAGATCTACAATATCGGGAACAACGAACCGGTAGAGCTGCTCCATTTCATCGAGGTAATAGAAAAATGCCTTGGCAAAAAGGCCAGGAAAAACATGCTTCCGATGCAGCCTGGAGATGTCCCTGCCACCTATGCCAATATAGACGATCTGGTAAGGGATACCGGATTCAGGCCGTCTACAACGCTTGAAGAGGGCATCCCCAGATTCATAGAATGGTACAGGGATTATTACAAGGTCTAGTCCTGGATTGGACGTCTCAAATGCCGGAGGGATTTTATTTGAATAATTCAATCGTCCTCTGCAACGTATCCGGGTAATTTGTTCAACGAAGGCAGCGGCTTCGTCCATTTTTGTATCTTAATATTGTTTCCCAGGTAGTTGAAGCCCCGAGGATCTTGCAAACAGCTTGATTGCCGGTTAATGAAGTATCAGATTGAAACATGTCCCCACGCGCCCTCTGCCTCGCGTCCTTGCCTGGCAAACTTGTGGGTTGCGTAATTCGGGCCGAACCATCACCATACCCTTGATGCCGCTACCCAAGGGCAGGATATATTTTCACAGTAAAAGAAAAAACTTAAGGATCTCAACTTATGCACATTACGGTAGTAGGAACAGGTTACGTAGGGCTGGTAGCAGGTGCAGGCCTTGCAGACTTTGGCATGCAGGTCATTTGCGTCGATATGGATCGAAAAAAGATTGAAGCCCTGAGCAGGGGAGAAATCCCCTTTTATGAGCCCGGGCTGAAGGATCTTGTCAACAGGAACGTAGAGAAAAAGAGGCTATCATTTTCAACCGAACTAACCCCTGCAGTGGAACAGTCGTTGGTGATCTTTATCGCCGTGGGGACCCCTTCAGACGGTCAAGGTGGTGCCGACCTTTCGGCAGTGAAGGGTTTAAGCCTACAACTTGCGGAGATTATTAATGATTACAAGGTAATTGTTACAAAAAGCACTGTTCCTGTAGGAACCAACCGCTGGATCAAGGGACTCATAGACGACAACAAAAAACATCCTGTGGAAGTAGATGTGGTGTCCAATCCTGAATTCCTGCGTGAGGGTGCCGCCGTAGAGGATTTCATGAGACCTAACCGGGTGGTGCTCGGTTCGGACAGTCCCAGGGCACTGGCTATAATAAAGGATGTATACCGTCCCCTCTATCTAATAGAGACCCCTTTTGTGATTACCAATCTCGAAACCGCCGAGATGATCAAATACGCCTCCAATGCCTTTCTGGCCACCAAAATTTCCTTCATAAATGAAGTAGCTAATCTCTGTGAAAGGGTAGGGGCTGATGTGCATCATGTGGCCAAGGCCATGGGGCTAGATGGCAGGATAGGAGCCAAGTTTCTACATCCTGGACCTGGTTTCGGTGGCTCATGTTTCCCAAAGGATACCGAGGCATTTGCACAACTTGGCAGGGATTTTGAATCTCCACTCCGCATTGTTGAATCTGTCATAACCGTAAACACCGAGCAAAAGATACGCATGGTGGAGAAGGTCAAGAGGGTTCTCGATGGCGAGGTGAAAAGCAGGCATATTGCCGTCCTGGGGCTTTCTTTCAAGCCCAATACCAGTGACATAAGAGAGGCGCCTGCCATTACCCTGGTGGGTAAGTTGCTGGAGGAAGGTGCCAAGGTAAACGTCTTTGATCCACAGGCAATGGAGGAATTCAAGGCGCTCTTTGGGCCCGAACAGGTAAATTATTTTTCAGACCCTTACGAGGCCGCCCGGGATGCAGACGCCGTGGTAGTGGTGACCGAATGGAATGAACTAAGGAGCCTTGATCTTGGCAGGCTCAAGGAGCTTATGTCAAGGCCTGCCCTGGTGGACCTGAGAAATATATATGAACCGGACCAGATGAAAGAGCTTGGTTTCTATTATGAATGTGTTGGCAGGCCCGTGTAGACACCCCCTGCCCGTATCCGATCAATCTGGCAGGGATGAATGTTACGGGGGGTCATGTTTACCTTTATCCCAAATTATGCACTTCAAATGCTGAATAAATAGGATTGCGTTAAAATCACAAGATGTTATAAGCAAATCAGCATTCTCTTCGGTTCACCAAAAAGGTGCATCAACTTCTCAACGAAATCATCCAGCATTTGAAGCCGCAAGGGGCTCGCAATTTTACCGGATTTACTGCGTTGTCGGACACTTGAAGTACACAAGTATGTCTGCGTGTCCTTCGCCTTGCATCTTCGGCAAAATTGCGGGCTGCATAATCCGGGTTTATCGCCCCGCAAAATGGTTAGAACTGGCTATGTGAGTATATTTGCCCGTATTGTCCATACGGGGGGATGGATAATGTGTCATCCTGCACGATTCCCCAATGGGTATATTCAATGCGGCGTTAAGCCTGTCGATCCCGGCTCCGGTCTTGGCGGATATATGAAGACCATGAGGCAGGGTGCTCTTGGGAATCTGATTTTCAAGTAAATCTACCTTGTTATATACCAGTATCCTAGGTATCCGGGATAATCCCATCTCCTCCAGAATATCTTCCACGGTTTCTATCTCATCCTTGATAAAGGGACTGGTTATGTCCACCAGATGGATGAACTTGTTGGCATCTCGAAGTTCTTCCAACGTGGCCTTGAAGGCCAGCTTTAT
>JAJRZR010000054.1 GCA_024275145.1 Deltaproteobacteria bacterium | reverse complement strand
CTTCGCCCTGGATAGGTTCCATGATTATGGCAGCTGTCCTTGGACCCGCGGCAAGTTTCAATGCCCCAGGATTGTTGGGCGGAACGTGTATGAAGCCTGATGGTAGGGGCTCGAAACCCCTTTGATAGACAGGTTGACCAGTGGCAGAGACCGTAGCCAGTGTGCGCCCGTGAAACGAACCCTCAAGGCATATAACCTCGTAACAATCTGGGCCCCGGGTGGCATGACCGAAACGGCGGCAGATCTTTATGGCCGCCTCGACGGATTCCGCCCCGGAGTTGCAAAAGAAGACCCTGTCCGCAAAGGAATGGGATGTAAGGAGCGAGGCAACCTGAATCTGCGGCACAGTCCAGTACAGATTTGAGACATGCACCAGGGTCTCCATCTGTTTTTGCACCGCCCAGGTAACCGATTCATTACAATGGCCCAGGCTGCAAACCGCTATTCCTGCAGCAAAATCGATATATTCCTTGCCGGCCTCGTCCCATAGGCGTGTGCCTCTGCCCCGGATAAATTTCACAGGGAAACGGTTGTAGGTGTCTGCCACGGATTCTGTCGCATCCCTTTCCTGGTTGTCTGATTTCTTCATTACGTGTTTTTCCCGTTAATTTTTCATGCCTGCCTGGCCCTTGTGCAAAGGCATCCCCGTATACGAAAACACAGCCCTGATAGAGGGTATATATCCAAGGTAAAAATTTGCTTTAATCGATCTGTCTTGCCATGCCATCCCTTTCGCATCAATGCCTTGAGGGTGCCCCGTGGAATCGTCCCATCAGAACCGACGCTTCCTGTCCGTTCCCTTTATGCCTGCTCCGTTACAGTTCAAGTTACATGGCAACACCATTCTCCTCAAGCCACGTCTTGGAGGTACAAGGATAACGGTGCAACCGAAGTGAGACTGCATAATTGGCTTAACCTTCATGCGGCGCGTACCTTCGACGCTGCACCCAGGGGCAGAAAGTACGGCCAAGGATATAGGATGTATTTTACGGCAAAACTAGGGCACGATCTCCGTGCCAATCCCGGAGTCGGTAAAGAGTTCCAGGAGTATGGCATGTTCTTTTCTCCCATCTATTATATGGGCCTTTCGTGCCCCGTTATCCAAGGCCTTGAGGCATGCCTTCAGTTTGGGGATCATCCCCCCGGTCGCGGTTCCGTCTTCAATGGCCTTTTTCGCCTGGCTGGCAGTAAGTGATGGAATGAGCCTTGATCCATTGGTGGCCCCTGTATCGTTGCTTGATGCTTCCATCACACCCGATACATCCGTGAGTAATATCAATTTTTCAGCGGCAAGCCTTCCCGCTATGGAACCCGCGACGAGGTCCGCATTTATGTTGTACGCCTGGCCATCAGGGCCAACCCCTACTGGTGCGATAACCGGGACGAAATCCTTTTCCTCAAGGGCCGTAAGTATCTCCGGATTCACATTTGCAACCTTTCCAACCCGTCCAATGTCAATAATTTCAGGTGGGCGTTCGGAACCGGTGTACCGGTATATCTTCATCTTTTCAGCCATGATGAGATTTCCATCCCTGCCTGACAGCCCGACGGCCCGACCTCCCTGGCGGTTGATGAGCCCCACTATGTCCTTGTTCACAGTACCTACAAGAACCATTTCCACTACGCTCATGGTCTCTTCATCGGTGACCCTTTGTCCCTCTATAAAGGTGGGTTTTATGTTCATCCGGCCCATGATATGGCTTATCTGGGGTCCTCCACCATGAACGATGACAGGCCTTATGCCGACGTATTTCATGAGGATGATGTCCAGAGCAAACTGTTCCTTTAGCGCCTGATCCACCATGGCATGGCCACCATACTTGATAACGATGGTTTTACCATAGAATTTACGTATATATGGCAATGCCTCTATTAGGATTTGGGCCTTTGTCAATTCTTCCATGTGTCAACGGGTCGTATTCTTCATTCAAAGGGTACGGGTTGTGTGCCAGCCGTATTGAGATAGGGGCATCCTAGAGTATGAATCTGCTAAGGTCCTCGTTCTTTGTAATCTCCTGTAATTTTTCATTTACATAGGAGGCAGTGATCCTTACCTCCTTGGGGGCAACATCAGGCGCTTCGAAGGATATCTCCTCCACGAGTTTTTCCATTACTGTATGTAATCTTCTGGCCCCTATGTTTTCAGTTCTTTCGTTGACTTCGAAGGCTATCCTGGCGATCTCTTCGATTGCTTCCGGTTCAAAGACCAGCTTTATGTCCTCAGTGGCAAGTAGTGCCATGTACTGCGTGACCAGGGCATTTTCAGGTTCTGTGAGTATCCTGGCGAAATCCTTCCTGTCCAGGGAATCAAGTTCTACCCTTATGGGGAACCTCCCCTGCAATTCTGGAAGTAGGTCGGATGGTTTTGCCACATGGAAGGCACCGCTTGCAATGAAAAGTATATGGTCCGTCCGAACGATACCGTACTTCGTGTGGACCGATGTCCCTTCTACTATTGGCAGCAGATCCCTCTGGACCCCTTCCCTTGAGACGTCAGGGCCGGAGCCGCCGCCCCCGCCTTTGGCAGCGACCTTGTCTATTTCATCCAGGAATATGATACCGGATTGTTCAACCCGAGAGATGGCAAGTGATACCACCTTGTCCATGTCTATAAGTTTCCCCGCCGCCTCCTGTTCGAGCAGCAATCTGGCCTCTTTTACCTTGACTTGCCGTCTCTTTCGTCTGCCAGGGAACATGCTCGAAAGCATTTCCTGGATGTTGCTTTGGACCTCCTCCATGCCTGCGGCAGAGAATATCTCCACCATCGGGGCCTGACTCCTCTGGGGGACTTCGAGCTCCACTACGCGCTCTTCCAGTTTACCCTCTCGTAGCATCTGCCTGAATCTTTCCCTGGTATCTCTGGCCCCTGGTTCCTCTTCAGGGATGGAGCGCCTTGTCGGCAGAAGCAGGTCCAGTAACCTTTCTTCCGCCTGCTGCCGGGCCTTTTCTTCGACCTTTGTCTTTTCCTCGGATTTTACCATGTCGACGGCAAGGTGGGTGAGATCCCTTATCATGGATTCCACGTCTCTACCGACATATCCCACCTCGGTAAACTTGCTGGCTTCAATCTTCAGAAATGGGGAGTTGGCGAGCCGTGCGAGTCGCCTTGCGATTTCCGTCTTTCCCACACCGGTTGGGCCGATCATAATGATATTTTTGGGCGCTATCTCGTCCCTTAGTTCCTCAGGCACTTGCTGTCTCCGCCACCGGTTACGCAGCGCTATGGCAACGGAACGTTTTGCCTTCGATTGGCCGATTATATATTTATCCAACTCCGCGACGATCTGTCTGGGAGTCAAGGGTTTCATCTCTGGAAGCTTCACTATTGTTTTTCCTCCTGTAGGGTAAGGCTTTCGATGATCAGTTCCTTGTTGGTGTAGATGCAGACCGAGCCAGCGATTTCCAGGGATACCTCGGCTATCTTGCGGGCAGGTAGGTCACTGTGGGCAACGAGGGCCTTGGCAGCAGAGAGGGCATATGGTCCACCGGAGCCTATGGCAAGGATTCCGTCGTCAGGCTCGATCACGTCTCCTGAGCCCGACAGCAGCAGGCTGTGTTCCCTGTCCGCCGCTATCAGCATGGCCTCCAGGCGGCGAAGGAACTTGTCGGTCCGCCACTGTTTGGCAAGCTCTACAGCCGCCCTTACAAGGTTTCCTTTATATTCTTCGATCTTACCCTCGAGCCTTTCAAAAAGGGTGAAGGCGTCAGCAGTGGCACCAGCAAAACCGGTGAGCACCCTGCCGTCGTAGAGTTTTCTTATCTTTCTGGCCTTATGCTTTATTACCGTAGTGCCCAGGGTAACCTGCCCATCACCGGCCAGGACGATTTCTCCTTTGTGCCTTAATGCCAAGATGGTTGTGCTGTTTATCCTTTGTTGTGCCATGTTGTTGTGTCTCTTTAAATGTCCATTCAATCCTTTTCATCCCGGGGGCCCTTGGCCCTGGGATGCGCATTATCATAGATTTTTGCCAGCCTGCTGAAATCAAGGTGCGTGTATTTCTGTGTAGTGGATATGCTGGCATGCCCCAATAATTCCTGTATGGACCGTAAGTCTGCACCGGATTCCAACATATGCGTCGCCATGGAATGACGAAACGTATGGGGTGTAACCGGGCTGTTTATACCGGCAGCAATACGCCTTTGGTCTATCATACGTTCAATACTCCGACAGGAAAGCCGGGTACCCAACCGGTTTATAAACAGGGCATTTTCCCGGATCCTGCCACGCTTGTTGAGAAGCTGTTCCCTAGGGCCAAGGTATTTTTCTATCGCATCCTTGGCCCTTTGACCAAAAGGTACTACCCTTTCTTTCCGCCCCTTTCCCCTGACCCTTATCATCTCTGGGCGCAGATGCAGGTTGTCCATGTTAAGGCCAGCGAGTTCGTTTACCCTTACGCCTGAGCTGTAGAGGAGTTCAAGGATGGCCCTGTCTCTTAGCGAAAAGAAGTCTGTAGCCTTGACCGAGTCAATCATTGAAAAGGCATCATCGACACTGAGATAGCCAGGAAGCCCCTTGGCCTTGCCTGGATAACGAATGCCCTCGGCCGGGTTACTGCCCAGGATCTCCTGCCTTACCAGAAAGCGGAAAAAGCTGCGAATTGCAGCCAGGTTACGACCGATACTGCTGAAGCTCAATCCCTTCTTCCTGAGATGGGCAAGCCATCTACGGATGTCCTGATGTGAGATCTTGTCAGGTGAAAGGTTCCCCGTGTGATCGGCAAAGGCATATAGATCCCGTCGATATGCCTTTATGGTATTGGAAGAGGCATTTTTTTCTACTTCAAGGTAGTTAATAAAGTGTTGAACAGCCCTTTTCATGAAAATCTTTCAGGCGAAATCCTGGATGTACGGTGATGAATAAATGGTCTGTCCCGATGATATAAAAAAGAAACTTTTAACACAATCGCTTGCATATTGCCAGCAATGAACCGTAATCTGGCAGTTTTTTTTGTTGACCCCTGTGATATGGAAACACAGCTTCTATGCCTGCGTTTTCACCTTGACCTTCACGCCTGCACTCCATCTGGCATGCAGGTTTTGGAAAATTTTCATGATGGACGATGAAAGTCCTAGGGGCGATACAATTGAGTTGGTAGCCTTACCGTGAAGATATGGCAAGCTTAAGGCATAAGGCTAGGCAGGATACAGTGATAGATAGGACAGAAGAGATAAGATCGCATATTGCGCTTCAATTAGCGCAGGGTATTGGACGTGTAACCCACAGGAGGCTTGTTGATGCCTTTGGTTCGGCAACCAGGGCATGGGCCGCAGGGGCCAGGCAGTGGAGGTTGCTTTCCTGGTTGAAGTCACCAGCCGTGTCTTCCCTGCTGGCAGGTCCTGACTGGGACAAGGTGGACACACTGCTGGATGCCCTGGATAGGGTGGATGGATGGGTCATGCTTGCAGGCGATGGGGATTATCCATATTGGTTGGGGAATATACCGGATGCTCCGTTGATTCTATATGGAATGGGCGAAAAAAACGCC
This sequence comes from Deltaproteobacteria bacterium, assembly GCA_024275145.1. GTDB lineage: Bacteria > Desulfobacterota > Dissulfuribacteria > Dissulfuribacterales > QOAL01 > S143-34. The sequence goes on along the minus strand of JAJRZR010000054.1, from coordinate 4,540 downwards.
TTGTCTAAAAAGGCAGTGGCGATTGTTGGCTCAAGGAACGCGAGTGTATACGGAGTAGAGATTGCGCAGAGACTTTCAAGTGGCCTTCAGGCCCATGATTTCTGCGTGGTTTCCGGCCTGGCCCTGGGCATAGATACTGCGGCTCACAGGGCAAGCGTGGATGTCGGTGGAATAACCGTGGCGGTTACCGGTTGTGGGATCGACATACCCTATCCCAGGGGTAACAGCAGACTTATGAAGCAAATTGTTGAAAGGGGCGCCGTGATATCGGAGTTTCCCCCGGGCACCCCGCCAGAGGCGAGGAATTTTCCCATCAGGAATAGAATAATAAGTGGCCTGTCGCAGGCAGTGGTAGTGGTAGAGGCCAGTATAAAAAGCGGTTCCCTAATAACCGCGGCCTATGCTCTGGAGCAGGGACGCGAGGTCATGGCCGTGCCAGGCAGTATCCTTTCCTTCAAGAGTAATGGGCCGCATTGGTTGATAAAACAGGGTGCAAAGCTTGTAGAGGGCGTGAGAGATATCGTCGAAGAGCTTGAATGCACGGTCGGATACGAGGGTACCTCCATGGATGGCACCTGCCAGGGAAGTTCCCGCCCGGTCAACCTTGGACCAGACGAGGCCGTAATTTTTGACAAGCTGGATGTTTATCCCCAACATATAGACAGGATAGCCCAGAGGTGTGGTATGCCGGTATCAAAGATTGGTGGACTTTTGATTCAAATGGAGCTAAAAAATCTGGTCCAGGCACTTCCTGGGCAGATGTATAAATTAATAGATCAAAAAACGGAATAAGCAGGATTATGAAAAAAGGATTGGTAATAGTCGAATCTCCTACAAAGGTTCGGACGTTAAAGAAATATTTGGGTAAAGATTATGACGTCAGGGCCTCGGTGGGTCATGTCAAGGATCTACCCCGCAAGCGTCTTGGTGTGGACAAGGAGCACGATTTCACCCCGGAGTACGAAGTGATACGGGGCAAGGCCAAGATCATCAAGGAGTTGAAGAGTGCAGCCGCCAAGGTAGATGATATATATCTGGCCCCTGATCCTGACAGGGAAGGGGAGGCCATAGCCTGGCATATTGCCGAGGAGCTGCGCCCCAAGAAGAAAAAGACGAAGCGATTTTATCGCGTATTGTTCCATGAACTTACAAGACAAGGCATCAATGATGCGATAAGCAGCCCAGGTGAGCTTGACAGGAACAAATTCGAATCCCAGCAGGCCAGGCGTATACTGGACAGGCTTGTCGGGTATGAGATATCCCCCCTTCTATGGGAGAAGGTCAAGCGGGGGCTTTCGGCTGGAAGGGTCCAGTCCGTGGCAGTCAGGATAATCTGTGACCGGGAGCGGGAGATCCAGGCCTTTGTTCCGGAAGAATACTGGACTGTAACCGCCAGTCTGGAGGGGCACTTGCCCCCACCGTTCATGGCCAAGGTGGCTGCCTTCAAGGGGAAGAAGATCAAGATTCATAAGGAGGAAGAGGCCAGTAGGATCGTCGAACATCTCAAGGTTGCAGATTTTGTCATAAAGAAGATAGAGACAAAGGAGAGGAAGAGATATCCTTCCCCTCCCTTTATTACCAGTACCCTTCAACAAGAGGCTGCTAGGAAGCTTGGTTTTTCTGCCAAGAAGACCATGATGTTGGCGCAGAGGCTCTACGAGGGCGTTGAATTGGGCCCAGAGGGTCCGGTGGGGCTTATTACCTATATGCGAACCGACTCGACCAGGATTGCCAAGGAAGCGGCGATGGAGGCCAGGGCGTTTGTCAAGGAGAGGTTTGGAAAGAAGTATGTCCCGGGCCGTATCCCTGTTTACCGCAAAGGAAAGATGTCCCAGGATGCCCATGAGGCCATAAGACCGACATCGGTATCTCGAGGCCCTGACGCAGTACGCAGCTTCCTGGAACGTGACGCACTGGCCCTCTATACCTTAATCTGGAGGCGATTTGTGGCCTCCCAGATGTCTCCGGCGATAATGGACCAGACCTCTGTGGAGATCCATGCAGGTGATTATACGCTCAGGGCCTCCGGGTCGATCATGAGATTTCCAGGCTTTACTGCCGTATATACGGAAGCAAGGGAGGATGATAAGGCCAGGGAGACTGCCGCCGATGGTTCACGGTTGCCATCCCTTGAGGAGAACGAGCACCTTAGGTTGTTATCACTTGAGCCGAAGCAACATTTTACCCAGCCCCCACCCAGGTTTACAGAGGCCGGCCTGATCAAGGTGCTTGAGGAAAAGGGTATAGGCAGGCCGAGTACCTATGCCACTATTCTTTCAACTATCAGGGATAAGGAATATGTAACCCTTGAGCAGAAACGTTTCCGGCCAACAGAACTGGGTTTTCTCGTGACGGACCTCCTAACCGCCCATTTCCCGGAGATATTGGATTCACGGTTCACCGCTGGTCTCGAAAAGGAACTCGACGAAATAGAAGAGGGAACGGTTTCGTGGTTAGAGATCCTGAGGAAATTCTACAGCGGGTTTTCTAAACGATTGTCGAAGGCCAGGCAAGAGATGAAATCCATAAAGGCCAATGGGGTCCCTACAGGGCTCGTGTGCCCGAAATGCGGTAGGCCAATGGTCATAAAATACGGCAAAACAGGTGAGTTTCTGGCCTGTAGCGGGTATCCAGATTGTAAGACCACCCAGGATTTTACCAGGGACGAATCAGGAAACATCAAGATCTTGGAAAAGGATGTCGAAACAGAATATGTATGTGAAAAATGTGGCAGTCCCATGGTGCTCAAAAGGGGCAGGTATGGTGAGTTTCTGGCCTGTTCCGGTTATCCTGTTTGCAAGAACACGAGGCCTGTGCCAACCGGTGTAAGGTGCCCGGAGCCAGGATGTGATGGTGAGTTGGTGCAAAGGACGTCCAGGCGGGGCAAGGTTTTTTATGGATGCAGTAGATATCCCGAATGCAGATACGCCACGTGGGATAAGCCCGTGGCACGGAGGTGCCCGGGATGCGGTGGAGAAATATTGCTTGAGAGCACAGGGAAGGGCGGAGGAAAGGTACTCAAGTGCCCGTCAAGCACCTGCAAATTCCAGGAAGAAAGCCTTTCTTGAAAAAAGTGATATTTCCCCTTGCAAGCCAGAAGTAATTGGGATATAAAGTCCGGGCTTGCTGAGGAGCGGCCGTGAACGCAGTAAAAAAAACGACCTTGACAGGCCCTAAAAAGCTGCTATAGTTTGCCATTCCTGACGCAAGTCGACAAAAAAAGTTAGTAGAACGATCTTGACAAAAGACGTTAACATGACTAATTTAAACAGACTCGTAAATGGGCAGTCGATCTTTGAAAACTGAATAGTGTCTGACAGGTTACAAGATACACAGCTCAAAAATAATCAAACAGGTAAATTACCTTTTGGTAAGTCCAAGATTAAACTTGAGGGTTTGATCCTGGCTCAGAACGAACGCTGGCGGCGTGCCTAACACATGCAAGTCGTACGAGAAATCCTGCCTTCGGGCGGGAGAGTAGAGTGGCGCACGGGTGAGTAACGCGTAGGTGATCTACCCCTGAGTCTGGGATAACCCGCCGAAAGGCGGGCTAATACCGGATAATATCCATAAAAGGAATTTTGTGGATCAAAGGTGGCCTCTCCTTGGAAGCTATCGCTTGGGGATGAGCCTGCGTCCCATTAGCTAGTTGGTAGGGTAATGGCCTACCAAGGCGACGATGGGTAGCTGGTCTGAGAGGATGATCAGCCACACTGGAACTGGAACACGGTCCAGACTCCTACGGGAGGCAGCAGTGAGGAATATTGCGCAATGGGGGAAACCCTGACGCAGCGACGCCGCGTGGGCGACGAAGGCCTTCGGGTCGTAAAGCCCTGTCTAGAGGGAAGAAACTCTGGATGGAATAATACCCGTCCAGACTGACGGTACCTCTGGAGGAAGCACCGGCTAACTCCGTGCCAGCAGCCGCGGTAACACGGAGGGTGCGAGCGTTGTTCGGAATCACTGGGCGTAAAGCGGGTGTAGGCGGCCTGTTAAGTCAGATGTGAAAGTCCACGGCTTAACCGTGGAAGTGCATCTGAAACTGGCAGGCTTGAGTACCGGAGAGGGAAGTGGAATTCCTGGTGTAGGGGTGAAATCCGTAGATATCAGGAGGAACACCAGTGGCGAAGGCGACTTCCTGGACGGATACTGACGCTGAGACCCGAAAGCGTGGGGAGCAAACAGGATTAGATACCCTGGTAGTCCACGCCCTAAACGATGGGCACTAGGTGTAGGGGGTGTTGACCCCTCCTGTGCCGAAGCTAACGCATTAAGTGCCCCGCCTGGGGAGTACGGCCGCAAGGTTGAAACTCAAAGGAATTGACGGGGACCCGCACAAGCGGTGGAGCATGTGGTTTAATTCGACGCAACGCGAAGAACCTTACCTGGGCTTGACATCCCGGGAATCCCGTGGAAACACGGGAGTGCCCCTTCGGGGGAACCCGGTGACAGGTGCTGCATGGCTGTCGTCAGCTCGTGTCGTGAGATGTTGGGTTAAGTCCCGCAACGAGCGCAACCCTCGCCTTTAGTTGCCATCATT
>JAJRZR010000053.1 GCA_024275145.1 Deltaproteobacteria bacterium | reverse complement strand
CATATACCACAAGCGTGGATTGGTTGTACGCCCCTTCGGCGTAGACGGTTACCGAGGCCATGGAAGGATCCGGCCTGATCCATCCGATGGCGAGGACCAGTAAGAGCGGAATCCATGGTGCCACTTTTTTCTTGTTGATGTTACCTTTTAAGTTCCTCACATCTCCTTACCTCCTTTTTATTATTTTATCTAAGTTGAGGACCCCAAAAATAACTTTTTGCCGTTTGGTAAAGGGTATTTTATGCCCGTCGTTCCGCGTCCTTTCGCCTTCCCGGCATCCTGCTTTTAGACAAAGAATCGTTTTTAGAGCCCTCCCGTGTATCTTGAAATGATTATAGTGGAAAAATTTTTCCTATAACCATGGAAAAACATTCCTGATTTTCATCTTAAATAGCACAAAATCCTGATCAAGACCAGTTTAAATTCCGTATATCATATGCCTTAGATCCAGATATCGTTACATACTTTCTTTCCCCCTCATTGTTTTGCGCTCCCCGTGCATGACAAGGATGAAGTGCATAATTGGTTGGGCCAATTCCCAATGGATTACGGGGCCTGGGCCTTGCGATAAGAGGGTCTGGCCCTGTGGATCGACCACCTTACCTATCACGTGCTTTTATCACTCAATCCCAAGTCTCCACCTAATCTCCCTCCAGGTCGCTCATTCCAGGCATTCACTGTCTACGCCAGGCGGGGTGGCCAAATCGGTGGCCGCTGGCAAGTGCGCAGAAACCAGCACAAGGTCCGTTTTACCCTGTGTCCCGTCATTGATCGACAACCTGAACAGATAGGGCCTTGGAAGCCTTGGAGTAAACGAGGCCATAGCCTCGTCACTTCCTGACAGGGCGACCTCTCCCCAGTTGTTGGCAAGAAGCGCCAGGTCACTTCCGTCCACCACTCCATCGGCATTGTAATCCGATGTGGAAAGGGCGGGCCCGGCTCCGGAACCGGCCCCGAAATCCATGGCAAGCCCTGCAAGGTCTTCCTTTCCAACGGGGTTTATTTGCATCCATTGCCATGTCGAGCCTGCGGGCACCGTGCTTTTCGTCCCGTCGAGTATTACCTCCTGGCCTGTGATCGCCTGAACTACAGGGCCCCCTGCATTCGCCACCAAAAGATCAGGGTCATCAGGGTCGGCCACCGCTGTTATGGTAACATAGGCGATTTCGCTCCTGTTGTAGGCAGCCCCATCCACCTGGTCCCGCACATTGAGACAGAACCTGTATTTTCCCTCCGTCTCCGGGGTGAAGGTAACCACAGCGGGATCTTCCGTGTCGTTCAGTGTTACCTCCTCCGGTGCGAAAAAGCAGGCCCATCTATAGATGAGGTTTTCCGTGTCCGGGCCATATGGATCGTAACTTTCCGAGGCATCAAGGGTAACCTGTTCACCTACCTTGACTATCCGGTCTCCACCGGTCACGGCAATCGGCACCGTCTGTTCCGTACAGCTAAAACCCGTATATACGGTGGCGAACGGAAACGGATCGGAAAGCTCGCTGCAACCGGCGCTATTGCACGCAGTAGCCCAGATCGTGTACGAGGTCTGGTCCCTGGTGAATTGATGCCAGAGCAGCCCGGGGTCCCACATGCCGTTACCGACCTCCTGGGAAAGGTTACTGGTGAGATATAGCATGGGGCCATCGTCTATGCGGACGTATACATTATCAAAAAGGACAGTGCCACCCCCGGATCCATGCTGTGCAGAGAAGAGCATGCCCCTCCATGAAAATTCAGGCAGGTCCGTAGCCGCCAGGGAATAGGCAGGTCCTGCTGCCTGGACAGGCTGTTGGGGCAATATGACCGGTACATCGGGGACCCCGGGCTGTGCACCTGCTGCGGTCCTCGCCACTGTCATGCCGTGCAGGAATATCACAAATGCAATGATGGCCAGTGGCACGTACCCATGAACAGGTTTTGCCCAGGGCCATGCCGCGGTGCGGCATCCAGGCCGGTCCTGACCCGCAAGGGGCCGGGATACCCTTTGCGAAAGTGAATGGTAAAGACTACGAACATGTGGATTCACGGCTATTTCTCCTTTCTGAGATTTGTGTCTTATTGAAAACAATTTGCTGATTTTATTGATATAAATTGAGTATTGCCAAGATTATTTTTCCCTTTGTGCCCCCTGTCCTTTCCGGGAAAAAAGCAAATTGCATACCGTATGCCTGCCCTTCAGATTCCCCACGTTAGGGATCCGCCCAGGTAAAGGGGGAGATTCCCTTAGTGGGTAGCCTGGTACCCACCCATGTATCCATGCTTACCCAAAAAAGGCCCTCGTAGCAGGCCTTCCTGCAGCATGGTTCTACTGTCCCGGCAGGTTTTTCCAGGCCCTTTTACCCAGTGATGACGTGTAAAGGCTTTCTTGGAAATTTTTTTAAAATTCAATGAGTTGTTAAATGTATAGGCCCTGGTTCACCCGATCGATCTCCCCTTACGAAAGCAGCCCGTGAAAGAGAACCTGGATGTCCAGGCACGGTTCTGGCAAAGGCAGGAAGGACAAAGGCCTGCTGAGAAATGAGGCCGTATGACCGGCTCTGAACGTCTATCCCGAATCATGCAGTGCGCAAATTCGAAGTTCATGATCCGGGTTTATGTAAGGTTATCATAGGACCGATATACAGATATGAGGACCAGTCCAAGGGGGCATAATCGGGTGTATTGGCCGGTTGAAAGTTTATCCGAAAACAGCTTCAAACCTTTAAGACCGGGGATGTTAATGTTGAAGCCTTCAGATCCACATAGCGGGGATATCATCCGGGTACTCTCCATCTGCCGTCTCGCACCAGGCGGTTTGTCAGGCAGGAGGGGGTACAGCTTGCTCGAATTGATGGTTGTGCTCGGGATCATGGCCATAACGGCTGCCATTGCCTTTTCCCTAAATGACGGATACAGGGCCAGGAGCGCTGCCATGGATGCCCGTGCAAACCTCATGAGGGCGAGGTCATTGGCGATAAAGGAGAACACGAGGGTGAGGATCACCTTCAACACCCACAATTACTCGATAGACATGCTGGACAAGACGACTGGCACGTTCAGCAAACGGATAGATACGATAACTGTAGGGAATCTTAGCATAACCTGGCCCAATAACGACAATACCATCACCTTTACCGCCCTTGGTTCCGTGGATAACGCCAGGCCTGCCTGTACCATTTCGGATGGCAAGGGCAGGCGGTGGGAGGTCCACACAAAACCGGCCGGAAGAATCTGGATAGAAAGAAGATCATGACTAGAAGAGGTCAAAGTGGATTTACGCTGATCGAGCTAATGATCTCGATAGCCGTAGTCGCCATAATTACCGCCGTGGCGGCAGGGGTATTCATCGGTCAACAACGGGTTTCAAACCGGGAAGAGGACATGACCTTCATGCAGAGTAACGCCAGGCTCGCCATGGAAAGGCTTGGATGGATCTTCCGACACGCAGGATTCGGATGTGTAGACAGTTTCAAAAAGGGCCTCAGGATGCAGGGAACAGACCCGGATAGTGGCGCTACCTTGACCATAAGCAGTGTATTCGCTGCAACGGACAATTCCTCTACCGGGATCACGATAAACCCTGACCAGACCATAGTGAGCCTGGGGTTCAAGAAGATAGCCGAACTTAACGGCTCTTATAACAAGAACGCCAAGGTCATCACGTTGAAGGTGGTTGACACCCCTTCATTAGGGGTCACAAATTTCAAGAGATACTTTACGTTTGCGCCGTACCCGAAAGATATCTTTTTCCAGAACATGACCAGTCTCACATCCTGGAATGAGGGGCAGATGAAGAGCATTCAGATGACAAGGCGGACCTCGTGCGAGCTGAGAGACGACGGCATCATCCAGACAGATATATACATGGTGGCACCCATAAGGATCAAGGTCCAGAACAATATCCTGATGGTCCAGAACCTGGCATATGCCAGTGCCGTGTCACCGGATCAATACTGGGAATTGGCAGACGGGATCGAGGATCTGCAATTTCTCTATACCTGTGATAACGGGGCCACCTGGCAGGGCACCCCAACCGATCCCAATGGCGTGCAGGGAGTAAGGGTCTTTTTGCTCTCCAGGTCTGCCAGGCCGGACAAGAGATACTTGGACGTCAAGACCTACAACCTGGCAGGGAATCAGACAGGGCCCTTCAACGACAATTTTCACAGGATGCTCACTACTACCACAATATGGGTAAGAAACCAGATCTAGGTGCGTTAATGGCAATGAAGGTTGAAAACAGAGCAAATTCTCCATGGCGTTGCAGGCCGGATCCGCAAAGGGGCTTTACTTTGATAGAGGTATGTATCGCCCTGGTGGTCTTGTCCATCGGGATACTGGGATGGCAGGCCTTCCAGGGGCGCTTGGTCGTAAACCGTGCATCGAGCAGGGATTATTCCAGGGCGTTCGAGGTATCCCGTGCCCTGTTAGAGGAATTGGCAGGAAGCAGTGCCGACTGGGGATATGATTCGGATTCCAGGCAGGTGGTGGAAGGTGATGGTTGGCACGTGGTGCAGTGGGCCAATGGAAATGACTGGTCTGATCCGACCAATCAATGCCTGATTACAGGCGACGATAATGTGACCGTTGGAACCTATACCTTTCACAGGAGTTGGCAGGTAACGGGCCGTGGGTATCAGAATCCCGGCGATAATTCAAACATTTTCTGGAAGGTTCAGGTCAGGACTACCTGGACAACCGATGGACAAAAGAGTGTATCCCTGGAACGGTTGGTCAGGGGGCTCAATTAGGGGGAAGTTATGCTCAAACGATGTCACCCGTCCGGTTTCCAAGTACTGGTAGACAATGAAAAAGGAATAGCCTTGATACTATGCATGCTTGTCCTGGCTGCGGTCTCTATTCTCGTAATAGGTCTGAGCAATGATGTCATAATGGATTACAAGATCACCTCGAACATGAGGGGGGGCGCCGATGCGCTTTATTCCAGTGAGGACGTGGACGATGCAGTGGTGGAACAGTTACAGACCGCAGCCGACCTGGATATACGAAGTGAAAACGTCAACTCCTTTTCGTGCTCAGGCTACTCCGATCTGGACCCACTGCCCAATTACATCCAGTATGCCTACTGTCTGGATATATCCTCCAGCCCACATGTTATTGCACGGATAGGCGTGGGCTGCAAACCCCAACTGCCCTTTGATCCACAAAATCCGTGCATTTCAGGGGACATCTCCCATTCTTTTTACGAGTTTGGGGGAGAGGTCGAGTATTACCTGATAGGCGACGAGGAGCCCCTGAAACTCAGTGATACACAGGTCAAGTGGATGACCAACATACAAAAAAGCGGCGCGGCCATCCAGATGGCGGCTGGCTATGAGGGAAAGGGCAAGAGCGCCAGCAAGGAGGGTGTAAAGAGGATGTTCGCCATCGATGCCGAGGGAAAATCGAAGCGGTTCAATAATAGCGAGATAAAGACGGGTCAGAGCTTTGGCCTTACGAACAAGAGTTGATGCTCTCGGTCGCATGTCTGGCTTTTTATACCGCCCGTAGATCTGAAGGGTAACTCAGGAATCAATAAAAGGACTTAAGCCATGAGAGACGAATTGGGAATACCGGCAGGTAGCAGGTGCATCAACGGTAATAGACATACCTGTATCGTAATGTTCATCATATTGTCCTTCACTCTTTTATTGTGCGCGGGTGTAGCCTCTCCTGCCGGTAAGGCCCCAAATTATACAGGCCATACCTACAGGGCTACCCTGGATCATGGGGCGGTCTGGTTAAGTGGTGTGGTTGAAAAGGTTCAGTCTGGTCCTGACGGGGTGATCTTCACATTGAAGGGTATGCCAAATACCTTTGAAACAACACGTGAAACCCGCTTTGGCGAGCACGTCTTCAAGCGCGGCGCATGGCACGAAAGGGAGACAGGCAACGGCAGCCTGGTCCAGGGCCAGAGCGTTGAGATCCTGGTCCAGGGCCAGGGACCCATTGTTTACAAGGTTTATATCAAGAGAAACTGAAAAAAAGGGGATTCACTATGGGTGCTCTTCGCATTAGATCCTTCGTTGCAATATTCATCCTCCTGTTAACCGGTGTCGGCCTTTTTCAAGGCGATTTTGTCCGGCGGGCATGTGCAGGTCTTTCGTGTGATGCAAATATCATCCCCCCATTTTTAGGCCAGCAAAGCACCCCCCTTGTAATGCTCGTGTTGTCCCAGGATCACAAGCTCTATTACGAGGCCTATAACGATGCCTCCGATATAAACGGGGATGGAAAGCTGGATACCACCTATGATCACTCGATAGATTATTACGGTTACTTCGATCCCTATAAATGCTATGCCTACCATGACGAAAGTGGCCAGGATAATGACTACTTCTACCCGGTGGCCACCACGACGGACAAGTTTTGTTCCTCCGGTCAGTTTAGTGGGAACATCATGAACTGGATGACCATGAGCCGGATAGATGCCATGCGAAAGGTCCTCTACGGAGGCTACAGGGACGTGGACACCACGAGTGAGACCATTCTTGAACGGGGCTTTGTACCGCAGGATGCGCATTCGTGGGGGAAGGAATACACGGGGCGCCTATGTTTCGACAGCTCCAGCGGAACCTATGGGAATATGTGCATGACGCCGGATGATTGCGATACGGGCCAGAGCTGCGTTGACAAGTCGGAAGAACTGCTTGGCATCGCGGCACCACAGGCCCCCACAGGCGGGGGGACGATCGCACCGGTTCAGGCCAAGGCATGTGACGGGGTCAATCCATGCCGGTTTGCCGTGGTGAAATACAACAACCGTTTCGATGCCTATGGCACCAATCATGAGGACCTGATATCCGATTTCAACACCTCCCAGGTGGACTCATCCTACCCGGAATATGTGGATCAGGTCTTGAACGTATCGGGAAGCACGGATTCGAATTTCAGCAATGCAAACGATTATACCCTGTTAGTGATCACCTATTTCTACGTTTCACCAGATGACGATGATGACACCTGGTATTTTGCCGTGGACAGTGATGATGCCGGGGAGGTGGAGATCGACGGCATACCGGTGGTTGGTTGGTATAACGGCCATGCTGTCTGCCACTGTCAGTTACACAACAGTGCCTGGACCCCATCGGTCGGTTGGCACAAGTTCATTGCCCGTCTTGGCGAGGCATGGGGCGGAGACCGGATAAGCGTCTATTACAAGAAACGTTACAGTGATTCATGGAGTGTCTTTGGAAGCGATGCCGATATGCAGTTCAAGGCCCCTTTGATCCCATATCCTGCCCCCGATTGGGTGAAGAACGGGTGTTTCGTGAGATACGGTGTGGGAATCGACGACAGTGCGCTTGCACCCTACGACAACACCATCAATTGTCCATATACTGGCGGCCAGCGGCATCTCTATTGTTCCGTCAACATGGCAAACGATGGCCCGCCGCTTCTTCGTGAGGTCCGGAACCGCTCTGAGCGCATATGGGTCTGGGCCACCAAGGAAAGCCCGGTGTGTGATAGCCCTGGCCAGTCAGGCTACCCCTTTGGGAGTGTCACACCCAAGGACTATACGATCCGTGTGAAGGTCTGTGATCCTGCCTTTCCAGAGGAGAATTGCAAGGCATACCCGGGCCCTGACGGCGTGGAGGGTACCTCCGACGACATACTCAAGCCGACCGGCCTTTTGCAGAAATACGGGGAATCGGGACGCATGTATTTCGGTCTCCTGACAGGCTCCTATGAAAAGAATTATTCAGGTGGGGTGCTCAGAAAGGAGATCGGGCCTATTACCGACGAGATAGACCAGAATACAGGTATATTTTCAGGGGTCAGTGGGATAATAGATACCATAAACAACTTGCGGGTGGTGAACTTCAACTACGGCAGCCATTCCTACGCATGCGGGTGGGTGACCTCAGGCGCTCCAGGGGAAGGCCTGTGCGAGATGTGGGGGAACCCGGTGGGGGAGATGATGTACGAGACACTTCGCTACTTCGAGGGAAAGGATCAGGCCACCCCTGCCTTTTTTTCCAATACCGGTTTTGATGCAAGTCTACCGGCCATCCGGTATTGGGACCCTCCCTATGATACCTATCCCTACTGTTCCCAGGCCGTGATGCTGGTAATCAGTGATATCAATCCCAGTTACGATACCGACCAGTTGCCGGGAGCGGCCTTCTCTCCGGCCCATGGCTCGAGCTCAAACCTTGGCGATGAGATCTCAGGTATGGATGTTGCCGCCCTTGCTGATACCATCGGAACCGATGAGGGTTATGTGAATACAGATGTCTTCATCGGCCAGAGCGGAAGCGATTTCGACTCAAGCTGTACGGCCAAGGGTATTACCGGTTTTGGTGAAATTCGCGGCCTTTGCCCAGAAGAGCCTACGAAGGAGGGGGGATATACCAGCGCGGCGGTTGCGTGGTACGGCCATACCACCGACCTGTTGCCAGGCGATTCGGCTCCAGGCAGGCAGGACGTGCTTACCTATACCGTTGGGTTGGCATCTCCTCTTCCCCAAATCGTCATAAAGCTTGGGACGGCAGGGCATCCAAAATACATAAAGATGGTGCCCTACGGCAAATCAGTAGGTGGATGTCTCGGGGTATGGAGTCACTGCAGGGGCGGCTCCGGCGATTACTGCCCTACGAACCAGATAGTGGATTTTTACGTAACCGAGCTTGGCCCTACCCATGGACAATTCCGGGTAAACTTTGAAGATGTCGAACAGGGGGCCGATCATGACATGGATGCCGTGGCAATCTACGACTATGAAGTGCTCAATGAAAATGAGGTAAAGATAAGCCTTTCCTCAGAATACGCCTCTGGCTGTATAGATCAAGTGCTTGGTTTTATAATATCGGGCACCAATGGAGAGGATGGCGTGTGGTTACCCATACGCGATCTGGACTCGGCAGGCCCCGGGTCTTGTTCCTGTAATACCGGTAATCCCGTGGCAAGCGGCGGGATGGCAGACAGCGATACCCCGTGCTCCGTTTCCTGCAGACCTCTCAACTGGACCCATACCTTTACTGTTGGGGATTCCAGCGCCACGTTGATGAAGAATCCCTTATGGTATGCGGCCAAGTGGGGCGGCTTCGTGGATGCGGACAGCTCCGGCCCGGGCCTTGACAAACCAGACAAGGACTTCGAATGGGACGCCGATTCCGACGGTGTGCCGGATACCTATTTCTATGTTACCAACGCCGGAAGGCTAGAGGAGCAACTGGACAAGGCCTTCCAGAGCATCTTGACCCGTGCCTCTGCCGGCAGCGCAGCCTCGGTGGTCTCTGCCTCGCGTTCCGGGGAGGGGGCATTGTATCAGGCCATGTTCTGGCCAAAGGTAGTGGGGGATGAAGGTAAGGAGGTCAAGTGGATTGGTGATGTCCACGGCCTTTTGATGGACATCTACGGACGGACCTATGAAGATACCAACTCCAATGCCGCCCTGGATTCTGCTGACCAGAAGCTCGTAATCTATTATGACAAAAACAGCTCCAGGACCAGGGCCTGCTTTGGGCAACTCAATGAAGAAGGGGTGTGCAGCGGGCTTAGCAAGGAGCTTGACGACGTGCATTTCATCTGGTCCGCAGCGGATTGGCTGAACAAGATCCCGGATACGGACATAGAGACGAACAGGGTCGACTACATATCGTCTGAAAACAAACGTTACATATTCACATGGATAGACGAAGACGATGACGGGGTGGTAGACAGCTCTACGGAAGTCAAGAGCTTTGATGCCCCTGACCTTGAAGCTGCTACCTTTTCTTCGGGGCTTGCACCCTTGTACGCGGTCATGGATACGGCCTCCAACCAAGACATGGCAAAGCTTGTAAACTGGGTCAGGGGGGAGGAATATACAGACCTGCGTTCAAGGATGAAGGATGGTCGTCCCTGGCGCTTGGGGGATGTAATACATTCTACCCCGGTTGCGGTCAGCGCGCCCGCGGAAAACTATAACTTCCTGTACAACGACGTATCATATTCTACCTTCAAGCACCGGTGGCGTAACCGAAGGCAGGTTGTCTACTTCGGCGGCAACGACGGCATGCTTCATGCGGTAAACGGTGGATTTTACAAGCGAAGCTCCCACCGTTTCTGCCGCTCGCCAAATTGCGACAACGAGGGAGCCTATCCTGAGCTGGGCGCCGAGTTGTGGGCCTATGTTCCCTATAACGTCCTGCCCCATCTCCATTGTCTTGCCGATCCGTCGTATGAGCACCGTTACTTCGTGGATCTCAAACCCAGGATCTTTGACGTTCAGATCTTTGAAAACGATGATGTACATCCGGGTGGATGGGGCACGATCCTGGTTGCTGGGATGCGATTCGGCGGGGAAAAGATGAGGCCTGGCGAGCTGGATCCAGATGGCGATGGCAGTCCTGATTATCCGTCGGATCCGCGTGAGTTCACCTCATCCTATTTCATACTCGACATCACGGATCCAGAAAATCCCCCTGTGCTTCTGGGTGAATTTACCAGGCATTCGGGCAGCTCAGAGGTGGATCTTGGATATACGACAGGGATTCCCACCGTGGTTCCCATGAAGGATTCAACCGGAGCTACCGCATGGTACCTGGTATTCGGCAGTGGACCAACGGATCTCAATGGTTCGAGTTCACAAAACGCAAGGCTTTGTGTCATGCCGCTGAGCTGGTTTACGGACGGGAACCGGGCCTTCCGTTTGCCCGATGCCGTTCCTACCGCAGGGCCAACCTATCCGGAGGGAGGCTGTTTCGAACTTCCCGATCCAGACTCATTTGTAGGAAATCCTGTAACTATTGACATGGATCTCAAGGAAAACTACAAGGCCGATGCGGTCTATTTCGGTACTGTAAGCGGTGTTCCCGGGGATTGGGGCGGTAAGATGTACCGTCTGGTGACCAGGAAGGTGGATTCGGATGGCGAACAGGTGGTCACCTATCCGGACGAGTGGGCCACCCTATTGAGCAGTGACGGGAGCAAGCCGAATCCCGCGGAACTCATAGACGCCGGCAGGCCTGTTACCGCCCCTGCAGCGGTTGGAACTGACGGTTACTACTACTGGGTATTCTTCGGTACCGGAAGGTTCTTTACCCCGTTCAATGGGCAAAATTTTGCAAACAGTGACAAGGAAGACGCCTCTACCCAGTTCTATTACGGCATCAAGGAACCCATGGACTGTGATGGAACCTTTACCTGGGAGACCGTGGAAAAAACCGGAACACCCAACTCCACGCCAGGTGACCAGGGCCTGGTCCGCGTGGACCAGATTCTGGTGCAGCACAACGTGTCACCGTTTCTGGCATCCCTTTCCTGTACCGATGGCAGCAGTGACTGCCTGCCCGATGGGGTCAGCACTTTTCTCGATCTGGTAAACTATATCGACGGTACCAATTGTGATACAGGAGGCACAGGCACCGATGGATGGTACCGGCAGCTTCCACTGGAAAGGGAAAGGAACCTGGGGCAGGCAACACTCTTTGGCGGCCTCCTGACCTTCACCACGTATCAGCCCTTTGAGGACCCCTGTATGCCAGAGGGCATAAGTTATCTTTACGGCCTCTATTACCTTACGGGCACTCCCTGGCACAAGGCAGTTTTTGGTGAGTCTGATGAAATCGGGAAGGGCGTTGACTCCCTGGGCAATGTGATCGGCACCCTGGGGCTTGGACGGGGGCTTGCCTCCACTCCCAATCTGCACACTGGAAGCGAAAAGGGGGCAAAGGCATACGTCCAGACCAGTACCGGTGAAATAGTGGAGGTCCAGGCCCCGAATCTGCCCCTTGAAGAAAAACGTAACAACAAAGACAACTGGCATGAACAACAGGATTGAAGAGATGTATGAAGGCATAACCAATACAACCAGCTGTCCACATTAACGCTTGAACAAAGGAGGTTCTAGTATGGCTAGGTTTCTCGTAACGATCGGTGTCGCAATTTTGTTTACCCTATTTCTCTTTGTACCTTCGATCCATGTTGTGGACGAGGCCAGTGCGTTCCAGATGAGTATGGATCTTTCCGTGTCTCAAGATGTGGATACCGGTCAGGCTGGGGATACATATGAAGGGGGTGAAGAAGACTCCATTAACCACCAGGAGGAGGTTCAGTTGCCAAATCCTCAGGGGGAGAACACGGAGGAAGAGCACACTGGTGATAGCGAGATGTATGAATGTGGTCCGGATCACATGGCCATGTGTGACGATAACGATACCTGCGCCAATGCAGGTGGTTACTGGCATGATGGTAACTGTTCGAAAACCCGCCCGGTTCATTACGGAATGGCCGGTGAGGCCTCACCACTCGAGGTGATGTATCTCATGGATGGAGAGCCTGTCGCAGATCCGGGTCACCATCAGGAACAGGTCCAGCCGGGTATGTTGAGCGTGGGCTGTAGCCTCGATGTGCCGGTGGAGGATCAGGGACAGGAGGCCAGGCTGCTTCTCTATGCCTATAGCCCGGATATGCCTGAGATAGGGTTTGTAAATCTCTCTGAGCTATTGTCGATACAACAGACTACCTTGTCCGATGAAGTGGAGGTAGAATTCGAGGCAGATCTGGGGCCGTTGGCAGGCTGGACATTCGATATTTACTGCGGTTACCAGCTCCAGGATGGGACCATTGGATACAATGCCTATGAATTGAATATTCAGGACAATGCCTTTGCATCCCCGTAAGCCAGCTCTTCGGTTTCATCGGAAGTGGTGACGCGGCCCAGGGTTGATCTGGGACAACAGGGATAACATGGGAAGGGGATTCCCTTCCCATGTACATTGTTGTGCCTTTCAAGTTCCATGAATTCAGATTGTGCAGTTCACAGCATCGCAAGGAATAGCTGCGGATCAATCCCTTGAGAACCATCCGGTCAGTATCTCGGCTATTTTCAACGCCTGTTTCTGGTTGGAGATGTTGAATTTGCTCTGTTGCCGGAAAGAGTTTCCTACCTTTTTGTATCTTCGAATAGTGGCCTTTGCAGGGCCAAATTCACCAGTCTTCCTGTCAAGCTCCTGATAAAGAAACATGATGGTGGTCCAGCTTCCCCTGGTGAGCACCTCTTTTTGCAACTCTTTGACTACCAGGTTCCCTGATTCGTCTTCATAACTTATCGAAATATCGTCAATCGTTTCTGCCATGATGGAACATCCCACTTGAATTTTAGTTGTAATCGCATTAATTCCTTGGGCCTTTACGCCACTTCCATGTCTCGCCCGTGACGGGGTACTAACAGTATCGATGGGCCGTGTCAACAGGCACCATCACCATTCTTCAATGGAGAAGGTGATGGAAGGTATGCAGGATAGATGGGAATCAAACGAATCCGCAGGTATAGATAAATTGAAATATATTGATGAGATAGAAAAAAGACGGACCTTTGGGATCATAAGCCATCCCGATGCCGGCAAGACGACACTTACGGAAAAGCTTTTGCTCTTTGGCGGGGCAATACAGCTTGCGGGTGCAGTAAAGGCAAGAAAGGCCGCCTGTCATGCCACTAGTGATTGGATGGCCATAGAGCGCCAGAGGGGTATCTCTGTCACCACCTCTGTGATGAAATTTCATTACAAAGATTACGAAATAAATCTCCTGGACACCCCGGGCCACAAGGACTTTTCCGAGGATACCTACCGGGTGCTTACCGCGGTAGACAGTGCCTTGATGGTGATCGATAGCGTCAAGGGCGTAGAATCCCAGACGGAAAAACTCATGGAGGTATGCAGGATGCGCAATACGCCTCTCATGACCTTCATAAACAAACTGGATAGGGAAGGGCAGGGACCGCTAGATCTCATGGCGGAGATCGAAGACAAGCTACAGGTGGAATGTGCACCGCTTTCGTGGCCTATTGGCCGGGGTAAGGGATTCAAAGGGGTGTATGATATATACAGGAGGCAGTTACACCTGTTCGTGCCGGGTGAGGACGGCAGAGGGCGCAAGGGGATCACTATCAGTGACCTGTCCGACAGGAGGCTTGACGAACTCCTGGATTCCCAGGCAGGGGAGCTCAGGGACGACATCGAGCTTTTGGAAGGTGCCTCCAGTCCGTTCAACATGATGCATTACCTCAAGGGTAATCAGACCCCGGTATTCTTCGGAAGTGCGGTAAATAACTTCGGTGTAAGGGAGCTGCTGGACGCCTTCGTGGAGATGGCTCCCTGCCCTGGGCCGGCTAGTGCCGATACCAGGGAGGTCTCCCCGTATGAGGAACATTTTTCGGGCTTCGTTTTCAAGATCCAGGCAAACATGGATCCTGCGCACAGGGACAGGATCGCCTTTATGAGGATATGTTCTGGAAGGTTCAAACGGGGCATGAAGGTGATTCATCACCGCGTGGGGAAGGAGATATCCCTGTCAAATGCCACCATCTTCATGGCCCAGGACCGTAAGAACGTTGAGGAGGCCTACCCTGGAGACATCATAGGGATCTACAACCATGGCACCATCAAGATCGGGGACACCTTTACTGATAAAGAGCCCCTGAGGTTTGTGGGGATACCAAGTTTTGCACCGGAACATTTTCGCAAGGTGGTCTTGCGGAATCCGCTGAGGACAAAGCAGCTCAGGAAGGGACTTGTGCAGTTGGCCGAAGAAGGGGCGGTGCAGGTGTTTCGTCCATTCATCGGGCGCGAATTCATCCTGGGCGCGGTTGGGATTCTGCAATTCGACGTAACGATGGCAAGGCTCAAAAACGAATACGGTGTGGACGCGGTCTATGAACCAATAGATTTCTCAACAGCAAGATGGATCAGATGCGACGATAGCAAGCGACTTGAGGAATTCAAGGCCAGGAACATGGCAAGTCTGGCAGAGGATTCAGAGGGGCATCTTACCTTCCTGGCAAAGGGTCAGTGGCAGTTAGACTTTATTAATGAGCAGTGGCCAGAAATTATCTTTGAAAAGACGCGGGAATATAGTATGTAGGCCTGTAGGCGGCTTGTCCCTAGCGGGCCTTGCAAGGGGTCGGGCGCCACGTCGATCGTGATCCTGGGAGGAGGCGGGCCTCCCTTTATACGGACAAGGGATGCTGCTGGACCGTTCCCAAACAAATAATTCCCCGGATAGGGAACTCGAATCGGCCAGGAAGCGGGCCGCTTTTTCCGCATTGTTAAATCTGTGCCTTGCCCTTGGCAAGGGTTACGTGGGGCTCAGGGCCGGCAGCACCGCTTTGTTGAGCGACGCCATCCATTCCGCTACCGATGTGCTTGCCTCCACCGCGGCCTACATAGGCCTGTGGGTTGCTGGCAGAAGGCATCCTTCCTTTCCATACGGGCTTTACAAGGCCGAGACTATAGCAACCCTGGTTAGCTCCATTGCGGTCATCCTAGCCGGTTATGAAATAGGCAGAAGGGCGATTTTTGGTCCGGAGAGTGTGCCTGATGTAAGGATCGCCCTTCCTGTAGCCGTCATCTCATTGTTCGCATCCCTTTCTTTTGGCCTGATACAGGTCAGGGCCGGCGAAAGGCTCACCTCTCCAGCCCTCATTGCGGATGGCAAGGACTACCTCGCCGACAGCCTTTCCACCGCTGTAGTCATCCTGGGCCTAGTCGGTACCTGGTTCGGCTACAAGATAGATCGCTGGGCCGCTGTTATCGTATCGATTTTTGTCTTTCGTTCCGGTGGATTGTTGCTCATGTCCGCACTCAGGGACCTGCTCGACGTCTCTGTTGACAGGCAGGTGGAGAGGGCCATCATAGCGTTGGTGGAACGGCATCCAGCGGTCAACAGGGTGGAAAAGATCATGAGTCGCAGGGCAGGTGGAAGGTTCATAGTGGATTTGGACGTGGTGCTACGAACCCCTTCCCATGAGGTGGCGGACAAAGTATCTGACAGCCTGGAGCAGGAAATAACGAAGAGATTCCCAAGGGTGGTCATGGCAAGGGTTCGCCCGCACTTTCATCCTACCCCGGAGATCAAGATCATCACCCCGGTGACCGATACCCATGGTCGAATCGCCGATCATCTCGCAAAGGCCCCGTGGTTCCTGGTGGAGACTATTGATCGTGCTTCAGGCGCATTGATTCACAAGGAATTGGTGGAAAATCCCCATCGCGGGGCGGAAAAGAAGAGGGGCTATCTTGTGGGAAGCTGGCTCCTGTCCTTGAAGCCGGATAAAGTGGTTGTTGCCAAGGCACGTGAGGGTACGGCCGAGGCCCTTCTCAAGGGCGCCGGGGTAATGGTTGAAGAGGCAGGGGGGATGTCCCCAGGCCATTCCGGTTCTAAAAATAAAAAGGATTAGTGCTCTTACGGCGTTCCTTTCCCCGTAGAGCCCTTGGATGATTCACTTCCTGCCAGTCTCCACAGATCCAGCAGGCCGACATTGCCGATAAGGTGGCCTTTTTTGTCTACAACCGGTATCTCCTTGATGTTGTGGTTTATCATGAGGTTCAATACCTTTTCCACGTTATCGTTAGCCCTTGCGCTCAGGACATCCTCGTTCATTATGTCTCCTACCTGTTGGCAGGTTATGCATTCGAGAAGGGATCGGGTATGAAAATATGGCCTGTGTCTTTCAGCGGTCAGGCTCCTTATAAGCGTTCCCAGTGATAGCGTACCCTTGAGGCGTCCCCGCGCGTCCACAACGTAGATGCTTCTTATCTCAGGCCGCTCGATCAATTCCCTGGCCACCTGGCTCAGTAGGGCGGTTTCAGAAACCTTTAGATAGGGATGTTCCTTGACATCCCGTAATATTTCATTGATTTTCACCCTGTACTCCTGAAATACGGCTTTTTATAACCGGTGCCATCGATGTCTATCCTCAGACAGGATAATTGTTTAACGTAAAGGCTACAATATGTCCATGGTGAGGCTTCGGCGTACACAGGCCGTCTGGAATTTTTTAGGGGTTTCATCATTTCATTTCCGGTGCGGTATGCCTTCCAATAGTAGCGATCTCCCCTGCCTTTCTGAGGCAGAATTTTACCAGGGGAGGGGAGATTATTTCATTCAGGATCACCGAGCCTACGACCACATTCAGCAATATCTCCGCCAGAGGTTCGGAAAAGATATCCTGCGCTGCAAGTATCAGGCCTATTGTGACCCCTGCCTGTGGAAACAGGGCAAGTCCCAGGTAACGGGTAATCTTTTCCGGTGCCCTCGAGATCTTTGCCCCTATCAAGGCACCTAGTTGTTTCCCTACCAGACGGCTGATAAGGATTACGATGGAAAGAACCCCTGCCACCTTCATTACCATGAAGTCGAGGTGTGCGCCTGCAAGCGCAAAGAATATCCCGAATATCGGCTCTTCTATCTGTTCAAGCCCCATAAAGAAATTATGATGCCCCCTTTGTGTGTTTATCACGAAACAGCCGGTAACCATGTTGGTAAGTATCGGGGATAGGTCAAAGATAATGGCGAGGCCCGTGGCGGTAAAGAGTATGCCAAGTGTGATCATCAATATGGCCTCTTTTCTGTGTATAAACCTGCCCATCAATTTAAGGGCGGATCCGCATGAGGCACCGAGGATGCCGGAAAGGCCTATCTCTGTTGCCGGGATCTCCACCATCTTTAAGAGTTTTACGGTTCCGGGATTGATCAGGCTATGGGCCACAGTGGCCGCTATGGCGAAAAATATGATGGTTACAGCGTCATCCAGGGCTATTACCCCAAGCAATGTCGAGGTAAACGGGCCCCTTGCCTTGAGTTCCGAGATTATGGCAAGGACGGCTCCAGGTGCGGTAGCCGCTGAAATAGCCCCTATTACCAGTGAAATGGGCAGGTAGGAGCGGAGAAAGTCATCGGTACCGGTAGAAAAGCCTGGGAAAAATGGCAGAACCAGTAACAATGTCGCCAAGGTGGCAATAAAGGCACCGCTGGCCTGGGTGGATGTGATCCACAGTATGCTCTTGCCAAGGTGCTTAAGGCGGCGGTAATCTAGGCTTCCGCCTATGGAATAGGCAATGATCCCCAGGGAGATATCGGTCATGACCTGGAGCTTGAAGTTCACCAGTTCTTTAGGCAGTATTCCAAAAAGGGATGGGCTTAGCAGGATACCGGCAACGAGATAGCCGCTTACCCGTGGAAGGTTTGCCGCATTTGCAGCCCTTCCCATCCAGAAGGCCAGGAGCATCATGATGCCAACGGCCAGGAGCGGATTCTGGATCATGGTTCCGTGTTCCTTTTTTCTGTCCCGAGCCAGAACTCCAGTATATCCAGTATGTCCAGGTCAGCGATGATGTGCTTGTGTCCATCTACCACAGGGATATCGGAGGCGTCATAGTCCATCATCCTTGAAATGACAGGCCCAAGGTCCTCTTCCGGGGTGCAGACAGGGATGTCGGTATCCATGAAGTCTTCGGCCCTTTCGGCACCGAAGATCTCCGAGATGTTTTCACTTATTATGGATGAGTCTGTAAGGAAGCGTTTCAGATATGGGCGAAATATTACGCTTTGGAGCCTGATGAGAGGGACGGCCCCCTTCAGGCAACCGTCCGCATCCACTACGTAGACAATGCGTCTCTTGTGCCCTTTTACCATGGCGCGGACCACGGCTTCCAGATCTGAGTCTAGGGCAACGGTTGGAGCATCCAGGCCGTGGCGAAGGCTATTCAGGAAGGCCTGTACGGTATTTTTTTTCATTATCCATCCTTTCCCTATGGTAATTTAGGCGTCGGTGGAATATATTTCAACCCCTTAATTATGGTCATATGTTAAAATAGGGCCTGCTGGGACAAGATCCGTGTCAGGAAATTTTATCGTAAAAATACATCTTGTTCCTGGGCTGTGTTTTCATGTCTTGGTGCGCGGCATCAACGGTACGAACCTGTGGGCCGCATGAAGGTTTTTTTCCAAGGTAACCATTTAAAATAACAGGAGAAGAATTAAAGATGACGAAGAGCAAATGTAGTACGTGTTCAGTTGGAGACTGTAAATCCAGGGGCCAGGATGAAGGGGATGCCGCGTGCCTGGACCATATCAAGAATAAGCTGGTTATCCTTTCGGGCAAGGGCGGGGTAGGCAAGAGTACCGTGGCAGTGAACATGGCGGTTGCCCTTGCCAATGCCGGAAAGAAGGTGGGCCTTCTGGACGTGGATATACACGGTCCAAGCGTGCCAAGGATACTGGGTCTCAAGGGCAAGAAATCGAAGCTCAAGGCCCCGTGGCTCATACCGGTAAAGTGGGGGGATAATATGAAGGTGATGTCCATTGGCTTTCTGCTTCCTGATGACAACGAGGCGGTAATATGGCGTGGCCCTGTAAAGGGAAGCCTGATAAAGCAGCTCATAGAGGAGACGGCATGGGGCAATCTTGATTACCTCGTGGTGGATTGCCCTCCTGGTACAGGGGATGAGCCCCTTTCGGTCCTCCAGATCCTGGGCACGGATGCAAAGGCCGCGATTGTGACTACCCCTCAGGCAGTTGCAATAGACGATGTGCGCCGTTCCATCACCTTTTGCAAAAAGGTGGGAAACCCCATAGTGGGAGTAATAGAAAACATGAGTGGTTTTGTCTGCCCAAAGTGCAAGGATGTCACCCAGATATTTGGAGCTGGTGGGGGTGAGAGGCTTTCCGAAGAGACGGGCATCCCGTTTCTTGGTGCCATCCCGCTGGATCCCTCTATCACCGTCTCGGGGGATTCCGGGAAGACCTTGTTTGATCTTGAAGAAGACCATCCCAGCAGGTCTGCCATGGAAAGAATCATAGAGAAACTCTGCACCTGATCACAGCACCATTTCTGATGATTACGATCTGTATGCAGTCACAGGGTATATAGATACGAGGCGGAGGGCGTACAAGATATAGCCTCTCGTACCTAGTAGGCACCTGGCAATCCAGTTGGTGCGCATCCTGTGGCCGCATAGTGAAGGGCGGCAGTTTTTCACGTCCGGGGAGGCTGCACGGGACCGTGCATGAAAATTTGTTCCTTTCCATGCAGGCCCGGGAGCCGGTCCATTTTTAAAGTTGTGCCAGAGGGATGCCGAACATAAAGACAAAGGGAAAAAAACAGGGCTTGAAGGGAGGTGAGAGATCTGAGCCGATTTCCCATCTGAAATATGGATCAATCACGGGCAAAGGATGCCCAGGAACAATAGATCACGGAGGATTTAAATCATGGCACTTACAGTCAATACCAATGTTGCATCCCTCAATGCTCAAAGAAACCTCGTAGGAACCCAGAAACTCCTCAATCGTTCCCTCCAGAGACTTTCCTCTGGTCTTCGAATTAACAGCGCAAAGGACGATGCCGCAGGGCTTGCAATATCCGACAGGATGGGGGCCCAGATCAGGGGGCTCAACCAAGCGGTGAGAAACGCAAACGATGGTATCTCCATGGCCCAGACGGCAGAAGGCGCAACCCAGGAAATCACCAACATTCTTCAGAGGATGAGGGAACTGGGCGTACAGGCAAGAAACGCCAGTAATACCGATTCGGACAGGCAATCCCTGAACGACGAGTTCCAGCAGCTCAAATCGGAACTTGACCGTATCGCCACGACAACCGCATTCAACGGCAAGAAGGTCCTGGATGGGACCCTGGGCTCGGCCACCTTCCAGGTGGGAGCAAACGTTGGGGAGACCATCAGTGTTGACTTGTCTGCGAGTATGAGGACCAATGCCATAGGTGGTTACGCCTCTGTAACCTATATCCTTGAAGATGACCTTGGGGACGCCACCGGGGATGACGTTTCCCTGGATACGGCAGGTGACTGGGTCATCAACGGCACTAACATAGGGCCTGCTGTAGATGGTACCCATGGAAGGGGCGATGGAAGCGCCTACGCCATTGTAAATGCCATCAATGCAGGGACCGCAACCCATGGGGTAACCGCAACAGCCGATGCCACCACGGTTACCGTGTCCGCTGCTGACCTGTCCAACTTCGCATTTACCGATGACCCAACGACGGCAGACAACCTAACTTATACCCTTTCCATAAACGGTCAGCAAATCCTTATCCAGAACGAAGGCGACAGCAACTATACGGCAGAGGGCCTTGCCGAGGCCATAAACGGTTTCCAGGATACTACGGGTGTTACGGCAAGCATCCAGTCGAACGGTGACATGGTGCTTACCGCTGCCGACGGGCGCAACATAGAGATCCAGGAGGTGTTGGGAGGTTCGTCCGATGCAGGTGACCAGGTGGTTGGCTATTTCGGCAATACGATGACAAACGCTGCCGCTACCAACGTGGACGTTCACAAGACCAGCATCACCTTGTCTGCATACCGGAACATCACCCTGACGGTTGCCGCCGCATCTGATGACCTGCTGACCGCCACTGGTCCTGATCCTGGGAACAGCGACACAACAGAGGTCTCCACCCTAGATGCCTCCGATATCCTTACGGTAAGCGCGGTTGACCTCTCCATTCACAGGATAGACAAGGCGCTAAGTGACGTTGATGACTTCAGGTCTACCCTCGGCGCCATGCAGAACCGTTTCGAGTCCACCATTGCAAACCTCATGAATGTATCCGAGAATCTCTCCTCGGCCAAGTCGCGCATAGTCGATGCGGACTTCGCTGCAGAGACATCCAACCTTACAAAGGCACAGATCCTGCAGCAAGCTGGTACGGCAATGCTGGCCCAGGCCAATGCGACTACCCAGTCTGTGTTGACCTTGCTCCAGGGCTAGCAAACGGCATGAGGGCACCGGGGAATATTCCACCGGTGCCCGGTATCTTTTTTCATCTGAATCCTGACAGGGTGTAAGTTATGGGTATTGGTGTATCTGGATTGGCCACGGGATTGGATACCGATTCTATAATTTCCAAGATAATGGACCTCGAGAGGCGGCCCGAGACCATCTTAAAAAAAAGGGAGTCTGCATTCCAGGCAAAAATTACCGGGATAGGTACCCTAAAGGGTGCGTTGTCATCTTTTCAGTCTGCTGTTCAGGCGCTGGAAGATCCCGATGGCTTTACCTCTTATAGCATTAAATCCAGTAACAGGGATATCCTGACCGCTTCGACCTCGGGAAGCCCTTCGGTTGGCCTGTACCAGATCACCGTGACCCAGCTTGCCCAGGCCCAGCAGTTGAGGAGCGCCGCCTTTACCGGGAGTGATACGGCGGTGGGGACAGGGACCATTACCTTGCAGGTTGGGACCGATGCGCCCGTGGACGTGACGATCGATTCCACCAATAACACCCTTTCCGGGATTGCGTCGGCTATAAATGATGCCGGTGCCGGGGTAGTGGCAGGTGTGGTCAATGATGGAAATGGGAATTATTATCTTACCCTGGTAAGTCAGAATACCGGGGCAGACAATACGATTTCGGTCAGTATCGCCGATGACGACGGGGACAATACTGACGCCAGCGGATTGTCTTCGATATATTCCGACCCGTCCACCCAGTCATTAACCGAGACGCAGGCCGCGCTCAACGCCCAGCTCAACGTAAACGGCATAGATGTGGAACGGCCTGAAAATTCCATCTCCGATCTTGTCGATGGCGTTACCATCCAACTGAAAGATGCGGATGCAACCACCCCTGTTACGGTCGACATCACAAGGAATTCCAAGGGGCTCGAAAAGAAACTGGATGAATTCGTAACCCAGTATAACAACCTCATGAAGACCATCAATGGCCTCCAATCCTATAACCCGGAGACAAAGGAGGCCGGCTCCCTGCTGGGTGACAGCACTGTCAATCGTCTGAAAACCCAGATAACCAGCTATCTATACAAAAAAATCGATGGAGTTTCTGATGATTTGAACGGGCTCAGCAATTACGGGATCCAGATAGACAGGCAAGGCGTTATGAGCCTAGATACAGGCGCTGTCGAGGATGCCATGGCAAAGGACCCGGATACGGTAAGGGATTTTTTTGCCAAGGATTCGGATGGAATCCAGGGGCTTGCTGTTCAACTGGATACCGTGCTGGATGGCTATCTCGATGGGAGTACAGGTATCCTTTCCGCCAAGTCTGATAGCCTTAATAGTTCTGTCGACAGCATAGAGAGTCAGATTGAGGATATGGAAGCGAGGCTGGCCAAGAGGGAAGAAAACCTTCGCAAGCAGTTTGAAAGCCTTGAGACCTTGATGTCGAGTTTCCAGAAGACCTCAGCCACCCTTGACCAGCAACTTGCGTCCTTGGCCGATCTGAGGACCGCAATTTCCAAAAAGTAGAAAGGAAGCCACAGCCGTGTACAAAAATAATTTCAACAACAGCTATTCTGCTTATCAGAGGAACGAAATCATCAACCTCACCCCGATCGAGATTGTGGTCCGTCTTTATCAGGCACTTGAATCCTCCCTATATGCAGCCAAGGAGGCGATTAGCAACGGACAGACGGCGATAAGAGGCGAAAAGCTAAGCCATGCACTGTCTATAGTGGGAGAACTCCAGGCATCCTTGAATTTTCGGGAAGGGGGAGAGATAGCCGAAAGCCTTTATGACCTCTATGGCTTTATGACAAAAGAGATCCTTTTCGCCAATATGAAGAACGACACGGACAGAATCGACAACGTGCTGAAGACGCTCAAGCCTCTTTTCGATGCATGGGTCAAGGTTAAAAATGAGAAGCAGCCACATGCGCCACCAAGTCGAGCGACAGGTGGTGAATCGTTGAGGGTACAGGCAACCTGTTGAGTCCTATGTGGTCACATGATGGCACAACTGCGTTACATTGTATCAGGAAGGGGCTGTGCCTGCATTTTCCCCTTGTACCTGCAACTCCCCGTACAGACCAGGGAACTCTTCCGGCAAAACAACCCCGTGGCCGGTTATGTTGAGGTGATTCGATGGAATCGATTTATTGCAGGTATAGGGACGTGACGAGAGCGATATTGGAGCTTCTGGAAGACGAATCCAGCGATCTCGACCTTGGTGGACTCTTGGCGAAAAGGGCCTGCCTTTTCAGGGAAATCGAAAGGTCCGACTGGAAAACCGACCGTGATGCGGTGAAGATACTACGAGAGGTCCAGGCATTGGAAAGGCGATCCATGGAAGTCGCACTTGAACGTCAGGATAGAATGGCTAGGCAACTCAGGGACATTACAAGAAAAAAGGAGGCTGCCAGGGCCTATTCTAGGCAAATTTTATGGTAAGAAGGGACATCCCGGCTGGAATGCACGTGCAGATCACAATGTGTATTCCTTGGCCTCGTCTCCGTGCCCGTGGTGGCGGTATCAGGGGAGGTGTGGATCGATAAAATCTATCGTTGAAGATGCGTGCAAGGACTGGATACGTTCTCTTCTCGGGTCCTTGCTGTGCGGTTTATAGATTCACGGGCCGCATGAAGATTTAGGAGCAGTAAGATGTTTAATCCGGCAAATTCCATTACGACCAGAATTTCCACAACTTCCCGTCCTGTAGTGGCAAGTGAGAGGATAAGGGATGTGGTTGCGACTCCAGGTAGATCCTCTCCAGGTATCCTGTAAGGAAAGTTTCTGCACCGGTCCGATGAAGAGTGGAAAAATGTTTCGGAAGACAGGGATAAAGAGCGGCCTTCGGGGATTACTGGCCAGTCGCTTGACAGGATAAAAAGGACCCTCGAGAAGATAAACAGGAATGAACTGGAGTTTTCCGTCCATGAAAAAACCGGCAAGACCGTGGTCAAGGTGGTGGATCGGGATACCGGTGAGGTGATAAGGGAGATACCTCCGGAAGAGCTACTGGACATTGCAGCTCGTATCGATGAAATGGCTGGTATGTTGTTTGATAAGAGGGTTTGATTACAGCCTACTGTACCTTCATAACCCAAATTATGCACTTGAAGTGCATAGGGTTATAAAGGATCTTTTGTTCCCAGGTGTCTCTGTTCCTTCCCCATGCCTCTTTTCGAGGTCTTTCCATGATTCGGTTCAATTTGCGCAGCTTGTAGGTTTTTCGGGGGTGGTTTTTCCCTATCCGTTTCCCTGTCAAGTAGGCGGGTAGAGAGATTCATCGTCGGCGAATGACCCCATTACATGCCAAAAGGTAAGAGTTTCCTCGGGCCTTTCCGGGTAATTTTTCCTTGACAGTCTGCCAAGGCATCTTTATGTTATCGATCTCGATACGCCTTTGGGTCCCATCGTCTAGCGGTCTAGGACGCCGGCCTCTCACGCCGGAAACAGGGGTTCGATTCCCCTTGGGACCGCCATGAGAATTTACAATAAAAATTCATCTATTGATCGGGTCTTATTATTATACCCGAATCATTGTACTTAAAGATGCGGGCTACTTGAGGGCCTAGAGATCCTTTGATAAAACTTCTTCCCCAATGCCTCCTCTCGTATTGTATCTGGATACCCTCTAACCGCATACCTGCCAGGAATTTTTCACAATTTTCAAGAAGGCAACAACCCTGTGACCGGTTATAACAAGTTTAATGGTCTAGGTGCTCATTCCTCCCTGGTACTTGGATTGCCAAACTTGCGAGCCATACAACCGGGGTTTAAAAATGTCTGTTGTATCTGTTGATCTTGGATTAAAAACATGAGAAGATAAATATATGGTAAAAAGGTATAGATTATTATTCCTGGTCATTACCCTTGGTCTCTTCACGCAGGGAACCGCCCATGCTGGCCATGATTTGTCCGCAGTTGTCAGGATGCTCCAAGAGAGCTACGAAAACACGAACGATGTTACCGCGGACTTCATCCAAAAGACCTGGGCCGCCGGGGCAAGGAAACCGGTGGTAGCCCAGGGCATAGTCTATTTCAAAAGACCTTGCCTGATGAGGTGGGAGTATGAAAAACCTTCTCCCCAACTCATCGTTACCAGTGGAAAAGAGGTATATGTATACGAAAAGGATGCAAATCAGGTCATGATATTGTCAAGGAGGCAATTTCTGTCCTCCGAAATCAGTCGTGCCTTCTTCCTGGGGAAGGGTGACCTTGAACGCTATTTCCATGTGAAGATGGACGGACCGCCTGGGAAAGATCAAGAGTGGAGCCTGTTGTTGGTCCCCAGGAAGCCGGTGCCGCAGGTAAAGTCCATGCGGCTGTTACTGGACCCTGTCAGTCATCTGGTAAAGGAGGTATCCATAGAGGATCAGCTAGGTGGCAGGACCCATCTGGTTTTCAGCAGGATACGATTGAATCAAGGCCTGCCAGACAGCCTTTTTGAGTTTGAACCACCTGAAAATATAGAAATCTACAAGGGGGATTAGAAAGATTATGTCCAGTGGAAATCCAGAGATGACAGACAAGATCCGCAGGCTTGCCAAGGAAAAAAACGCCATCATCCTTGCACACAATTACCAGGTCCCTGAAATCCAGGAGGTGGCGGATATGACGGGGGATTCCCTTGCCCTGAGCGTGAAGGTCTCTAAGACCGACGCAGACATAATAATCTTTTGTGGCGTCCACTTCATGGCGGAGGCTGCAAGTATCCTGTGCCCTGATAAAAAGGTTGTTTTGGCAGTTGAGGATGCCGGTTGTCCCATGGCTGATATGTTGACCGCTGAAGAACT
>JAJRZR010000052.1 GCA_024275145.1 Deltaproteobacteria bacterium | reverse complement strand
TCATGGCATGGGGCCAGGGGGATAAGAGGAACCTGCCATGGAATGAGCTTGAGCTTGCCTGCATACCCTGTTTTAATACGTGGCAGGGCCGTAAGACACTTCAACTACGTTTGAAAGACGCACGTACCCGGCGTTGATCTTTCGTTTTGCCAATGCGCCTCAGATCCCTTACCCTCTTTGGTTTTAAATCCTTCCCTGTAAAGACCTGTATCCGTTTCGTTCCAGGCATAAGTGCAATAGTAGGGCCTAACGGTTGCGGCAAATCGAATATAGTGGACGCAATCAGGTGGGTGCTTGGCGAACAGAGTTCCAGGATGCTCAGGGCAAGATCTATGGATGACGTGATATACACTGGCCCACGCGGCAGGGAGAGAAATTTTGCCAGGGTCAGTCTGGTCATTGATAATGAACAAGGGTTGGCCCCGCCGGAATTTGAGGGTATTCCCGAGATAGAGATTACCAGGACATTGAATCGAACCGGTGAAGCCCGTTATCAAATAAACGGGAAGAATTGTCGCCTGAAAGATATACAATATCTGTTCATGGATACCGGGGCGGGGACCAGGTCCTATTCGATAGTGGATCAGGGCCAGGTTACCCAGTTCGTGGAGATGGGACCGGAGGATAGACGCCGTCTGCTGGAGGAGGTGGCCGGGGTCTCCAGGTTCAAGGTCAGAAGATCGGAGGCGCTTCGGCGGATGTCCAGTACCAAGGAAAATCTCGACAGGCTTGGGGATCTGTGGGCCGAGGTGGACAGGCATAGACGCGCGCTTTCAAGACAGGCCAATAAGACACGTCTCTATCTTGATCTCAGGAAACGTAAGGAGCGGTTTGAGAAGGCACTGCTTTTCTACGAATGGCAGGGAAATCGCCAGAGGTTGTCTTCTCTGGAGGCAAGGCGTCAGGATATACAGGACACATTGAAGCCGCTTGAGATCGGTCTTTCATCTGCGGAGTTGAAGATGGAAGGACTCAAGCTGGAACTCGTTCAGGCAGAGGATCGGATTCGTTTGCTACGCAAAGGCCTGTCTAAGGCGGAGGAGAGGCTGAAGGGGCTTCTGGACGAGGAAAAGAGAGCTGAAAAGGTGCTTCTTACGGAGCAGAACAGGTTTGAGAATGCCGGAAGAAGGCTTTCAGAGATTCGCGAGAGAAAGGCCCTGGAGAAGGCCAGGCATGCAGACCTCCTTGGGGAGATAAAGAGGTTTGACAGACAAAGGAACAAGGCAGGCGCAAGGTTGGATGGCTTTCGTCAGGCGGTGGAAGAGGCCCTTATATATACACGTTCCCTGGGCAGGGCAGTTGAGGAAGTAAAGGTTGAGCTTGTGGACCTTGCAGCAAACAGGGCCAGGCTCGAAAGCGAGCTTAAGGCACTGGAGGGCAGGAAGATACGGTTGAAAGGGCGTATCGAGGAACGAAGCCTGCAACTTGATGACATATCCCTTGAGATTTCAACGGCCAACCATGAGCTGAAAAGGCTAAGGGAGGAGTTGACCGGAGACGAGCACTCCCTTGCGCGCCTTGAAGAAGACAAAGTGGTATTGGAACGTGAAATATCGGACATGAAGGATGCCAGGGATTCCTTGTCGAGTCAGAGGCTGTCCACAGAGCAGGCATTGGGCAAGGTCCAGGCAAGACTTGATGCCTTAAGGTCCATCGTTGATTCCGGGCAAGGCTATTCACGTGGCACATCAGCCCTCCTTGCCTCGGGGATAGGGCCAGAGGGGGTAGTGGCAGACTTTATCCAGGTGAAAGATGGCTATGAAGATGTTATAGAGGCAGCGCTTGGTATGCTGGTCCAGTCTGTAGTGTTGCGTAGGCGGCAGAGACTCCAACAGGCAGTGGATTTTCTTCACGTGCATGGTAAGGGCCGTACCGGCATGCTCGTTGCCGGATATGGGCCATCCCCTTCCAGGAGGACCGTGTCGCAACGGTTTCACGGAGCGGTTTCCCTCTTGGAGTTTGTGACTCCTGCAAGGGAGGTCTCCCTTCAGGTTTCATCTCTACTTTCGTGGTGGTATCTGGTAGGCAGCCTTGACGATGCCTTCCGGTTAATAGAGGAGGGGGCGACAGGGGTGTTTTTTATCACGCCATCCCAGGAGATACTCACCCCGTGGTTTGAGGTGATTGCAGGTAACAGTGGGGATAGTGGGCCCGGCATCCTCGCCAGGAATACCGAGATCAGGAAGCTATCCAAGGAAGTAAAAGACCTTGAGTGCGATCTCAAGGCCGTCGTGGATCGGTACGGGGTGGTGGTCGAAGGGCTCAATCAGCGCCTTGCCAGGTTGAGGGCTATCACCTCGAACAAGGAGGGATTCTTGAGTAAGATTCTTGCTGCAAGGGAGGGGATCAGGGCACTGGAATTCAAACAGGGCACATTGTTGGACAAACAAGAGGCCGTAGAGCTTGAACTCGATGATCTGAGGCAGGAACTTTCCGGGATAGCCTCCTCCATTTCAGGATTACATGAGAAGGTGACAGATGTGAGGGCCAGACAGCAGGACGCCGAGGGAAGGCTAAAGGGAAGGGAGGAGGCCCTTGGTCAGCAAAGGGCGGTTCTTGCCAGGAGACGGGATAGGTTGAAGGATGCCGAGGTGGAGCTTGCCAGGTTGGAGGCCACCTTGAAAGCGCACAAAAACGAGGAGTCAAGGCTGGTTTCCAGGTTGGAAAGACTTGCCGATGAGGCATCGGGACTCGAGGGGCTGGTGGAAAGGGCCGACAAGAACTTGTCAGACAGGAGGGAAACTCTGGAACAGATAAGACAAAAACGAATCGCACAGGAGAGGGTGGTCACACAGGCACAGGCAAATATACAGGCTGAGGGGGAGATTGTTCTTGGCATAAAGTCAGGGCAACAGGAAGTGTAAGAGAAGATAAGGTCATTCGATGGGCAGCGCAAGCGTCTGGTTGATGAAATCCATGAAATTGACATCGCCATCTCCAAGGTGGAGCAGGCCATTTCTTTCCTTGGCAGGAGGTCACTTGAGGCCTTTCGTATCCCCATCCAGGAACTTGCCAGATATTACAGATATGTTGAAGATGGATCTGTGAAACGGGTTACCCGGGCTCTTGAGGACATAAACAAGAAATTGGACGGAATAGGGGCGGTAAATCTCACTGTGATGGAGGAATTCGAGGAGCTTGATGCCAGATGGCATTTCCTCAAGGAGCAGCAGGCCGATCTCCTCGCCTCGCTGGATGACCTTGACAGGGCTATAAAGAAGATAGACAGGACCTGCCGTTTCAGGTTGAAAGAGGCCCTTTCCAAGGTAAACGAGAGCCTTTCCCAGGTTTTTCCTCTCCTGTTCGAGGGAGGCAGGGGTGAGCTTGCGTTTACCGATGATAGGGACATCCTGGCATCGGGTGTAGAATACCTGATCAGGCTTCCTGGCAAGGGGATACGGAATCTGAACCTGCTTTCCGGAGGGGAAAAGGCCATGGCGGCCATGGCCTTGATATTTGCCATCTATTTTATCAAGCCAAGCCCATTCTGCCTTTTGGATGAGGTGGATGCCCCTCTTGACGAGGCAAATACCGTTAAATTCAACCGCCTGCTCCGGCGGATTTCATCGAAATCCCAGGTGATAGTAATTACCCATAACCAGAAGGTCATGGAGTCGGCAGACACCCTTTATGGCGTGACGATGGAGGAAAAGGGGGTGTCGAAACTGGTATCCGTGGATCTTGTAGAAAGGGGTTAACGGGGGTTTTTAAACGCCTCCAATGTCCTCTCCAAGAGGTGGTAATCGTGCCGGACCTAAAAAAATCTTTAGCATACCTGTACCTCCAGCAATCGAGGCTGAGGAGGGACATTGCCAAGAGGCAGCCGCCCCTTGTTATCGAGGGGACGAAACCATTTAAACGCTATCCATCTGCTGAGAGGGTACTGCTTCCAAGGCGCTGGGATGGGGGTGAGGAAAATCTGTGGGAAGTCCTCCAGAAACGCAGGTCCGCCAGGAAATACCTTCCCGACACCATTTCCAAGGTGGACTTGGCCTTGCTCCTCTGGGCCTGCCAGGGGGTTACTGCCCAGGCCGGTCCATACTATCTAAGGACTGCCCCTTCAGCAGGTGCCTTGTACCCTTTGGAGACCTATGTGTATCTTGATCGTGTTGAGGGAATCCCCAGGGGTATGTTTCATTTTGATGTAAAGGGCTTTCAGTTGGAGACACTCTACGCCGGGACCTTGGGTGACGAGGTGGCAGCCGCAGCCCTGGGCCAGGCTTTTTTTGCCAGGGCCGCTGTTGTTTTTATGTGGTCGGCGGTAATGAGGAGATCCATGGCCAAGTATGGTAACCGGGCAATGCGCTACATATTCATGGAGGCAGGGCATGTGGCCCAGAACCTGCTTCTTGCCTCCCAGGCCCTTGGGCTTTCCGCATGCCCGGTAGGGGCATTTTTCGACGACGAGATGGACGGGCTGCTAGGCCTGGATAGTGAGGAGGAAACGGTCATCTACCTAGCGGCGGTTGGGCCAGCACCTTGAGGGCATCGGTTGACCGTATGCAGAGGCCCACGGTAGCGGTTACCCCGCCTATGTTAAAAGCTCTGCCTTCCTGTCGAATAGCTCAGGCACCTTTTTGAGCCTGTCAACTACCCTTTCCTTCCCGATGGCCACCAGGACATCGAAGATTCCAGGGCCCTTTGGCTGCCCTGTAACCACTGCCCTGATTCCATTGATGATGACCCCGGCCTTGATCCCAAGTTCTTCAATGAATGCCCGGATCGCCTGCTCAGTGGATTCCTCGTTCCAGTATTCAAGTGAATCGAGTCGTTCGGCCAGCTCCGGCAACCACTTCCTCAGGTTCTCGTGCTTGAAAAGGTGCTTTTTTAGCGCCTTCGGATCAAACGGATATTTATCCGAGAAATAGGCCCTTCCCAGGGTGGCAAAATCCTTCAGAGTATGGAAACGGGCCCTTATCATGTTCAGTGTGTCCAGGAACCACTGCCTTTTTTCCCCTTCGTATGCCTCATCCCACAGGCCTTCTTTCTTGAAGTCTTCCTTCACCATATGGGCGATTTCCTTGATGGGCATGGTGCGAAGGTAGTGGGCATTTATGTTGATTGCCTTGGGGTCGGTGAAGAATTTTGGGTCACCTGGCCTGTAGTTGAATATGGAATTGGACTTATTGATCCTCTCAAGGGAAAAGGCCTGGATCAGCTCCTCTTTTGAGAAGATTTCTCTATCGTCCCCAGGAGACCAGCCAAGGAGTACCAGGAAGTTGACCAGTGCCCAGGGTATGAATCCGTGCTCCCTGTAGAACTGCACAGAGACCACTTCTCCGTGGGTGCGTTTGGAGATCTTCCTTTTCTGGAGGTCAAGGGTAAGCGGCATATGGGCAAAGACCGGCACCTTGGCACCAAGGGCCTCATAGATCAGAATCTGGCGGATGGTGTTGGTCAGGTGATCCTGGCCCCTGATGATGTGGGTAATACCGTCCCTTATGTCATCCACCACGTTACACAACAGGTACAAAGGCCTGCCGTTGGAACGTACAATCACGAAATCCTCTATGTCCTTGTATGCCTTTTCGATGCGGCCCAGTACCTTGTCCGTGTAGCCGATCACACCTTCACGCCGTGGGACCTTGAAGCGGATCACATAGGGAATGCCCTTGGCCTCCCTTTTAGCCACTTCTTCAGGGCTAAGGTGTCTACATGTCTCGTCGTACTTGATGTCCTTCTTGGCTGCAAGGGCCGCCTTCCTTTTTGCTTCGAGTTCATCCCTGGTGCAAAAACATTTGTAGGCCTTACCTGTATCCAGTAGATGATGGGCCTTTTCAATATGATCCTGGGCGAACTGGCTTTGGAAATAGGGCCCTTCGTCCCAGTCGATCCCAAGCCATGTAAGGCCGTCAAGAATGCCCTTTATGGATTCCTCAGTGGAGCGTTCGGCATCCGTATCCTCAATGCGCAGGATCATCTTGCCATGGTGTTTCCTGGCAAAGAGCCAGTTGTATATAGCCGTCCTGGCCCCACCTATGTGAAGGTAACCGGTCGGGCTGGGCGGGAACCTAACTATTACTTCTTCAGACATTATTTTCCCTTTCTATGTGTCTTTTCTATCTTTGCCCAGGTGTCTCTTAATGGAACCGTCCGGTTGAATACAAGATGCCCAGGATCGGAATCAACCGTGTCTACACAGAAATAACCTATACGTTCAAACTGGTAGCGGTCTCCTGGCCTTGCGTCTCTCAGACCTGGCTCCACCATGCAATCATGAATGACCTCCAGGGACCTGGGGTTTATGAAGGTCTTGAAATCGGCTCCTTCCTTACCATGGTCAGGATCAGGGACAGAAAAGAGCCTGTCATAGAGCCGCACCTCGGCCTTGACTGCGTGGATAGCGCTGACCCAGTGGAGTGTACCGCGGACCTTCCGGCCGTCAGGGGCCGCCCCTCCCCTCGTTTCAGGATCATAGGTGCAGCGTAGTTCGATTATCTCTCCTGTTTTTTCGTCTTTTATGACCCGGTGGCAGGTAATGAAATACGCATATCTCAGCCTTACTTCTTTGCCAGGGGCAAGGCGGAAGAATTTCTTGGGAGGATCTTCCCGGAAGTCATCCTGCTCGATGTATATCTCCCTTGAAAATGGCACCATACGTGTCCCTGCCGATGGATCTTCAGGGTTGTTTACGGCCTCCAGCTCCTCGGTTTTTCCCTCAGGATAGTTTTCGATCACCACCTTGAGCGGCTTCAGCACTGCCATCACCCTGGGAGAGGTCTTGTTGAGATCTTCCCTCACGCAGTGCTCAAGAAGCGCGATGTCAACCACGCTGTCCCTTTTTGCAACCCCGATACGTTCGCAGAAGTTCCTTATGGAGGCAGGGCTGTAGCCCCTTCGGCGGATACCG
The DNA here is from genome assembly GCA_024275145.1 of Deltaproteobacteria bacterium. Classification (GTDB taxonomy): domain Bacteria; phylum Desulfobacterota; class Dissulfuribacteria; order Dissulfuribacterales; family QOAL01; genus S143-34. Next base: position 8,532 of record JAJRZR010000052.1, on the reverse strand, counting down.
GAGATGGTAGGCATCCTGGGATCATCCCATCCACTGACAAAGCCACCCTCCACTAGTTGGATCAGCTTTCGTTTGCTAAGCACTGTATAGCTCAGATTTAGCCTTGCGAACTCTATCTGCTGTGGATGGCACTCGACCTTTAACTGATCCAGGAACCAGTCATAGAGTGGCCTGTGGTCTTCAAACTCCAGGGTACAAATGGAGTGTGTGATTCCTTCTATGGAGTCGGACAGGCAGTGAGTGAAGTCGTACATGGGATAGATACACCATTTGTTCCCTGTCCTGTGGTGAGATGTATGCATGATTCGGTAGATTACAGGGTCCCGCATGTTGAGGTTGCCTGATGCCATGTCTATTTTTGCACGAAGTACCCTGGCCCCATCAGGGAACTCTCCCTGCCTCATGCGCCTGAACAGGTCCAGGTTTTCCTCCACGCTGCGGTTCCTGTAGGGGCTCTCCTTGCCAGGTTCCTTGAGCGTGCCCCGATACTGCCTTATCTGCTCAGCAGAAAGATCGCATACATATGCCTTGCCCATCTTTATGAGCTCTATGGCGTAATCATAGAGCCTGTCAAAGTAGTCAGAGGCATAATAAAGGTGCTTGCCCCAGTAATAGCCGAGCCAGGCCACATCCTCCTGGATGGCAAGCACGTATTCCTCCTCCTCCTTGGTAGGATTGGTGTCGTCAAAGCGCAGATGACACCTGCCATTAAATTCCAGCGCCAGCCCAAAGTTCAATACGATGGATTTCGCATGGCCGATATGAAGGTAGCCATTAGGCTCAGGCGGAAACCTGGTTATCACCTTGCCGCCATGCTTGCCTGATTTTATATCCTCTATGATTATATTTCTTATGAAATTTGGTGGAGGTGTGTTTAACTTGCAATTCATGTGATCAGCCAGTATCTTTTGTTTTAAAATTTAAAATTCAACGATTATTTCGATGGTTAAGAGCGATATCCGCCCATGTCCACAGCACCTCCGGGCATAAAAATAGGGCCTTTAAAGAAAGGCGTATTGCCACGGTAGAAGTGACTATAATGATAGGAAGATTCAAAATCAACTCACAGTTTTCCCCTTGTGGCGATCAGCCCGAGGCCATTTCCAGGCTGGTTGCAGGGCTTGAGGCCGGGGACAGGCATCAGGTGCTTCTTGGGGTAACCGGCTCTGGCAAGACCTTCACCATGGCAAATGTGATAGCCAGGGTAGGAAGGCCGGCCCTGGTAATGGCACCAAACAAGACCCTTGCAGCACAGCTTTTCGGGGAATTCAAGGCCCTTTTCCCGGAAAATGCGGTGGAATATTTCGTAAGTTATTACGATTACTACCAACCGGAGGCCTATCTTCCTGCATCCGATACATATATCGAAAAGGATTCGTCCATCAATGATTTCATAGACCGTCTTCGTCACTCGGCAACCCACTCACTGTTGACCCGTAGCGATGTGATAATAGTGTCCAGTGTATCGTGCATCTATGGCCTAGGCTCCCCTGAAGAGTACGAGAGGATGCAGCTATACCTCAGGGTAGGGGATGAGATTCCCAGGGAGGACCTTTTGTCAAGGTTGGTGGGCATGTTGTATGAGAGAAACGACGTAGATTTCACCAGGGGGACATTCAGGGTCAGGGGGGATGTGGTCGAGATATTCCCTGCCTATGAGGAGGAGCATGCCATACGGATCGAGCTTTTTGGCGATGAGATAGAACGTATCGGTATTATCGATCCGCTTAGGGGGAGACGCCTTGCAGGCATTGAACATGCCATCATCTATCCCTCAAGCCATTATGTCACCAGCAGGCCAAATCTGGAACGGGCCATAGAGAATATAAGGATCGAGCTTGAGGAAAGGGTCCGGTTCTTCGAGATGGAAAATCGGCTGGTAGAGGCACAAAGGTTGGAGCAAAGGACCAATCTGGACATAGAGATGCTGCAGGAGCTTGGCTATTGCCACGGGATAGAAAACTACGCCAGGCACCTTACCGGAAGGCCACCGGGGGTACCGCCGCCGACCCTATTGGATTATTTCCCCGGGGATTTCATCACCTTTATAGATGAAAGTCATATCACTGTGCCGCAGATAAGAGGCATGTATGAGGGGGACAGGTCCAGGAAGGAGACATTGGTGGAGTTCGGGTTCAGGCTTCCCTCTGCCCTGGATAACAGGCCGTTGCGCTTCGATGAATTCGAAGGGGCAGTAGGACAGGTGATATATGTCTCCGCCACTCCTGGGCCCTATGAGCTTACTGCGTCAGGTGGGGCGATAGTCGAGCAGCTCATAAGGCCTACCGGCCTTACCGATCCCAGGATCGAGGTGAGGCCTGCCTCCAGCCAGGTAGACGATCTTTTGGAGGAGATCAGGAAGGCCGTGAGGGCCGGATACCGGGTACTCGTCACTACCCTTACCAAGCGCATGGCCGAAGACCTCACGGATTACTACGCTTCGGTAGGGGTCAGGGTGGAATATCTCCATTCCGATATAAAGACGGTTGAAAGAAGCCGGTTGATACAGGGGCTGAGGCGTGGGGATTTCGACGTATTGGTCGGGATAAACCTGCTGCGTGAGGGGCTTGATATGCCGGAGGTGTCCCTGGTAGCGGTCCTCGATGCAGACAAGGAAGGATTTTTGAGGTCCGAGCGTTCCCTGATACAGATTGCTGGTCGTGCCGCAAGGAATGCGGCCGGTCTAGTGATCCTCTACGCAGACAAGATCACTGGGTCCATGGAACGGGCAATAGGCGAGACAGAAAGAAGAAGGCGAATCCAGACCAGATATAACCTGAAACATCATATAACCCCGGTCAGCGTAAAGAAGGGGGTAACCGATGCGCTGTCTTCCATATATGAACAGGAACAACATGTTGCCCAGGAGGTGGCCGAGGCATCGGGAAGCTATGGGAAGGGGCATCCTGGTATTGATTCCAGACAGTTGATAAAGGGGCTCGAGGCAGAGATGAAGAAGGCGGCCAAGGCCCTGGATTTCGAGAGGGCCGCCAGCCTGAGGGACAGGATCAAAGCCCTAAAAGGCGTCTGACCGTGGGGAAACGACCAAGGTCGGTGTGGGGCAGGAACAGTGCCCCGGTAAGCTGGCCCATGAAGTCTCCCCTGACGTTCATTTCGAGGTATGTGATCTTTTCGCAGATCCCTTCTACCTCCTTTATGGAGCCGCGTTTCAAGAGCGCCTTCACTGCCCCCTTGCCCGCAGAGTTTCCAAGGGCACTGAAACGGTCGATTGGCACGTCAGGGAGCATCCCTATGGTTATGGCCTTGCCGGGATCAATATAGCTTCCAAAGGCCCCGGCTACGTAGAACCTGTCGATATCTTCAAAATCGATCCCCACACTCTGTATAACCACGTTGAGGATCGTGTACATGGCCCCCTTTGACCGTATCAGGTTTTTTATGTCGCTCTGGCTGATGTAGACAGGCCTTCCGGTCCCTGTTTCGTCTTCGCTTGCCACCACGTAGGCAGGCTCTCCATTGATTTCCCGCATGCGTCCAGGATCCCTGTTCCTGACCAGCTTGCCGGTAGGATCCACCAGCCCTGCCACGAACATCCCGGCAAGGAGGTCGATTATGGCCGAGCCACACATGCCCCTCGGGGGAGATCCATCTATGGTCGAATAGGACACCTTGAGTGTTTCGGGATCGATTGAGATCCTTTCTATGGCACCGTCCTGGGCCCTCATGCCACACGAAAGGATACCACCCTCCAGGGCAGGGCCAGCCGCCCCTGCACAGGCCACCAGCCAGTCCTGGTTGCCAAGGACCACCTCGGCATTGGTTCCCACGTCTATCAGCATGGAGATTTCCGGCCTTTTATGCATACCGGATGCAAGGATCCCTGACAGGAGATCCCCCCCGAAGTAGCTTCCCACGTTGGGGAAGCAGTAGAGCCATGCCCCTGGATGACACTTGAGGCCTATCTCGGCAGGCTGGATCAGGTCGAACCGATTGGCAGAGGGGATGTATGGCTCCTTGCATATGTGGGAGGGATCAAGGCCCAGCAGGAAGTGGCACATGGTGGTGTTTCCCGCAACGCTTACGTAGCCGATGTTTTCAGGTGCAAGCCCTCTTTTTGTGGCCAGTTTATCCATGGCCTTATTGAATACATTGACTATTTCTTTTTGAAGTGTCCCTAGCCCGTCCCTCCTTCCAGCGAACAGAATGCGCTCGAGTATGTCCTCGCCGTGAATACGTTGGGGGTTCGATACCGAAAGCCGTGAGATCGTCTTGCCGCTTGCAAGATCGACTAGGTAGAAGACTACCGTCGTGCTTCCAAGATCCACTGCAAGGCCAATGGCGGGGATAGCCTGCTCGCGGGGCGCGGCATCGATAATTTCCCATCCGCATGGTCCCTGGGACAGCAGGCAGTTCATCCGGTAGCCAGATGCCGGGAGTATTTTCGAAATCTTCTGGTTTACCCTCAGTGAAAGCCTTGGTTCACTGCCGAGTATCTCTGCCATGGCGGACCTGACCCTAGCTTCATGGGAACGGTTGTCTCCAAGGGCAGGTTTGGGAAGATCAAGAGAAACGCCTTGCAATACAGGGTCATTTCCAGCCATGACAATGCAGGATCATCCGTATCTTTCAAGCAGTGAAGGGAGGTATAATCACGCGGTCACAGGTAGTTATCAGCTGGCGCCTCATCACCTGTGTTGGGAGAGATATCGATTATGACCGAGTCCTTATCAGTAAGCCCCACCGTACAATCCCTGTTCATGTAGTAGCGTCGTTCGAAGTCTTTCATGGATTTGTTGACCTTCCAGCTCAGGTAGCCTGCAAAGGCAGCGAACACGGTAAAAGCGGCAAGGAAGATGGGCAGCATAATAAAGAACCCTGCGATAATGAGAAGTATTATGCCAAACAAGGCAAATGGTGAAGGCCTGTACGGTGCGTAATGATAGTAGGTTTGTGTTCTCATTTTGTTTTTTCTTTTGGCCTGTACCTTGAAGCCACGTTTCATGGCGTGAAAACACGGCTCAAGTACAGAATCTATTCTCAAGTAAATATCTTCACTCCGATGTCCGGCGTCAAGGTAAGGCCTGTTATTTTTTGCGCCTGCAAGGCACGGTTTGAGGGATGCGGTGCTGTCATGGAATTCAAGCCATAACCGCGAAGCAGACGCAAAAAGAACGAGCAAGGATCGGCAACTCGTGATCGACTCAAATCCTAGGTATCTTCACCCAGTATCTCCCTGTTAATCCTCTCCGGGTCACCTGTATTATAATATAACACGTTTCGTAGATGAAAAAAGGAATCCGGGTCCATCTGCTCAAATTCGATCCCCATTCCATCTTGGCTGGTCCTCACCACCTTTCCGGTAAAATGCAGACGTAGCTCGGAGCTTGTGCCAGAAAGCACCATTTCCACGTGGCAACGTGTATCTTTAGGAAGTACCTCGTTGGACACGCAGTAAAGGCCTTTCATACTCACATCCCTGGTGTTGCGGCTGCGGATAATGTCGTCGGATGCGTTTTCACCTGCACGAGACACATATACCGTGGTTTCAAAGGCAACCCTGGTATTTCTTCTCCTTTCGATTTCCTTGCCCTTCAATGTCCACCTCCGGATCTTTGGATCATGGATCGGATCTTGAGCCTAAGCCCCTGGAGCCGGATAAAACCCTCTGCATCCTTCTGTGAATAAACCTCATCTTCTTCGAATGTAGCGAATTCAGGCAGATAAAGTGATTTTTCGGATTTCCTGCCCGTGACCCAACAGTTACCTTTGTATATCTTGAGCCTTACCGTACCGGTTACATTCGTCTGTGATTCATCGATCAGACCCTGAAGTAGTTCCCTCTCAGGGGAGAACCAGAACCCGTAATAGATAAGTTCCGAATACCTGGGGACAAGGCCGTCACGCATGTGCATCACCTCCCGGTCAAGGGTGATCGATTCCATGGCCATGTGGGCCGTACGTAGTATAGTGCCTCCAGGGGTTTCGTAAACACCCCTGGATTTCATGCCCACGAAGCGGTTTTCAACCAGATCTACCCTGCCCACGCCGTTTTCAGCTCCGAGGTCATTTAACCTTGCAAGGAGTGCAGCCGGTGTAAGCCTTTCTCCATCCAGTGTGACCGGATTGCCCTGTTCAAAGCCTATTTCTATGGTTGTGGGTTTGTCCGGTGCATCTTCGGGCGCCTTCGTCCACGTGAACATATCCCTTGGGGGTTCAGCCCATGGGTCCTCGAGGATTCCGCCTTCGTAACTTATGTGCAAAAGATTTGCATCCATGCTGTAGGGCTTGGCCTTTGTTACCGGAACATGGATGCCATGTTTCCTGGCAAAGTCAATGAGCTTGTTTCGGGAATTGAGATCCCATATACGCCAAGGGGCAATAATCTTTATACTCGGGTTTAGCGCCATGTACGAGAGTTCGAAGCGCACCTGGTCATTTCCCTTGCCTGTTGCACCGTGGCTTACTGCATCTGCCCCGAACTCCTTTGCCACACGGATCTGTTCCCTGGCGATGATGGGTCTGGCAATAGAGGTACCAAGTAGGTATACGCCTTCATAGATGGCATTGGCCCTGAGCATCGGGAACACGAAATCCCTTACGAAGTCCTCCTTTAGATCACGTATGACCACGTCACTTGCCCCGGTATCGAGGGCCTTCTGTCTTACAAGTTCCCAGTCCTCATCCTGGCCCACATCGGCCGCATAGGCTATGACAGGGCAGCCATAGGTCTCCTGAAGCCACTTGAGAATTACCGATGTGTCGAGTCCGCCAGAATAGGCCAATACGATTTTTTCCATCTTTTGGTCCATGACGATTATCCTTCTTCCTGCCTGAGACCCATTGCCCATTCGAGGATGGCCTTGTGTATGTGCATCTTGTTTTCAGCCTGTTCCCAAACAACTGACCGAGGGCCTTCCAGTACCTCTTCGGTGATCTCCTCACCGCGGTGTGCAGGTAGGCAGTGGAGCACGATTGCCTCTGGGGCGGCCAGCCTGAGTAATTCTGAATTTACCTGATATTTCATAAATCGTCTCTTTCGTTCCATTGTCTCTTTTTCCTGCCCCATACTTGCCCAGACATCGGTATTTATGACGTCAGCGCCATCCGCTGCCTCGCTGGGATCCCTGATAAGCAGGATGGGCGCAGAGGCCTGCCTGCGTGCCTCTTCAAGTATTCCTTCATCAGGGTCGTATCCCGCGGGACATGCAAGTGTCAATGGAAAGCCCAGACGGCTTGCAGCCTGTATCCAGGAATGGGCCATGTTGTTTCCATCTCCTATCCAGGCAATTTTTAATCCACTAAGGTCCGGGCCTTTGTGCTCTATGACGGTCATTATGTCTGATAGTATCTGGCATGGATGGTGTTGATCAGTAAGACCGTTTATGACCGGGATGTCGGACCACCGGGCCAGTTCCTCGACTATCTCCTGGCCATATGTGCGTACCACAAGACAGTCCAGATAACGGGAGAGCACCCTCGCGGTATCCTTTAGTGGCTCTCCGCGTTTTAGTTGCAGATCCCTTGAAGGCATGAATGAAACATTGCCCCCCATCTGGTACATGGCAGATTCGAAGGATATCCTGGTCCTCGTAGAGGGCTTCTCAAATATCATGCCGATTGTGCGTCCAGTGGCAGGGCGGAAGGGTAGGCCTGCCCTCGCGTGTCGCTTCAACTGGATGGCCCTGTCTATCAATGCCAGCAGCATATCGGCATCCAGGTCTGAAACGGTCAGGTAGTGATTGGCCTTCCTGGTCTGTTTTTTGTTGAGGTGATTTTTCATTGTCATTACTATCCATTGTGTACAGGCAACGTCGAAGTTGACCTGTCGCTGGCGTGTTAAGTTTGTTTTTCCAATGGCTTGTTGAGTCCTTGTTCTGTCCTTACATCTGTGCCACACACCCATGGACACGAGATATCATCAAGATGGGTAGTCCTTGGGATGAGGCGCGTATCGATATTGGTCGGAGTTAGTCCTGCTCCATGAGAATATGGTCAAGTGTCTGTATAAAGTCCCTTATTTCCTCCTCGGTAATGATTAATGGAGGTACCAGTCTCAGTATGATTCCCTGCCCCAGCAGGACTAGGAAGCCCTCTTCAAGCAACCGGTCTGCCAGTTGTGGAACAGGCCTCCTGAACTCCATGGCAAGTATAAGGCCTCGTCCCCTGATCTCAAGGATAAGATCTCTGTATTTTGCCCCGAGTCTTTCAAGTTCATTTTTTAAAAGTGCTCCCTTACGCCTGACCCCATCAAGAAAGCCGTCAGCGGTCATGGTTTCTATGACCACCTTTGCTGCGGCACAGGCTATCGGATTTCCACCAAAGGTGGACGCATGACTTCCAGGAGTCAGATATGACATGGCCTCCTCGGTGGCCAGGGTTGCACCTATGGGGATGCCATTGCCCAGGGCCTTGGCAAGACATATTACATCGGGGATTACCGGTGTTTGTTGGTATGCGAAGAGGCTTCCGGTCCTGCCCATACCTGCCTGCACCTCATCGAAGACCAGTAGTGCCCCAAGCTCGTCGCAGATCTGCCTTGCCGTCATTAGGAAATCATCGTTGAGCAACCTT
>JAJRZR010000051.1 GCA_024275145.1 Deltaproteobacteria bacterium | reverse complement strand
TACGAGACGTTCGGGCACTGGAAAATCCGCTCCTTCAAGGAGCTTGTCAAAAAGCTGCTTCCTGAGCGAGCTTTGGGCCGCTTCCTCCTTGTCCTGGAGGATCTGCTTCCTGAGCCTCTCCCTTACGTCGTCTATGGTCTTGAAACCAACGCCAATGGATTGGGCAAACTCATCGTTCAACTCCGGCAGCTGTCTGACCTGTATATCCTTCAATTCGACGTGATATCTCACCATCTTGCCAGCAAGCTTTGCATTTATCGCATCTTCCGGGTAGGTGACCTCAATATACTTTTCGTCACCTTTTTCCATTCCAATCAGCCCCTCCTCAAAGTCCTTATTGAGATTGCCGGCACCAACCTCTACATAATAGTCTTCCTGGGACAGGTCTTCGGCCGGCTCGCCATCCATCTCGGCACTGTAGTCTATTACTACCAGATCCCCCTTTTCCACGGGTCGGTCTTCTTCAATACCATCGATGGAACCAAAATGGCGACGAAGGGCCTCCAGTTGCTCGTCCACCTCCTCATCCGTTACCTCAATCACGGGTCTTTCAAGCTCAACCCCCTTATATTCCGGCAGCTCGATCTCAGGGGCAAGGTCCAGAAGAACCGAATAGGTAAAGGCCTTCCTGTCCTTGAGTTCCGAGGCGGTATCAAGCTGGGGCTCAAGGAGCATCACTACACCTGCCTCCTTGATGGCATTAGGCAAGCTTTTCTGGATCAAGTGTTCCAGCACCTCATTGTTCACATGGGGACCATATTCACGTTCGAGCACACTTCTTGGGGCCTTACCCTTGCGAAAGCCCTTGACCGTAACACTCCGCTTGAGCCTGTTGTAGACCACATCAAATTCCCTGGACACCATCTCCGGGGGCAACTTTACCGACAGCCGCTTTTGGATAGGGCTTACATCTTCAACCGTAACCTTCATAAATTTTCCGACCTTCCTCTATTATTTTTTGTTTTTTCCTGATCCGGCCTTAAGCAAATGACTGCCTTGGCCCTAACTATGCACTTCAATGCCTAAGAGAATGATTTCTTTTGACAAATTCAATAGTTATATACAATTTATGACATCAAGCCCTCCACCTAAAAGGTAGAACTTTATCAGGTGCTATATCTCTGGCATTTGAAGTACCTAAAAATACATCTGCGTACCCCCGCCTGCATCTTCGGCAAACTTGCAAGCCGCATAATCTAGGTTGAAGGCAGATATATTTTCACGGTAATAAAACAAATTATTCGTATTTTGTAAAATTCTAAAACACGAACATCTCTCTATCAGACCAATAAAGACCAACCGTACATGCAGATAAGGGACGAAAGGTGCGCGGGCATCCCCCTGAGAAGGCTGTAGCAATATTCTTGTCTCCTAACCGACTGGCTATGGAATAACCCCCCAGGGCCTAAAAGATTTTCATGATGGAAGAAACCTTGATAAGGCATTCATCTAAACCGTGCCGAAACCATTAAAACGACCATCGCTGGCCGGAAAGAGGGGGTAAAATATTATTTTGCGAAAACTATACAGGATGGCAAATGATCAATGGTGCGAGAGGGGAGAGTCGAACTCCCACGGCCAGAGCCGCTGGATCCTAAGTCCAGTGCGTCTACCAGTTCCGCCACTCTCGCAATCCGAGCAAAGGCAATTTAACCAGCAGTAAAATCGAAGTCAAGAAACGTCACATTCGGATTGAGACTGCATAATTAAGTTGCGCCGCTGGATGCCAGCGTTTATTTAATTGGTCATAAGCGTTCCTGCATAAATAGCGAGTTACCAGGAATACCCAGCGTAAGGATATCGTATTGCGGCCCGCATGCCAAAGCCTCATCCGCTTCATGGCCTGGGCATAGTGCCGAAGCGCGGGCAACATGAAAGTTTTTCCGGGGATAGCTATCGCAACATTAAAAAAGAAAGGAGCAAAAAACAACATGGAAAGCACGCTTTCTATAATCAAACCCGATGGGGTAGCCAGGGGCCTTGTAGGCGAAGTCATCAGGCGTTTCGAAGGGGCTGGGATCAAGATAGCCGCCATGAAGATGATCCACATGAGCAAGCAGGAGGCAGAGGGTTTCTATGCAGTACACAAGGACAAGCCCTTCTTCGACAGCCTTACCGATTTTATGTCGTCAGGCCCTATAGTAGTTATGGTCTTAAAGGGTGAAAACGTAATAAAGAAAAACCGGGAACTCATGGGGGCCACAAATTTCAAAGAGGCCGCCCCTGGTACCATAAGGGCGGATTTTGCCACGGACATAGAAAAGAATGTGGTACACGGCTCGGATGCACCTGAAACCGCGGCCACTGAGATAGCCTACTTTTTCAGCCAACTAGAAATAAAGGGCTAGTCCAAAAACCGGCCGACCCCACCCTGTAAGGCTGTCGGCCTGGTCTCCCAAAGGCCATGGAACGTGCCCTCATATCGGAATTCACGGGCATATGTGCCCATCACGGCGATCCTTCCGTACTGGTTGGCATCGGTGACGATTGTGCTGTAATAGCCCCGGCCCAGGGAGAGAATCTACTCATCACCACCGACGCCCTGGTGGAGGGGATACATTTCGATCTTTCATATTTCGACCCTTTTTACCTGGGCAGAAAAACCGCAGGGGTAAATCTAAGTGACATCGCCGCCATGGGAGGGATCCCCAGGTGGGCCTTCCTGAGTATTGCCCTTCCCCTTGATATGGAACACAAACGGCAATTCGCCCGCAGATTCGGGCTCGGCCTTGCCTCAAAGCTTTCGGCCTACGGGGCAAGCCTCGTTGGAGGCGACACAGTAGGGACCAGGAATGCCATGACCGTAACCCTCATCCTCATAGGTGAAACAAGGCAGCAGAGGGCGCTCCTGCGCTCAAAGGCCAAGGCCAGGGACCTGATCTATTGCTCAGGTTATCTGGGTGAATCGGCAACTGGCCTCTTGCTCCTCAAACACATATCCAGCAAGAGACCGGGCAGACACAGGTACTGTCCACAAGGTCCCGGTCGCCTGCTTCCAAGGGCCGCCAGGAGACGCCTGATCGAACACCACCTGGACCCTGAACCCAGGGTTGAGCTGGGCAGGGCACTTGCGGATAGCGGACTGGTGCATTGCTGCATCGACATCTCTGACGGGGTGGCAACGGATCTTGCCCATATATGCGAAGAAAGCCGGGTAGGGGCCAACATCTACGGGGAAGCCATTCCAGTATCGAGGGCCATGCTCTCAGGTCTGAGGTTCCTCCGTTCACAGGGGGTCATGGAGGGAAATGTATCCCCAGTCCGTCTGGCCCTCACCGGGGGTGAGGACTTTGAGCTTCTCTGGACTGTGCCCGCGGCACATGCCACCAGGATCGAGGCGTTGGCGGCCCGTATACTGGGCTATAGGCCCTTTAGGATAGGTGAGATCACATCTGGTGATAGGGTAATGCTGAAGGACCGCCTTGGTACCCAGGATATTACGTTCAAGGGTTATGAACACTAGCCGGAAGGCCGACCTGGACAGGATGCTGTACGCCAACGAGTTCCCCATCCCACTCCATGGTCGCGCCCACTGTCTGCTCAATCTGATGGATACGACGATCCTGGTCACGGGCCATTGGAAATCAGGAGTCCTGGTCCGGATCGACCTTGAGATGCTCCAAGAGACAGAGAATATTGACCAGACAAGCTGCCCCTTGTTATGCAGACGCCTGGCCAGGTTGATCAACGGGCAGGAGACTAACCTGGGCCTCCCCTTCAACCTGCGCGGCACAAAATTTCAAAGGGAGGTATGGCACATGACTGCTGCCATACCCTTCGGACAGACCCGGTCCTATGGCCAGGTGGCAAGCCTGATGGGATGCAATTCACCAAGGGCTGTAGGCCAGGCACTTAGGGCCAACCCCCTTCCCATAGTGATACCCTGTCACAGGGTCATTGGAAGGGATGGCAGACTGACCGGATTTTCCAAGGGGCTTGAGATAAAAGGCCTGCTCCTTGAGACCGAACATCATGCCACCAAGGCAATATCTTTGAGGAGAAACAAACATGAAGATCGCGGTAATGAGTGACAGCCACGACCATATATGGCACATGGCCAGAGCGGTACAACAGGCAAACGAACTTAGGGCCGAAAGGATCATCCACTGTGGAGACCTCATTTCCCCCTTCATGCTGGAGGAACTGGACAGCTTCGGCGGCAGCATCCACCTGGTATTTGGAAACAACCCCGGGGACCAGACGTTGATAATGGAACAATGCCGTAAACGCCAGGGGAAGGTACATCATTATGGCTGGTTCGGGGAGATGGAAGATAAAGATGCAGGCAGGAGAATCGCATGGATACACGATCCGCACCTGGCCTGGTCCATTTGCCGTTCAGGGGACTTCGACCTTGTATGCTGTGGACATACCCACAGGTGGCGCCAAGACAGGGCAGGTACCACGGTACTGCTAAATCCAGGCGAGATACTTGGGAAGAAGGAGCCGGCAGGCTGGGCACTTGTCGATACCAACACGATGGAAATAGAACACATCCTCCTGGATTGAGGTGAATCATGTCCGAACTATCCGGGGAAACCGGGAAGGCGGAACGGCTCCGTGTAGGCATAGACACTGGCGGCACCTTTACGGATCTTGCCTGCCTGGACAAGAGCGGCATATGGAGAAGATGGAAGTTGCCGTCCACTCCCAATGACCCTTCACGTGCCATCGTTGAAGGCCTGACCGCCCTGCTTCCCGGTATCGATCCGGACAGGCTGGAGATAGTCCATGGTACGACCGTCGGTACCAACGCCTTCCTTGAAAGAAAAGGGGCCAGAACCGCGCTTATCACCACGGCAGGCTTCGAAGACATACTATTCATAGGAAGGCAGGCACGCCCAAGGCTCTACGACTTCATGGTCATGCGGCCAGCAGAAATCATACCAAGGCAAAACATCCTTGGGGTCAGGGAACGAATGGACTGGAAGGGAAATATCCTCACCCCGCTTACAGGGGAAGAGATAGCCAGGGCCAAAAGATTCTGCCAGGACATGGGGGCTGAAAGCATAGCTGTCTGCCTTCTGCATGCATACGCCAATCCTGCCCATGAAAGGGCACTCCAGGAAGGACTTTCAGACATTGGCATTCCTGTATCCCTGTCATCCCAGGTACTTCCTGAATTCCGCGAATACGAAAGGCTGTCGACCACCCTTGTAAATGCCTACCTCGGGCCGGTCGTATGCAGGTATGTCACCAGGCTGGAAAGGACCCTGCCTGGTGCCAGGATCTTCATCCAGCAGTCAAACGGTGGCTGCATGCCTTCACGGGAGATAGGTGAAAAGGCGGTGTGCACCCTGCTTTCTGGCCCTGCAGCAGGCGTACAGGCCGCGTGGAGCCTGGGCATACGGCTCGGACTCAAACGGCTGATCACCCTTGATATGGGCGGCACGTCCACCGATGTTTCGCTGTGTGCCGAAGGACCTGTATACACCAGGGACTACAGGATCGAAGGCTATCCGGTTGCCATACCGATGCTGGACATCCATACGGTCGGGGCAGGCGGGGGCTCCTTAGCATGGGTTGACCAGGGTGGCCTCCTGAAGGTAGGACCTGAAAGCGCTGGAGCAGACCCCGGGCCGGTCTGCTATGGCAAGGGGGAAAATCTTACGGTTACTGACGCCAACCTGTTCCTTGGACGCCTGAGACCCGAGCACTTCCTAGGCGGCAAGATGGCCCTATATCCGGAAAGGGTCTGGCCAAGGATGGCAAGGCTTGGGGAGCGTATAGGGCTTTCGCCGATAGATACGGCAAAGGGCATCATACGACTGGTCAATATAAACATGGTACATGCCATCCGGGCGGTTTCCCTTGAACGGGGCCACGACCCAAGGGATTTCAGCCTTGTCTGTTTCGGAGGGGCAGCGGGCCTCCATGCCGCGGATCTGGCAATGGAGCTTGAAATACCGCGGGTTGTCATCCCGTCGATGGCCGGCGTCTTTTCTGCACAGGGGATGGCAGGGGCCGACATCATCCTTGACGGGTCAGAGGCATTCCTGATCAAGAAGGCACAGGATCGATACCCATTAATAGCCAAGGCCGTAGATAGACTCGGCCGGAAGATAATGCACGATGCCAGGACAGCTGGGGCCAATACCGGGCCAATAGCCATGGAACCATTTCTGGACGCAAGATATAAAGGGCAGTCCTTCGAGATAACGATCCCATTTTCAAGGCACTGGACAAGCGACTTTGCGGCCGCCCATTCAAGGCTGTACGGATATCACATGCCTGAAACGGATATCGAGATAACCGCCCTCAGGCTCAGGGCACGGATCAAAAGGAAGACATCGCCGGCTGCGGCCCCGCTCCCTGCAAACGATGCCCATTCCAGGTATGACACACCGGTTACCAGGGCAGGGAAGGTGCTCGTAGAATTCGGGGATGGCCAACTGCCTGTTCCTTTGATATACAAAAGGGATATAGATGGGGCAGCAATATTGAATGGCCCCATGTTGGTTATAGATGATTTTACAACGATCCTGCTGCCGCCAGGATGGACGATGACCTCAGTCGATGGAAACCTGATACTTGAACCCAGATCTTCTGGTGAAGATACCAATCTGAAAGGAAAAAGATCCGGTCCGCCGTGAACTCAGAGTTAGATTTATCATATCCCCAATTGGTAGGCAGGATAATAGATGCCATCAACACGGCCATCCTGGTGGTGGATGAAAAGGATACGATCCTCTTTGCCAACTCCAAGGCAGAAAAGATGTTTGGGGTGGACGATGGGGGCACGTTGAAGGGACAGGCCTTCGAGGGACTCTTTCCTCTAGAAGACAGGGAGATCCTTGCAAAAAATATCTTGGATATAACCAGGGCACAGGGCGAATTCGAGGCGGAGGTAATGCTCCTTCATGCAAACGGTTCCACCTTCATGGGGCTCATGTCAATGGCTTCATGGCCTTGGAATACCGAAAAGGCGGTAGTCGTTACCGTAAACGACATAACCCGTCTTAAGGATGTGGAAAGGCTACTGAAGAACTCTGAACGCATGGTATACCTTGGCAGGATGCTGGACGACATAAGCCACCAGATACGGAATCCGGTTCTTGCCATTGGAGGATTTTCAAGGCGCCTTGCAAAGACAAACCTGCAAAAGCCGGAATATGTCAAGGTCATAATGGAGGAATCCTCCAGGTTGGAACTCCTGCTGAATGTGCTTACCGATTTTATCAGGTTGCCGAAGCCAAAGCTTCAGCTCCTTTCCATTGGCGAGCTTACGGAGCTGCTAGAGCCAAAACTTAGGCAGCTTGCCCGGGACAGGGAAGCGAAGTGGTCCGTTACCATCCCGCGGCTGAGCGCACGGGAAAAGGTGTTGGTAGACCCCAACACCTTTTACAAAGCCCTTGAAGCCGTGGTCATAAATGCCGCTGAGGCCTGCGAACTGGGAAAGGTGCCGCCATCTGTCACATTGGTTGTGCGTCAACCAGAAGAGGCATCTGTCGTCTGTGCCTTTGAGATCAAAGACAATGGAACAGGGATAAGGGAACCGATCCTACCCAGGATATTCAACCCATTTTTTACCACGAAAACCGGCCACCTGGGCATGGGGCTTACGTTTGCACAAAGGATCCTGGAAGAATTGGGCGGCAAGATTACTATACACTCCCGCCTTGGAGATGGAACAACTGCAAAACTGTGCCTTTCAGGTGACAGACGCCGACGCATACGGACGGAACGTATCGGGCCAGATCTACGGGGATTATTCCCTTGACCCTTCAACGGCCCGGGCCAATTCCCTGCTGCTGACCTCATCCGTTATCACGGTCTCGCCTACACCCTTCGAGAGAACAAAATGAACCCTGCCTCCCTGTGCCTTCTTATCGTGCCTGGTCAGTTCCAAAATCTCTTCGGTTGCAATGCTCGATGGCACATGCCTGGGCAGACCTAATTTCTCCAAAAGGCCATCTAGCCGCCGGAGGTCTTTTTCTGGCATGAGGCCCTTGTCGACAGACAATCTGGATATCACCATCATGCCTATGGCGACCGCCTCACCATGGGGTATCTTGTATCCTGCGCCAGCCTCCACGGCATGACCGACCGTGTGGCCAAAATTCAGTATACGCCTCAACCCACCCTCAAACTCATCATGTGCAACCACATCCGCCTTTATGGCGCATGAGACCTTCACAATATGAGCGGTGACAAGGGGCTCAAGATTTATGATATCCCACCATTTCTCTTCAAGCAGGTGGAAGAGCTGCGGATCCCGTATCATGCCGTACTTGACCACCTCGGCCAGGCCATTTCTGAGCTCTGCCTGACTCAAGGTAGACAGGACCCCGATGTCCGCAAACACCCGCCTCGGCTGATAGAAGGTACCCAGAAGATTCTTCCCTTCGGGCAGATCCACCCCTGTTTTACCCCCTACGGAGCTGTCCACCTGGGCGAGGAGTGTCGTAGGTATCTGGGCAAGAGGGATTCCCCTCATGTATATCGAGGCCAGAAAGCCTGCTATATCACCGCTAACCCCGCCGCCTAATGCAAGGATCGCGGACTTGCGGTCTGCACCACGTTCCAGCAATGACTTGGCAAGGGTGACCACGGTGTCCATGTTCTTTGATGCCTCACCTGCCGGAAAAGACAGCATGTCTACGTTCAGACCCTCGTTCTTCATTATGGACACGAGGTCGATTCCCACGTAATCTTCAACGTTGGAATCCGTAATGATGAAATAGTTTTCTCCAATAGGCTCATGTTTCAACATCCTGCCGACTTCGGTAAGCAGGCCAGGGCCTATCAGGATATCGTAGGATTTGTCCACAAGGGAAACGGAGACGGTCTCCCAGACGTGTTTTATCGATCCGGGCGATGGTTTGCTAAAGGATGAAAAACTTAGTGCTTTGTCTTGCATGGGTATATTTTTTACAGGTCCCTTTACCGGATATTTCTAAAAACCTTTATGCGGCCGCGCCTTCGACGCCGCGCCCCGAGGCATTGAAAAAAAACACAGCCCCTATAGAGGGTGCATTTTCACGCTAAATTGCTATTTGTCTACTGGCCTTGTTAAATACAAGGAACAATCTTCAAAATATCAGCAACATGCCCGCCACTATTCCTTCTACGTGCCCCCCTGAACAAAGTGCCACTGGACACCTAGGGTACAGAAAGTGCCTTTCCTACCTTCACCTTACACCCGCTGTACCCTGTGGCCAGATACAAATCAACAGTTATGTTGCATCTCCGCATATAACCAGATTATTGCCTACCCTGCAAAAACCGAACAAACTGGATTCCCCTATGTTTCATGGACCCATACCGGCTTCGTCTTTGCCTGCCGCCAATGGTTTCCTGCTGGCTACTTTAAATGGGAAAGGGCCTTCAATGCACCCTCCTTTTCCATCTTATATGCCCTTTGTGCCAATTTTTTCAAGGAGGAACCTATACTATCAGGGTCTGGAAGGCCGGGAATCCTGGGAATGGCCCTTTCAAGCTTATCCACCGGCTCCACCTTGAGCTTTGCCTCGAGGTTTGCGGGCTTAGAGGAGGCCACGTTCTCCCCAAGGATGTTTGTAAGATCCTCCCTTGCCTCCAGGGTACGAAGAAAGCCCATGATTTCATCAAGGGCAAACCTCTTAGAGAACATGCGGATCTCTTCCTTCAATACCGCCAACTCATCAAGGGCATCCTCGAGCCTTTCCATGTATTCTTGTGCATCCCTGTACAGGCGTCTATAACTATCGAGAAACAAGTTGACAAACCTCGACTGGTTCATCCAACCATGTGACACCATGTCGCGGAGCAATCTGTGCCTTATCGTCTCGGATTCGACTATGTATTCGTCGTAAAAGGGCCTGCCTTTCCATCCTATAAGGGCCAAGAATTCATCTATCAGCTCCGGCTTCCGCAGGATGGAATAACACCTGACAAGGTCTACCCCCAACCTGGTATCGTAGAAGTCCTTAAGTCCCGCAATCATCCCTTCCAGGGCCGCCCTGTCCTCCTCGATAAGCTTCCTGGTACCAAAATACCTGCTGGCTATTTCCTTTTTGACCTGATAGGCCAGGGCCTTACTGATGTCTTGTTCCATCTAGAGCACCCTTTGTAATCTTGCCATGATCTGCTGTTTCGGTGCCGCCCCGACTATCCTGTCCACGAGTTCACCACCCTTGAATATGAGCAAGGTCGGTATACTCTGTATTCCATAGCCTTGGGCAGTGGCCGGATTTTTATCCACGTTGAGCTTGCCAACCAAGGCCCTGCCTGCAAACTCCCTTGCCAGCTCGTCCACTATCGGACCTACCATCCTGCATGGCCCGCACCACGGGGCCCAGCAATCCACCAGAACCGGCAACGGCGATGAAAGCACCTGCGATCTAAAATTGGCGTC
Organism: Deltaproteobacteria bacterium; assembly: GCA_024275145.1. Classification (GTDB taxonomy): domain Bacteria; phylum Desulfobacterota; class Dissulfuribacteria; order Dissulfuribacterales; family QOAL01; genus S143-34. Next base: position 10,263 of record JAJRZR010000051.1, on the reverse strand, counting down.
GGTAAAGGTAACCGTCCCACCATTCCCCACAGGTAGCGGTGCCTTACACTTACCACATCTTGGTCCCTGCTGGAGCCTGGATACCGGTACCCTGTTCTTTGTCCCGCACGCAGGGCATGTAACGATTATGGATTCATCCGTCATTTGCAAAACCTCCTCCCTGAACTTATGATGCAAGATCGAAACAGATTCAATGCCATGTATACATAAAGATAGGTTTGGCCCTGCTCAAATGCCAGTACCAATCCCTGGCTTTCATGCCCGCCCGGTCATTTACCAGTATTATGGCAAGGGTTCCAAGACCGCACACCTCTAAGGATTCAAGCGGTCCGTGCCTTCGACGCCGCCCCTCGGGCATAAAAACACGGCCCAGAGGAGCAGGGTATGTTTTCAAGGTAAAGACATCTATGTGGGATATCAACAGGTTACTCAAGGAGATCAGACGGCTTGCTAGCCCTCAGCCAGTCCATATAGCAGGAGGCCCTGTAAGGGACCTGATCATCGGAAGAAAAATCCGTGACATAGACCTGGTACTACCAGAAGATGCCATCTCGATAGCAAGACGCATTGCGGATGAAAAAGGCGGCGCCTTCGTCATGCTTGCCGAGGAAGAAGGTGTTGCCAGGGTGGTCCTGGACGACCTGATTGTGGATTTCAGCCAATACAGAAACGGATCTGCCTCCATAGAGGAGGACCTCATGCAGAGGGATTTTACCATTAATGCCATGGCCATGAAGCCCGATGATTTCCTGAAAGTGCTCAAGGCCGGGCATTCCCGACATGAAGGGGATGGGGGAAACCCCATAGATTTGTCCTCCATCACGTCCAACCTGATCGACCCATGCCAAGGCCTTGAGGACCTGAGGGCGGGCCTTATACGGACAATCGCCAGAAGCAATCTGGCATCTGATCCCCTAAGGTTGTTGAGGGCCTTTCGTTTCGAGGCGGAGCTTGGTTTCATGATCGAGTCAGAAACCCTGGAATACATCCATGATCTTTCCCCTCTCATAAAGCAAGTGGCCCCTGAACGTACAGGCCACGAACTAAACCTCCTCATGGCCTCGCACCGGGCAGGGGACGTGCTGAAGCATATGAACAGCACAGGCCTCCTTGCGGCCATACTTCCAGAGACCAGGACCATGAAGGGCATAAAGCAACCTGGGTTCCATCATCTTGATGTATTGGAACACTGCCTGGAGACGGTCTGCACCATGGATAGGCTACTAGAGGATCCATGCAAGAAATTCAAAATGTGCTCTCCACTCATTGCCTGGCTCAAGGAAAATAGCCAGCGCGCCCCAGGCCTCAAATGGGCAGCCCTGCTGCACGACTTTGGCAAGCCCTTGACCAGGGGAGAAAAGGCAGGAAGGACCACCTTCTATAATCATGACCGTCTCGGGGCGGATCTGGCGGCCAATATTGCCAGGCGCTTGAGGTGGGCCAGGAAGGATACGTCCTTTGTCATCAAACTCATCAAGATGCACATGCGTCCCTTTCATCTTCTAAATGATCTCAGGCGAGGAGGCCCCACCAGACACGCCATGAGGCGGCTTCTAAACGATACGGGCCCGGATTATCCAGCCCTGTTCCTCCTTGCCATGGCAGACAGCATGGCGGGTTGCGGACCTCTAAAACCCGCAAACCTGGACGAACAGCTTGCCAACCTCTGGGAAAAGGTCCACATGTTCCATGAAAGGCTTCTCAAGCCGGTAAGGAAGAGGCCCAGGTTGCTTACGGGCCATGACGTAATCATGCTGTTAAATCTTGAACCAGGCCCTTTGATAGGCAAAATCCTCGACAGACTCGAAGAGGCCCAGATAGAAGGGGCTATAAAGGACCGCATCCAGGCCATGGCATGGGTCAAAACAAACTTTTCAGACAATGGCAACATATCTTAGCCTGAATCGCTATCTTAGGGACATATTTGGGGAAAGGATACAGAAGGTGCCACTTGATGCTGGGCTTTCCTGCCCCAACCGAGACGGCACCAAGGGCATCGGTGGATGTATCTACTGTGGGGAAACCGGCTCAGGGACCGGGGCCCACGCAACAGGCCAGGCTATCAGGGAGCAAATGAGAAAGGGCCAGGTATGGGCTGCCCGCCGGTACAAGGCGAAAAAATTCATTGCCTATTTCCAGTCATATTCCAACACCTACGCACCGATGGCCGTGCTTGAGAGGATCTACCGGCAGGCATTAACCGGCCCAGAGGTAGTCGGTATGGCGATAGGCACAAGGCCTGACTGCATAGATAGGGATGTGCTCAAGTTGATAGAAAGGATCGGCAAGGGGCACATGATATGGATGGAATACGGCCTTCAAAGCGCCTGCGACGCAACACTTAAAAGGATAAACAGGGGCCACAGCGTACAGGATTTCATAGATGCGGTTGACCTGACTAGGCAATTCGGCTTCCCTGTATGTGCCCATGTAATATTTGGCCTTCCAGGGGAAGACACGTCGCAAATGAAGCAGACCATTGAGTTGCTGGCTGATCTCAGGATAGACGGGATAAAGTTCCACCAGCTTTACGTGGAGACAGGAACACGTCTCCATACACTTTACAGCCTTGGCAAATACAAACCGATCTCCCTGGAACAGTATGCGGAGCTGGTGGCCTGGTCTGTTTCAAGGCTGCCAAGGAATACCGTAATCCACCGTTTGACAGGGGATCCCAGACGAAGCAGGCTAGCCGCTCCCGGCTGGTCCTTGAAAAAACAGGACATTCTAAACGCCATCTGCGAAAGGATCGAGGCATAGATCAATAATTCTAACAAGTTATACCGAATCATGCGGCCTGCAAGTTTGCCAAGGATGCAAGACGGCCCTAAATAAAAGAAGAAGGAAGTGTTTTTGCCCGGCATTTGAAGTGCATAATTTAGGGATTATAGTAGCTTCCCATGAAACATATCCTGCCCCGGGCCTTGTCTTCATGCCGAGATGCAACATCGAAGACATGGATCCCTGAGGCCTTTTAGAACGACTGACCGGTTATTTTCCCATATAAAATGGACCTTGACAGGGACCGGTTACATGTTATTGTTTTATTTCTTGTGCGTTTGCAGGCAGCCGTGGCTGTCTAACAAGACTATACAGCGCGGACATGGTATCAGTCTGCCTGATTTCTATTTTTGGAGGCATTGGTAAATGTACGCTGTTATTAAGACAGGCGGTAAACAATACAAGGTAACCCAGGGTGAAATTCTCAGGGTTGAAAAGCTGGATGCTGATATCGGGTCCGAGATCGAGATCCCTGAGGTCTTGATGATAGTAGATGGCGGCTCTGTTTCAGTGGGCAAACCTGTCCTTGAAAACGTAGCAGTAAAGGCAAAGGTATTGGATCACGGCCTTGGCAAGAAGGTCATTGTATTCAAGAAGAAGAGACGCAAGGGGTACAAGGTAAAACGTGGTCACAGGCAACCCTATACTACCCTTGAGATATCCGAAGTACGTGCTTAGGGAGGCAAGAAATGGCGCATAAAAAAGCTGGTGGGAGTTCCAGAAACGGTAGGGACAGTATAGGCCAGAGAAGGGGCGTAAAACGCTTTGGGGGACAAAGCGTAAGGGCTGGCAACATCCTTGTAAGGCAACTTGGCACAAAGTTCCACCCAGGAAGAAATGTGGGGGTAGGCAGAGACTATACCTTGTTTGCCAAGATAGACGGGATAGTCAAATTTGAAACCAAGCGAAATCGCAAACACGTAAGCGTCTATCCTGCCCAGGAAGCTTCGGCCTGACAAGTCCTTATTTACTACCTGCCTCAAACCATACGGGCTAAGCAGATATGGGTTGGCCCGTATGGTCAACTCGTAACCATCTATAGCCAAACTTCTTTCGCCTCTCATCGGGTATTGTGTCGCCCAAGGATTGGAAACAAACACAGCCTCTGTAAAGAGACGATTCCTGGTTAAAGGTGGTTGAATTTTTCCCCGTCCTGCCTATCTTTGATCCAACAGGATTTAACCTATCAAGTTTTAGACATATCTCGACCCGCTAGCCGTATCATCAGATCAGCTAGGATTCTTTCAATTTCAAAGGCCAATGAACCTCGTAGATCAAGCAAAGATATTCGTCAAAGCCGGTGACGGAGGCCCAGGATGTATAAGCTTCAGACGGGAGCGATACGTCCCCAAGGGTGGTCCAGACGGCGGAGACGGCGGGCGCGGTGGATGCGTCATCTTCAGGGTGGACCCAGGCTTGAACACGTTGTTTCCCTTTAGAAGGGCCCGCAGGTTCATTGCCCCGAAGGGACAGGCAGGGCGGGGCAAGAATCGACACGGCAAGTCAGGCACCGACCTCGTGATCAAGGTGCCACCTGGAACCGTAGTCAAGGATGCCGAAAGCAAGATGATGTTGGCGGACCTCACAGACCCTGGGCAGGAATGGATCGCAGCAAGAGGAGGACTTGGAGGCAGGGGAAATGCACGCTTCGTATCTGCCACGAACCAGGCACCAAGATATGCTCAGCCGGGCACCAAGGGGCAGGAGCGATGGATCGAGCTCGAGTTGAAACTTATCGCAGACGTGGGGCTGATTGGACCGCCCAATGTAGGCAAATCCACCTTGCTGGCCAGAACCTCTGCTGCCAGGCCAAAGATAGCCGATTATCCCTTTACCACCCTTGAACCCCATCTGGGGGTTGTCCGGTTGCCGGATGAACGGACCATGGTGCTTGCAGACATCCCGGGCCTGTTGGCCGGCGCCCACCAAGGTGTGGGAATGGGGCTTGAATTCCTTAAGCACATCGAAAGGACCCGGGTACTTCTGTTCATGGTCGATGCCTCTGCCAAACCTGACGAGGTCATGGCTACCCTTGAAATCATACGAAGCGAGGTCTTCCGGTATCACGAGGATCTCATAAAAAAACCCCAGGTTATTGGCTTGAATAAAACGGATATGGCAGATAAAAAGGATATCGAAAAGGTGGCGCATCTTCTTGGAAAGCACTATCCCCACGTTTTCCCTATATCTGCCCTTACAGGAACAGGGGTAGCAGAACTTATGGAACGACTTTACTGCCTTGTAACAGAGCACGGATTAAATCACCGATCCATTGAGGCCAATAGCCATTGGCTTCCTTTATAGAAAGACCATGGTGCAGGCGTGAACAGGGATTTCCTAAATTCTGCCAAAACGATAGTAGTAAAGGTCGGAAGCGCGGTTCTTACGGATGAAAAGGGATTGAACCATTCCGTAATATCGGAATTGTCGCGCCAGATCTCCTGGTTGTGTAAGGAGGGGCGGAAGGTCGTGTTAGTATCCTCAGGGGCCATCGCTGCCGGGATCGGGAAGATGCCAGGGCGCAGAAGGCCAAGAACGATACCTGAAAAACAGGCACTTGCCGCCATTGGCCAGGGTTATCTGATGCAGACATACGAGGAGGCCTTTGAAAAACACGGCTTTCAGGTAGCCCAGGTCCTTCTAACCAGGGAGGGCCTCGTGCCGCGGCATCGTTATGTCAACGCAAAAAACACCTTGCGAACCCTAATGGACTGGAACGTGGTCCCCATAATAAACGAAAACGATACGGTTGCCGTGGAAGAGCTCCAGTTCACAGACAATGATGCGCTGGCCGTCCTGGTGGTAAACCTGGCAGAGGCAGACCTATTGATCTGTCTCAGTGATGTGGACTGCCTTTACGACAGCGACCCGGCGCAAGATCCCGGGGCCAGACCACTCATGGAGGTATCCCAAGTGGACCGCCATATCCTGGAAATGGCCGGTGACAATCCGGGAAGGGCGGGACGTGGCGGCATGAAGTCCAAGCTCGAAGCGGCCAGGATGGTCACAGCCTGTGGGGTACCCATGATAGTAGCTGGCGGCCGCACCACAAATATCCTAGAAAGATTAATGACAGGGGAACAACTTGGCACCCTGTTCACCCCTCAAAAACGCAGGAAGATCCATGGTCGCAAGCCATGGATTGTCTTTACCCTGGCCAGGGAGGGTTCCCTGGAACTTGACCGTGGAGCGGTCGCGGCCCTGTTGGATAATGGAAAAAGCCTCCTGCCAGTAGGGGTCAAGGGGGTAAACGGGAATTTCCCGGCAGGTGCCTGTGTAACCTGCAAGGGCCCCGATGGCCAGGAAATCGCAGTAGGGCTCAGCAATTACAGTTCCGAGGAACTCAAAAAGATCTGTGGATGCAAAACCAACGAGGTATGTGACGTAATCGGTCACAGGGAGATAGAAGAGGTGATTCACAGGGATGATCTGGTTACCCTGGATTAACAGGAGATGGGAGGAAAGGTCTTTATGAACGATACGAGACAAATGATCGCCGACATGGCCCGCAGGGCAAAAGAGGCATCCAGGCAGGTGGCCAACCTGTCTACTTCCATAAAAAACGAGGTACTGCTCAAAATCGCTGATGAAATCATCAATGGGCAGGAGATGCTTCGGGCAGCAAACCAGAAGGACCTGGTTACAGCCAGGGACAAGGGCCTGTCATCCGCCTTTATAGACCGGCTTACCCTGTCAGACAAGGTCATTGAATCAATGGCACAGGGCATCAGGGATGTGGCTGCATTGCCAGACCCGGTAGTAGAGGTTCCAAGGATGTGGAAGAGGCCAAACGGCCTTACGGTGGGACGGGTGAGGATCCCCCTTGGGGTCATTGGCATGATCTATGAATCAAGGCCAAATGTTACGATTGACGCGGCTGGGCTTTGTCTCAAGGCAGGGAATGCCATCATCCTCAAGGGCGGCTCCGATGCCATACATTCGAACCTGGCCCTGGCATCCATGATTCAAGGCGTACTCAAAAAATTTTCAGTACCTGTTGACGCCGTACAGGTAATACCCACAACAGACAGGTCGGCCGTCACGGAACTATTGAAGCGGGAGGAAGAAATAGACCTCATCATACCAAGGGGTGGGGAAGGCCTGATACGTTTCGTTGTCGAGCATTCAAGCATCCCCGTGCTCAAACATTACAAGGGGGTATGCCACGTATACGTGGACAAATGGGCCGATCTGGAGATGGCAAAGGAGATCTGCATCAACTCCAAGGTCCAGCGGCCGGGCGTATGTAATGCAATGGAGGGCATGCTGGTCCACGAGGACGTAGCAAAAAGCTTCCTGCCACTAGTAGGGGAGGCCTTGAGACAGGCAGGGGTTGAAATCCGGGGCTGTAACAGGACATGCAGTCTGCTTCCCTATGCAATAGCAGCATCTGCAGACGACTGGGGCACGGAGTTCCTGGATCTTATCCTGGCAGTCAAGGTGGTGGATGGAATGCAGGAGGCCATGGACTACATCGCCACATATGGATCGAATCATACCGAGGCCATAGTAACCCGTGACTATGCCAGGGCAATGCGTTTCCTTTCCCAGGTTGATGCCTCCCTGGTGCTTGTAAACGCATCGACCAGATTCAACGACGGGGGACAGCTTGGCCTAGGGGCAGAGATCGGGATCAGCACATCGAAGCTCCATGCTTACGGCCCTATGGGCCTGAATGAATTGACCACCACGAAATTCATCGCCTTCGGGGATGGGCAGATCAGGACATAATCCCAAATAAGGATTGAAATACCACAGTACGTCTACCCCCTTCCGCTTTGTATCTTTGGTAAACTTGCGGGCTGTATAACTTCTTGGGTCAATGCAGAAGGCATTAAGATTCTAAGCCGGGTAACTGTAAATTGCGTATAGGTCTATTCGGAGGCACACTGGATCCAATACATTTGGGTCATCTCAGATCCGCCAACGAGATATGGGAAACCCTGCAACTCGATAAGATATGGTTCATCCCGGCAGCAGTTCCTCCTCATAAGGGCACGAGGGAAGTAACCCCCTTTGGGCACCGCCTCAACTTGGCACGCCTTGCAACCGAAGACGTTCCCTACTTTGAGACAAAGGCCATAGAAGGGCAAAGACCCGGCCCTTCTTACTCCATTGATACCTTGAGACAACTTACCAGGGAATATGGCACCGGTGTGGAATTCTTCTTTATCCTTGGCAGTGATGCCTTCGTTGAAATCGAAAAATGGAAGGAATATGCCAGCCTGACCAATTATGCATCGTTGGTGGTAATGAAGAGGGACGAGCATGACTGGCCCGAGGTAAAAAACACCATTTCCAGGGCCTGGCCAGGATATCGACCAGGCTCAAAAAACGACGTGTTTGTTGCCCCTGGCAAGAAAAATATTTATCTTAGAAGGGTAACACGCTTGAATATCTCAGGTACTGATATTAGAAGAAGGATCAAATCAGGCCTGTCAATACGCTTTCTGGTGACAGAAAAAGTAAGGAGGTATATGGAAAACAACAATCTTTATCTCAAGGTCCGAACCAGCAACCCATCCACCAATCCCAACATCCTGCCCGAGCCACTAGCCCCTGAGTCGATAGTAAGAAGGATATCTTCCGAAATTCACAACAACAAGGCCGAAGACATAACGATACTGGATGTACGGGGACAGTCCGGTTTTGCGGACTTCTTCATAATAGCCCAAGGCCGCTCAACCAAACACGTGCAGGGCATTGCCGGCAAGATGCGTAAGAATCTCAGCAAGCTCGGCATCAAATGCAGAGGAATCGAAGGCGAAGACGAGGGGAAATGGATCCTAATGGACTATGACGACGTGGTCGTCCACCTGTTCTATCAGCCCGTAAGGGACTTCTACGATCTGGAAGGTCTGTGGACCCAGGCTCCAAGGCTTGACTGGCAGGGGAATGAAGCCCTTTGAACCAGCAAGGTTCCTGGAGAAACCACCCTTTGTAAACCAATCCCGGAATCAAGCGACCTGCGACGGATAAGGACCACCCGGACTATGTGTCTGGCGGTCGCTTTGGGAGCATCCCAACAAAACGAGAGGAGGGAGATATGCCACCTGTTATGCTTGTAATCATGGACGGTTGGGGATGGCGCGAAGAGACAGAAGGGAATGCCATACGGCTCGCCAACACCCCGAATATAGACAGATTCCAACGAAAGTATCCCTTTACCCTCCTCCAGGCCGCCGGTGAGGCCGTAGGGCTTCCAGCGGGACAGATGGGAAATTCCGAGGTGGGCCACCTTAATCTTGGTGCAGGCCGAATCGTCTATCAGGAGCTTACCAGGATCAACATGGCCATAGAGGATGGTTCCTTCTTTGACAACCCTGTCCTTTCCAGACTCATGGAGAGGATTGCCAAGGATGGCACGACCCTTCACTTGCTGGGTCTTGTATCGGACGGAGGGGTACACAGCCAAATGGAGCACCTGTTCGCCCTGCTCAAAATGGCAAAGGAAAAGGGTGTAAAACAGGTATCGATCCACGCATTCCTGGACGGACGGGATACTCTGCCTACCAGTGGTATAGAGCACATAAAACGGCTCCAGAAGGAACTCGAACGACTTGGCTGCGGCCACATCGCCACACTCACTGGACGATTTTACGCCATGGACCGTGACAAGCGCTGGGACAGGGTCGAACTCGCCTACAAGGCACTTGTAAGGGGTGAAGGGATCATGGAAGATGATCCCCTGACTGCCATCAAGAGGGCCTATGACCGTGGAGAGACGGATGAATTTGTAAGGCCAGTGATCATCGAGACAAATCCGCATCATCAGATCCGGGATGGCGATGGAGTGGTGTTTTTCAACTTCAGGGCGGACCGGGCCAGGGAACTTACCAGGGCCTTTACAGAGAAGGACTTCAAGGAATTTGACGTACACGACAGGCCCGCGCTGGCAGGTTTTGTCACCATGACCCGCTACGATGAAACCTTTGACCTGCCGGTGGCCTTCCCGCCACAGCATCTGGAACATATACTTGGACAGGAAATAAGCGAGGCGGGAAAACGACAACTCAGAATCGCAGAGACAGAAAAATATGCCCATGTCACCTATTTCTTCAATGGCGGAGAGGAGGAACCATTCCCCATGGAGGACAGGGCATTGATCCCGTCCCCCCGGGAGGTGGCCACCTACGATCAGAAACCGGAGATGAGCGCCCCTGAAGTAACTGAAGAACTCCTGAGGCGCATGGGCTCCCATGATTACTCGCTCATAGTGGTAAACTATGCAAACGGTGACATGGTGGGCCACACCGGTGTACTGGAAGCGGCGATCAAGGCCTGTGAAACGGTAGATGCATGCGTTGGCAGGATTATCAAGGCCTGGAATGAAAAGGGTGGGGTGGCAGTGGTAACTGCCGACCACGGAAATGCCGAGATAATGATCGACCCCAAAACCCATGGCCCCTCGACCGCCCACACCTTGTCTCCAGTCCCCCTCTATCTTATCGACGACGAACGCCAGGGCATACGCCTGAAACC
>JAJRZR010000050.1 GCA_024275145.1 Deltaproteobacteria bacterium | reverse complement strand
TTTGGAGGTTTATTCCGATTATTCTTTTATAGCTCGTGTCACTGCCATCCAGCATTTCCTCAAACCGTATTTCCCTCATCATGCCTACCATTGATTCCATCTTTATGATCTGGGCATTGATACGTTTTAGGGCCTCGGATCTTTCCTCTTCTCCAATATCGTTATATAGCAGTTTTGCATTTACTCCTATTACTAGTGCCGAATTGAGAATCTGGTGTGAAAGGATCATGACAAGCTGCCTGATTGCGCCTAGTACAGCCTTACGCCTTTCGGCTTCATGCCTGAGGGTATCCAGTCTCCTTTCCCTTTCGAAGACCATCCCGATCAGCAGGCCCATGAGGCCAGCAAACAGGATGAAGGCCAGTGACATGGGCAGCATCTCGGGAGAAAAGACCATGTGCAGGAAGGAGATGATCCCCAGGGTCGAGATTGGTTGATTATCCCCGGTTGGTGAGACAAAAGAGAGTACAAACATCACATAGGGATGTAACAACAGGAGTCCTGTCAATCCGCCGAGGATCAAGCCGATAGACTTAAGTGGTGCCCTTGCCATCCGTTTGAACTATCCTCATCGTCCTGCGGCCCGTATCTTTGATGCCGTACCCCAAGGGCATGAAAATACGGTCCAGGTGTAGGGCATATTTTCGCAGCAAGCACCCTATAGATACCCTATATCCTCCTGGGAAGGGGAGCACGGTCCGAGGGCAGTAAAAAATGTTCGGCACTCGAAGCCGCAAGGGGCCCGCCATTTTTTGGGCAATAAAAAAGCCATTACCTGGAGTGTAATGGCTGGCTTGTTGATGTAAGGCCTTTGATGAGCGGCTATTTTTGTTCAAGGGCAATACATCAACGGGTGGTAAACTTCTGGATCATGCGCCTTAAGCACCTAGCAATACAGTGGATACGTGATCCCTGTGATGGCATGCGGTGTTAAAGATACATGCCCTGGGATCATCCTACCAGGAACGCCTTTTTTTGCGGGAACTTTTGGCCCTGGCCTCGTTGATTTTGAGGGTGCGGCCTCCAAATTCCTTCCCGTTCAGGGCCTTTATAGCCGTATCGGCATCACTGTTGTCCATCTCGGCAAAACAGAATCCCCTGGCCTTACCTGTGTAGCGATCTGTAATCCAGTCGAATGAATGGATCTCTCCATATTCTCCCAACATTTTTTTTACTTCATCTTCTGTAGTATTGAAGGCCAGATTCCCTATATATAATTTCATTTGGTTTTTTTTATCCTCTTTTTTAGTTGAATTTTTTATAAGCCTTCCAGAATGGAGCATCTGCCGTTATGTTATCCATCCGGATGGGCTGGATATGCTTGCTTGGCATGCAGGCTTACGCAACGTGCTAATACTGGAACCGGCCATGCTCGATCCTGTGATCAGTTTGAATTTTTTTTAATCAATTGGATACGCCTTGAAAAAAAAGCGAGCCTTTTGTTTTGTATGGCTCGCTTTTCATGGTTGCCAAAGTTCATGAAATCATCAAGTACGTACATTCGTTGCCTGGGGACCCTTGGGGCCATCAGTAATATCGAACTCAACGGTTTGTCCTTCTTCGAGAGACTTAAAGCCATCACCCTGAATGGCAGAAAAGTGCACAAAGACATCCGGGCCATCTTCCTGGGAGATAAAACCAAAGCCCTTTTGATCATTGAACCATTTGACTGTTCCCTTCATTACGATCTTCCTCCTTTATTTTTCTGGGCGTTTCCGACCCATTTTGTTGCACTTGCCTGGTTCGAAAAGCCTTTACGGAAGAATCCGTGTCGAAGGTACTTCTGAATCCATACAGAGTGACTGGGCGTCTGACATGTTTCCTAGCTTTTACAGTGAAGATACAGTCCGGAAACGGACCGCGCTTTCACGCCCTGGGATGCGGTCCAGGTGTATGGATCGCATGAAGGTCAGAAACATATTGTCTGACTCCTGATTACATTATGAGACATGAGGGGCTATGTCAACAAAAATAATTGCAGGGGCTGGGTATGTACATGCTGCGTTGTCAGGTGCTTGAACCCGGATACCCTGCCTGCAATTTTACCATGGATGCAAGGGCGTAAGGGGCACAGGTATACTTAGGTACCTCAATTTCATGGCAATACAGCAGATTTGATGAAATTGAGGGCTCCTTGCGGTTTTAAATACTGGACGAATACAGTTTGCCTTCAAAATCGTTCAGGTGGCTATTCGTGTATACCAAACTATCCATGACTGCTTTAAATAAAAGAAAATTTTTTGTCAGTGTTGAAGTGCATAATTGATAATTTGGGTTGAAGCGCAGGAACGTATTCTGTGCCACGGAATTATTACATGAGACAATAATAACAAAAGGAACTGGTCAAAAAATAGGCAAGGGAATACTTGTGAAATTGCCAATACTTGGATCGGTCTTCAATGAAGCGAAGGGCTATCAAATTGGCAAAGGATGCCAACATCAGACCATTTCCACCGATATCGACGGCATGGGCGATGATCTGGAAATTGTCGGAGTATTTGGTCAGGAGTATAGCCGCAGGAACATTGCTGATCATCTGTGATAGGAATGCTCCAGATATAAATAAATTTTTGGGATTTTCCAAATGGAGTTGATTGAATAATTGTTGAACAGGTCCGAGCTCGGAGAAGAGGTGTAGGTCAATAAAGATTATAATGAAGAGTAAAATCAATCCCCAATCAGCGCTAAATAATACCTTCCTATTCTTTATAAGATACGTGATAAAGATAAATGGTAAAAAATATATTTCATGATCAAGTTCAATGCTAATTATGAATATGATCAAAAAAGCAGTGGAAATACAAAAAAGATGTTTTTTAACATCTGGGCACCGATTTTTTACATGGTTGATCTGCCTGGATCGAAAAAATACCAATAAAAAGGCAAATAATAAAATAGACATAAGAGATACAGGGAAGGCCATTTCCATGAGGAATTTGAAAAAAGAAATATCCCATTGGTGCCATAAAAATATATTTTGAGGATTTCCTATAGGCGTAAGTGATGAACCTACATTTACACCGATGGCCTCGAATATAATAATCTTGATATAGTCAGTATTAGAAATTTTTCGTAAGCTGACAGTTAGAGGAACTATGATAAATAGGGCGATATCATTGGTCAGGAACATTGATAAAATTGCAGCAGTGAAGACTAAGAATACGGCAAGATATCGTTCATTATGAATATCTTTTGAAATACGGTAGGCGATGAATGAAAACATGCCACTTTTTTTTATACCTGCTGTCAGTAAAAGCAATCCAGTTAATGTGATGATAGTATCCCAATCTACAAAATCCGGATAGCAGTATATTGGTATTTCAGTGAGAGGTACAAGCAGAAGGAATATAAAGAAAGAAATCGCCAACAGGCGATTTCTCTTGAAGAAGCCCACAACTTTGTTTAGGGGCCCATTAATCATAAAGGTTTATTTCCTGATTCGTTGGATATCGTATCGGTTCTTCGAAAATGAGACTTTCTTATTTTGTACGGGCTTGATCCCAGATTATGCAGCTCGCAAGTTTGCAGAAGATGCGAGGCGGATGGCACGCAGACGTACTTTGGTACTTCAAGTGCCCGACAACAAAGCAGATTCAGTAAATTCGCGAGCCCTTGCGGCTTCAAATGCCTGAGTATAAAACTGGATGAAGTCGCACCTTTTGGGTGAACAGGTTTGTCGGATAAATTGCAGTTAACCATCGAATTATTCAGGTAAAATTTTCTTCTCAGGCATTTGAAGTGCATAATCTGGGTTGATAACAGTCTGGTGAGTCTTGTTGGACCTGATGGTGGGCTAAGGCGTGAGAGTGGCAAGACTGTCCAGCATCTCTGGCGGGGGCTCATTTCAGGGACTTGGTCGCGGATCATTAGGTCTTCCTCCCCTCTTTTTATCTATGGACGCAGTCCCGGATCAATCCACCAGCACAACCTCGTGCTGTGCCATAAGTAGTCTCGCAGCGGTTACCCCAGGCACAGGCCCCAGGCCGCATGAAGGGCTTCGGGATTTGAGGATGCACTTTTTGACCCCAAGAATCCTGGCCAGGTAGGCACATTGCTCAGCCCCCTTTAGAAAGGCGCTGGTCACATCCAGCTCGGTTTCAACTGTCAACACTCGCGCCATGCCTTGGAGCACCATGAAACCATCGCCGCCAACCAGCATGGCAGGTGGTCTGGGGGTTGGCAATCCTCCAAGCTGTTCCGGGCATACAGGAAGCAGATTCCGGCCTTTTAAACGGGTGAGAAGCCCGTGATTTATTTTCCCCCTGCCATCATATCTACAGTTGACCCCGATCAGGCAGGCGCTTATTAGAATCATTTTTTAGATGCTCCGATCGGCGAATTCCTGTTTGTTACATATGCCCGTCCACAAATTCTACCGGGTGATCCCCAGGTTCCCGCTTTTCAATGTCTCCTATGATAAAGGCTTGTTCATCCATAGCCTTGGCCTGGAAGAGGATGTCCTGCGCCTCTGTATGTGGAGCGATAAGGACCATGCCTATCCCGCAATTGAAGGTCCTTAGCATCTCTTTTTCAGGGATCTTCCCCTTTGTTTGAAGAAAGTTGAATATGGGAAGCTCTGGCCAACTATTTCTTCTTATTACTGCCTTACAGGTCTTGGGTAGGATTCTGGGGAGATTGTCCTGGAAGCCACCTCCCGTGATATGGACCATGCCGGTTATCTTGAACTGTTTCAGCAGGTGCCGGATCGTCCTGGCGTAGATCCTCGTCGGGGTAAGGAGGATCTCTCCCAACTTTTGTTTCCCGAGTTCTTTTACGACATCATCTACGGAAAGTCCGAGTTTTTCAAAGCAAATCTTCCGCACGAGGGAATAGCCGTTGCTGTGCAGGCCCCTTGAAGCCAGGCCTATGACTGCGTGGCCAACCCCGATTTCCGATCCATCAACGATCTTTTCCCTGTCAACTACGCCTACCACAAATCCCGCTAGGTCGTATTCCCCGTCCCTGTACATGTCAGGCATCTCGGCGGTCTCTCCCCCTATCAGGGCGCATCCGGCGTCCTTGCATCCCCTGGCTATGCCCTTTATCACATCTTCTGCTATGCTTGGGCTGAGTTTGCCCGTAGCGAAATAATCCAAAAAGAATAAAGGTTTGGCGCCACATACGATGATATCGTTTACACTCATGGCTACCAGGTCCAGGCCAACGGTGTCATGCGTGTTGGTCATGAAGGCGATTTTCAATTTTGTGCCCACCCCATCGGTAGAGGAGACCAGGACCGGCTGCCTGAATTGGTCCAGGTCTAGTGCAAAGAGCCCTGCAAAACCACCGATTTCCGTCATGACACCCCTGGTAAACGTTTCAGCTACCAGCGGTTTTATCCGTTTGATCAGTTTGTTTGCCTTATCTATATCTACACCTGCCTGGGCATAGAGTGATGCTTTATTCACGTCGAGATTTCCCCTTACGGTATGGTTTTTTTTAAGCCGAAAATACCCTGGCATCTTCATGGAAACGGATGACAAACTGGTATTTTCACAGTAGACAGTAGTAAACTTTCACAGGTGAGAAGTCAATAAGACCGCAGTGGACAGGCATGGATGAAGTAAAAAGAATAAAAGGATGTCAGCAGTTTTTGGCGCTTAGGATGGGCGTTGATTTTCCGATAGAGGAAAAGATAGCCCGGGCATCAGGTATCTACGCCAGATTGGGCAGGCGACTACTTGAGGATGAAACCATAATGCGCCTGCTAAAAGATTACAGACTGGCCATAGATACCTCCTGGGAAACCATGAGGGGCGTGGGGATCGTAAGGGAATGTACTGTATGCGCTGTGGAAGACGGGGGCAGCTGCTGCGGTAAGGGTATAGAGGATAAGTTCGACGTGGTCTTGCTTCTCGTAAACCTCTTGATGGGATGCCGGCTTCCCAAGGTACGGTTTTCCTCCGATGGATGCTGGTTTCTGGGGGAGAAGGGATGTACTATCATTGCCCGGCATGTGATCTGTGTAAATTATCTGTGTAAGAGGCTTTACAGGAAGATCGCCCTGGAGCAGATTCAGAGGGTTCAATGGGCCATGGCCCAGGAGACGGATCTTGCGTTTTTGTTGGAGGAAAGAATCAAGGAATGGTTGTTAGGGCGGGGTAACCGTTAGTATCTCGTCTGGGTATGTTTAATTAGGTTTATGGTAGATTTTTCCGAAAAAGACAGATTTTTTATGACTGAGGCCATTTCTCTGGCCAGATCTGCCCTTGATGAAGGTGAATTCCCTGTAGGTTGTGTGCTGGTTGCAGGGGACAGGATCGTGGGTAAAGGCGCCCGGCTTTCAAGCGTCGGCCCCCATCCAAATGAGCTTGATCATGCGGAGATCTTGGCGATCAGGGAGTGGGCTTCACAGAGAGGGGAGGATGCAAAATACCCTGTGACGACTGCCTATATCACCCTTGAGCCGTGTCTTATGTGCCTTGGCGCCCTTATAATCAATGGCGTAGACATGGTGATCTATGCCCTCGAGGACGTAATGGGCGGCGCTGCGGGTATTGACTTTTCCCGTCCATTGACCAGGATACCGCCAACAGGCAAAAAGATACCACTTGACGGTCACCTTTATTTCGACTGGGGCCGTAAGATCAGGGGGGGATTGATGAGGCGGGAGGCCCTGGCCCTTTTCCAGGAGTTTTACTCGGATCCATCAAACGTCTATTGGAAAGACAGTCCTCTTAGTAGATATATCTTGTCTTGTGGATGAAACATCGTGAAGATAGAACGTAGAACAGTCCAATTTCATCGAGATACCGCAAACCTCTTTTTCCATATACTTACCAGGTGTAATCTCAAGTGCCGTCACTGTTACATCAATCCGGCCCAACACGGAGCGGGTATCCTGGATCAGGAGACCATACAGGCGTGGCTCCACGTCTTCGCCGGGGGAAAGAGGATGGACAGGCATGGCAAAATACAGTCAAACAGGCAGGCGAGAGACATAAACCTTGTTTTCCTGGGTGGAGAGCCCACCATGAATCCTGCCCTGCCCGAGGCTATCAAGACAGCACGGGGTCTGGGATATGCCTCGGTCACGGTGGATACCAACGGGTACCTGTTTCACGACATCCTGGACAAGGTTACCCCTGAAGAGGTGGATTATTTCAGCTTCAGTCTCGACGGGTCCACCCCCAAGGTCAACGATGCGATCAGAGGCAAGGGAAGTTTTGATGCATGTACCCGGGGATTGGCCAGGGCAGGTGAACTTGGTTTCTCTGTAAGCGTGATATTCACAGCCAGCAGGATGAACATAGAAGACCTGGAATACATGCCTGCCCTGCTAGAGGGATTCGGTGTCAAGCGGTTTTTCATCCAGGTAATAGGCATAAGGGGAAACCCTGCCAAGCAAGGTGAGGACCGATTGCAACTCAAGAGGGATGAATGGGAGTCTATAGTTCCCGATGTGGCGGCCAGGGCGGCACGTAAGGGAATGCACTGCACGTATCCAAAGGTATTTTTGTCTCTTGAAGAGGAGTTTGCATGTGCCGGGCTCGTGGCGGACAATTTCTTTGTCTTTCCAAATGGCAGGGTATATACCTGTCCCCTGTGCGAGGACTATCCCATCCATGCCTATGAAATCCGGAAAGATGTCCTCAAAGAGAGGCAGCTGATAACCGAAAGGGACCTGTATGCCCTCAGGATACCGGAGGGTTGCGTGATGAACAGGGTGCTACATCCCGGCAACATCCCCTATGATGAACTGGGAAACCCCATAGGCCGGATAGCGTGCTGTATGCTCAAAGAGGAGGTCCTGCCAGCAGGGGGGCGAGCTTGATCTCCCTTTTGATGAGGCCTTGGGAGGACATTATACCAAGGGTTTGTGCCCAGGCTGCCCTGTCTATCCTGCCGATCGGACCCTTGCCTTGAGGAATCACGAAGGTCCTGGTAGATATGAGTTGTTCCTTTATGACGGCGATCGAGGTGTCTGAATCAAACCTGTGCACCATCCTTGCGGTTGTATCCAGGTTTGACAGGTCCATTGCGGCCTGCCAGCCCTCTACGACGGCACGGGTGAATTCCTTTACCAGTCCCGGTTGTTCACGGTATATCCTGCCGGACGTTATCAGGGAGTTTGCCACGAATCGTATCCCGAATCTGTCCGGTATGAAAAAGCCTGCCCCCCAATTGGCCTTTTGCATCTTCTTCTGAAGAATGATACCCTCGGTGTTCCTGTAGATTGGCCATAGGTCCACTTCCCCTTTCCAGAACGGGTTGTAGTCGTAATGAACCGCATAAAGCGTCAGGCTGTCCGTGGATATACCGTATGCCTTCAGTAGTGCCCGCATTATCGATTCGTCGTTTCCCCCATAGGTTATGCCTATGGTCAGGCCCTTGAGGTCCTGCGGCGTATTTATGGTCAGCCTTTCCTTGTTGTAGATCCATTGCAACGGGTTTTTTTGGAAGATCTGGGCAAGGACCACCACGTTGGCACCTTCGGCAACTGCCCTTATGACCTGATCCGCCGAGGCAACGCCAAACTGGACCCTTCCAAGTTCAAGATCCTTTATTGCGTCCTGTTCCGCCCCGCCCTCCAGGAGTTTCACCGTAAGTCCGTGATCACGGAATACGCCTGCCTCGCTGGCCCATATATCCCCTGCAAAGCTTGCATTGAAGAGCCACTTGAGGCGGTACTTGATCGGCCTTTCCCTTGTCCCGGTCATATGGCCCCGGGTGGGTTTATCTTTCCTGGTGCATCCTCCCAGTATACATGTCAACAGGGCAGCAATGATGATTGTTGATAGGGGGAGAATGAAATGGACTTCAAGGAATCGTTTCATGTCGTAACCAAACCTTCATTCCAGACTTGCAGGCTTGTACAATTTGCCGTGAAAATACACCTGGCCCGAGGCAAGGAACGTTAGACGGGCCTACCCA
>JAJRZR010000049.1 GCA_024275145.1 Deltaproteobacteria bacterium | reverse complement strand
CTGATATCGTAGTGCCCTTCGTGCCAGAACCAAAAGGGGAAGAAAAGGGCAAAAGGAATGGATTCCACTTCATAAAGGAACGGGATCTGAAGGGCCACCTTCCCGGGGTAGAAGACAAAAAATACAAAGAAAAGGATGGCAACATGACCTCGGAGAAGAAGGAGACAATGATGCCAATGGATAACCAGCTCAGGGAGGCATTGAGGATATTGAAGGCATGGACCATACTTTCCAATATGAAGATTCCTGGCAAGTAGAAAAAACCCGCGTCCCTTCTGCCTTGTATCTTCGGCAAACCTGAAAGTCGCGTAGTCCGGGATGAAGGTCTGGGGAGATCCACTGGGAAGATACGCCTGGCATGAACCGAAGAGGCCGGAAGAAGACAAAAAATAGAGGGACGGGTAACGGCCCTGGCAACAGGGCGAAAAGACGCTTTCCGGGCCTCGTACCGGCCATCCTGGCCCTGAGTATCGTCTCTGCCATACTGGCTATCATCTATGTCTTCCCAGGTCGGCCAACTATGGACGTCAACAGGCCGGCCTTCGAGGATTTCAGGCCTGCTCCTGTCACCCCGCCACCCGCACCTGAAAAGATCCTACCTGCTCCACAACGGCCCATGGTCGCAATTATCATAGATGATATGGGCTATGACTTTGCCACCGACGAGGCACTGATCAATATCGAAGCGCCCTTGTCGTTTGCCTTCCTGCCCTTCGCACCGAATACCAAGCGACTCGCGGCAACGGCAAAGAAGAGGGGACATGACATACTGGTCCACCTGCCCCTTGAGGCAATGGACCGGTCCATGAACCCGGGGCCGGGGACACTGAGGCTGGACATGGATTTTGACACCGTCCTAAGGATATTGAGAAGGGATCTTGATGCGGTTCCAGGCGCTACGGGTGTTAACAATCATATGGGATCAAAATTTACAACGGACAGGAAGGCAATGGAATGGGTCCTTGCCGAGGTCAAGAGGCGGAATATGTTCTTTATAGACTCAAGAACCACAAAGGACACCATCGCCCTGGAGACCGCACGGGCGATGGGCATCCCATCAGCAGCGAGAACGGTCTTCCTGGATCATACCTTGAACGTATCCAGCATCAACAGGGAACTTTCACGCCTAGTGCAGCTCGCGCAAAAAAGGGGAAAGGCGATAGCCATCGGTCACCCCTCAAGGATTACACTAAAAGTCCTTTACTGCCGATTACCAGATATAAGGAAAAAGGTGAAACTCGTACCTGTCCACGAGATTCTATAGGTTTTGCCTTTTATGGCATGCTTTCAGGCTCTTGCAGACACCTGTCCAGGCCCCGGCATGAAGGGCTTCAGGCAATTTTCGACAAAGGAGCTGTCAGGATAATAATTAATCCATCCCATGATATTGAAACACCGTGATCCCAGGAAACGGGATATTAAGGAATTAGAAAGGTTGTTGCGCCACCGCCTCTCTCCAAAGCAGAGATTTTCGATAGAGCATGAGATATATACAATCAAAAAAGGAGAACGTGAGAGGAGGATTCTGCATATTATCTCAATTTTTATTACGTGGATTCAAAACGTTGGATCCTTGTCAAAAACAGATTTAGTATGAATCACTACAAGTAGCACTATTGAATTTTTCGATCTCTGTCTAAAAGGTAAAAAAATTCCATATAACTGAAGGAGGCTGCCGGAAAAATCCATGAAATATGGCCAAGAAGAGATAAAGAAGGCCGACCTGGAACCATGGCCAAATCCAAGCCCGGAAAGGGACTACACGATCGATATCAATTTCCCTGAATTCACATGTCTATGTCCCAGATCGGGATATCCTGATTTTGCCACCATCCGAATCCATTACGTTCCTGCGGAATCGATAATAGAACTCAAGTCATTAAAATTATACCTTAACAAGTTTAGAGAGATGTACATCTCCCATGAGGAGGCCACTAACAAGATCTTTTCGGACCTATTCAAGGTGTTGAATCCCAAGTTCTTACGCGTTGAAGGGGACTTCCATCCCAGGGGGAACGTGCATACCATTATACGAGTGGAGGAAGGTCGTTTGGACAAGGACTCGTCGGCCAGGACAACAAATGATAGCTGACCACAAAATTATTGCTGAAAACTGTGAAAAGTTTCTGCTCCATATGGAGCCCCATGATGGAAAAGGCATATTTTCCACAACAAACTAACAACACATGAAAAATCAATAATGGTTTATAACCTCTTAATATTTCAAAATTTTTTAAAAAACTAACCACTTGACAAGAAAATTACCTTGTGAAATAATTTTTTCTCAGTTGGCGTCTTTTCTTCCAAAACAACCATGCGGCCCATGTATCTAGTGCCGCATCCCTTAGTATGAAAATACATTCCCGGGGGAACGTATTTTCAAGGATCATAAATTTTAACCAAGGAGAATAAAACATGAGCAACAGGATCGACATCGAGAGCCTGACGAGTGAAGAGCGTATCTTTCGGCCATCCCGCAAGGGCCAGCAAACTGCCTATGTAAAAAGCATGAAGAAGTACAAGAGGCTGTACAAGTGGTCCATGGAAAATCCGGAGGATTTCTGGGCAAGCAGGGCTGAAGAACTCATAAGCTGGTCGAGAAGGTGGAGAACCGTCCTGAGAGCCGATTTTCACAAACCCCATTTCGAATGGTTCATCGGTGGCCAGTTGAACGCCTCATATAATTGCCTGGACAGACACCTGACGGGTGGCAGGAGGAACAAGGCGGCACTGATCTGGCAGGGAGAGCCCGAGGACGATGTCAAGGTCTATACCTATCAAATGCTGCACAGCGAGGTCTGCCGCTTTGCCAACGTACTTAAAAAAAAGGGCATCAAGAAGGGTGACCGGGTGGCCATCTACCTGCCAATGATTCCAGAACTGCCTATAGCCATGTTGGCATGTGCACGGATTGGTGCCACGCACAGCGTCGTGTTTGCCGGGTTCAGTGCCCGTAATCTTCAAAATCGTATTCATGACTGCCAAGCCAAGATCCTCATCACCTCGGACGCTGTCCTCAGGGCTGGCAGGACCATCCCTCTAAAACCCAATGCCGACGAGGCACTAAAGGATTCACAAAGCATAGAAGGCTGTATCGTTGTAAAAAGGGCTGGAAATGACGTCCCTATGCAGGACGGCCGTGACACCTGGTGGCATGAAGAGATCAATGCCGAGGATATATCCGACAGGTGTGATCCTGTCCCAATGGGTGCGGAAGATACCCTTTTTATTCTGTATACCAGTGGCAGTACCGGTAAACCCAAAGGGGTAATCCATACTACAGGTGGTTATATGACATATGCCGCGCACACCACTCAGTGGGTCTTCGATCTCAAGGACGACGATGTCTACTGGTGCACGGCGGATATCGGCTGGATCACCGGGCATACGTATATCCTTTATGGCCCCCTGAGCCTTGGTGGCACATCCCTCATGTTCGAAGGCGTTCCGACCTGGCCCGAACCGGATCGCTTCTGGAAGGTAGTCGAAAAATTCAAGGTCAATATATTCTATACCGCCCCCACGGTCATAAGATCACTTATGAAGGAGGGAACCGAATGGACCCAAAGGCATGACCTTTCTACATTGCGACTACTGGGCAGCGTGGGGGAGCCGATAAACCCAGAGGCCTGGATATGGTACCATGAAAATATCGGCAAGGGTAAACTGCCCATCGTGGATACGTGGTGGCAGACCGAAACAGGCGGGATAATGATCTCTCCCCTGCCATTTGCCACACCACTCAAGCCAGGTTCGGCCACGCTGCCCCTTCCCGGCATAGAGGCCGATGTATTGAGGGAAGATGGAACCAGGACATCGGTCAACGAGGGCGGGCACCTGGTTATAAGGAGACCGTGGCCCGGTATGTTAAGGGGTGTATTTGGAGATCCTGAACGATTCAAAAAGACATACTTCCAGAGTTTCCCTGGTGTATACGACGCTGATGACGGGGCCAAAAGGGATGAGGACGGCTACTTCTGGATCATGGGCAGGCTCGACGACGTGATAAACGTCTCTGGCCACCGTCTGGGCACCGCTGAGATCGAATCCGCCCTGGTAGCCCACCATGCCGTGGCAGAGGCAGCGGTAGTCGGTATGCCGCATCCAATCAAGGGGCAGGCAATCTATGCCTATGTCACATTGAAGGCCGGCATAGAACCCTCAGAGGAACTTAGGAAGGAACTGAGGACATGGGTAAGAAAGGAAATAGGCCCTATCGCCACCCCGGAGGTCATCCAATTTACGGCGAAGCTGCCGCAGACACGAAGCGGCAAGATCATGCGCAGGATCCTGAGAAAAATTGCTGCCGGTGATACCTCTGATTTCGGCGACACCTCTACCCTGGCGGATCCATCTGTCATAGAAAGGCTTATTGAGGGCAGGAAGGCCGTTCAATAAACAGGGTCTACCTGGCAGACGGTCGAGAGATGCGGACCGTCTGCCAGGAAACGATCTAAGGAAACAGGAGGATATCCAAAAATGAGCTGCCTGTATCCTGACGGTCTGCATCCAGGAAGATGCTGCCTGATGATCATAGATCCCCAAGAACGGCTGATGAAGGCCGTTCACAAGGCAAAGAGGGTTGAAAAGAACATTTCGCTACTGATAAACTGTTCACAGATATTGGATCTATCTGTAATAGCCACCACCCAATATGTAAAGGGACTGGGCAGGTATGTGGAGGCAATAGAAGGGCTTCTTGGTGATCTAAGGAAGATCGACAAAATGGAATTCAACGCCCTTGACAATCCAGAGGTTCGAAAGGGCCTGGATAACTTGCCAAGCTCCGTTGACACCTTGTTAATAACGGGCGTAGAGACCCATATCTGCGTATACCAGACAGCGATTGGGGCAGTGCAGGTAGGATACAGGGCATGGATCATAGAGGATGCCGTTTCCTCCAGGGGAAAACGTGATGCCAGGGCAGCGATCAGGCGTATGACACAACTGGGTATAGCCGTAGTGACTACCGAAATGGTCATATACGACCTTTTAAAACGGGCCGACACCCCCCAATTCAAACAGATGCTTCCCTATCTTAAGTGACAGGCCTAACCATTTTGAAAAACTCCCTGTTCATGGATCACCTGTTTCCATGGACATTGACACTTATCAGTATCCTTGGTGCGATACTGAATATCAAGAAAAAAAGGGCCAGTTTTGCCATCTATACCGTGGCAAATATTGGATGGATCGTGGTAAACATATATCATGGTATCTATGCACAGGCAGCACTCTTCGTGGTCTTCACTGGCCTTTCCACCTGGGGATGGATAGAATGGGGACGTAAAGAATGGAAAAAGGCATAGCTGCCAAGGGATTTGGAACCTTTGACCATGTAGCTGACATCGGCATAAGGGGATGGGGGAAAACCATCGAGGAGGCCTTTGAAAACGCCGCTGTTGCCCTGTTTTCCATCATTGTTGAAGACCTTGACCAGGTCATTCCCCGCGAACATATAGAGATACACTGCGAATCCATGGATCTTGAGGGCCTGTTCGTGGCCTGGCTGAATGAATTATTGGCCCAGGCCAGCATACGAAATATGGTATTTTCAAGGTTCAAGTGCCATATAAGGGATATGGAACTTGAAGGCCTGGCATCTGGTGAAAGGTTTGACCCGCTCAGGCACCAACGGGGTGAGGAGGTCAAGGGGGCCACCTTTACTCAACTGGCCGTTCGAAGGCAGGACGGTCTGTGGCTGGCCCAGTGCGTGGTGGATGTATAGGGAGGCCTCGTATAGCAGACACATAGTAGACAGGCGGAAAAAAAGGGGGGAAAGATGGACGTCAAGGGACTCGTTCAACTCGGTACCTGCAAGTGGCAGATCCCAATGGAAGGCCCCATGAGGGTCCCAGCCATACTCTATGCGGACAGACAGCTCTTATCCGAAATGGATGACAAGGTCCAGGAACAACTTAAAAACGTTGCCTCCCTTCCCGGAATAGTGAAGGCTGCCTTTGCCATGCCAGACGCCCACTGGGGCTACGGTTTTCCCATAGGAGGTGTTGCTGCATTTGATCCGGATGAAGGTGGTGTAATTTCGGTTGGTGGCGTGGGATACGATATTTCATGCGGTGTGAGAACACTGCTCACCGGCCTGAACAAGCAAGAGGTCCTCCAGCGGCTCGATCCCCTGATCGAGGAACTGTTCCGGGTCGTTCCCTCCGGTGTAGGCTCCGAGGGCAAGATAAGGCTTTCACCCGATAAGCTGGATGAGGTCCTGGTTGGAGGTGCCAGGTGGGCTGTAGACATAGGCTATGGAGAACGTAAGGATCTGGAATACGTAGAAGAACATGGAACCATGCCCGGGGCCGATCCATCCTGTGTCTCCGACACGGCAAAGCGCAGACAATACAGACAGGTGGGGACCCTTGGCTCCGGCAATCATTACCTGGAAATCCAATACGTCGAAAGAATCTTCGAACCTGCCATTGCCGCAGCCTTCGGCCTGGAAGAGGACGCTGTAATCGTTGCCATACACTGCGGTTCAAGGGCCCTAGGCCACCAGATAGGCACGGATTACCTGCAGGTGCTGGCCAAAGCGGCCAAAAAATACAATATCCCCATCCGCGAAAGGGAACTGGTTTGTGCCCCCATAAACTCACCTGAAGGAAGGCGCTACTTTAAGGCAATGGCATGCGGAATCAACTGTGCGCTGGCCAATCGGCAGGTAATAGATCACCTTGTGCGACAGGTATTCCACGACCAATTTCCAAAAGCGACAATGGGGCTTCTCTATGATGTCAGCCATAATACCTGCAAGATCGAAAACCATGGGGTAGAGGGCGTAATAAAAGGCCTGTATGTCCACAGGAAAGGGGCCACCAGGGCATTTGGCCCCGGGAGGAAGGAATTGCCCGAGCGGTTCAAGACGGTTGGACAACCCCTTTTCATAGGCGGCACCATGGGGACCTGTTCCTTCATACTGTCAGGGCAGGATGAAGGGGAAAGGCTGGCATGGGGTTCGGCCTGCCATGGGGCTGGACGTGCCATGAGCCGAAGGGCAGCCCTGAAGAGATGGAAAGGGAAAAGCATCGTCTCTGATCTCGCCCACAGAGGAATCATCGTAAAAACTGCAAGCTTCAGGGGAGCAGCCGAAGAGGCCCCTGAGGCATACAAGGACGTAGTAAGGGTCGTCGAGGCAACCCATGATGCCGGCCTGGCGAAAAAGGTGGCCCTGGTCAGGCCTATGGCCTGTATAAAGGGATAATCACCCTGGCCCCCCAATTGATGAGGATTGCGGGGCTGCGCGTCCTGTATCTGGTCTACTCATCCAGGATGATCAGCACCCCATGGGCTTTTGTACCTGACTATCCTTCCTTCATGATTTCTGAAGACCGCCTCATCCCTGTCCATCCTGATCAGGTAATCAGGGGTCAACGGTACCTTGCCGCCACCTCCTGGCAGGTCTACCACCAGGGTCGGCAGGCACATCCCGCCTATATTTCCAAGGAGGGCCTTCATTATCCCTATGCCCTTGTGCAGGCCTGTCCTGAAATGATCGGTACCCCTGACGGCATCACAATGAAAAAGATAATAGGGCCGGACCATGATCGCCTGAAGCCTGCAAAAAAGGCCTTTTATTATCTCCTTGTTATCATTGATCCCCTTTAGTAGTACCGTCTGGTTGGAAACCGGGATGCCATGCCTCTGGAGCATGTTGCAGGCCAATTCTGCCTCCCTGGTTATCTCTCTTGGATGGTTGAAGTGGGTATTCAGCCAGAGAGGCCTGTACCGTGCGAGCACACGGCAGAGTCTCCTGGTGATCCTCATAGGCATAACCACTGGCACGCGACTCCCCATCCGTATCACCTCGAGATGCTTCACGGTTCTAAGGGCAGACAGGATACGGTCGATGTGAGTAGATCCCATGGTCAATGGATCGCCACCTGAAACGATAACCTCACGTATACCAGGATGATCCGACAGATACCCAATAACAGCGTTTAGTGCCCTCCGGTTGATCACCCGTGGCCTACTTGCCCAGAAGCGTTTACGATTACAGTGCCTGCAATAGGTGGCACATATCCCCGTTGCCAATAAAAGGGCCCGGTCACCATATCTGTGGATAAGATGGGGCACTGGCATATGCCTTTCCTCTTCCAGGGGATCGTCCTCAGACCCATCGAGGCAGAAGGTGATCTCCTTCAGATCAGGAATACACTGGCGCCTTACAGGATCATCCGGATCGGACCAATCTATCAGAGAGAGGTAATACGGAGTAGCCGCCCACCTGTAAAGAGAAATCAGGCTGTCATACCGCGCACGCCCCCCTGCCATAGGCCCCATGAGCTCCTCCAAACCACGGGTTCCCTTGATCCTGTTTGCAAACTGCCACCTCCAATTCGACCATTGATCAGGACGAACATCAGGATAAAGGCGATCAATCATCTGCATTTACAAGATAAAGAGCGCATACATGATCTTGCCAGGGGAAAGCCGGTCATGGTTATCTTCTTATCCGGCTACAAAAATCAGCCTACGGCTCAAAGGGATTCTGTAGCATAACGGTTTCATGCCTTTCAGGCCCCACCGAAACCAATACGATGGGTACACCAGCCAGGTCCTCTATCTTCCTCAGGTAGTCCCTGGCCGGATCGGGCAGGTCGTCAAGGGAACCTGCCTTGGAGAGATCCTCATCCCAGCCCTTCAATGAATCATAGACAGGGCTGACATTTTCCACCTCCCTGATATTGGCAGGCATACTCTGAATGAATTGGCCCCTCAACTCGTATTCCGTACAGAATTGAAGGGGATCAAGGCCACTCAATACATCCAGTTTTGTTATGGCCAGGCCATCGAGACCGTTCAACCGGACCGAATCCTTGAGGACCACACCATCCAGCCAGCCACACCTCCTGCGCCTGCCGGTGGTCGCTCCGAATTCGGCGCCCTTTTCCTGCATATAGTCACCGGCTTCGCCTTCTATCTCGGTTGGAAATGGACCTTCGCCGACCCTGGTGGTATAGGCCTTGCAGATTCCCACCACCTTGTCGATCTTGCTCGGCCCGACCCCTGCGCCACAGCATGCTCCACCTGCAATGGTGTTCGACGAGGTTACAAAGGGATATGTGCCATGATCAATATCGAGGTGCGTACCTTGGGCACCCTCAAAAAGGATATTCTTGGACGCAGACCTTGCCCTGTCTATTATGACAGAGACATTGTCAACATAGGGGGCAAGCCTCTGCGCGTATTCCTGGTATTCCGAATAGATAGATTCAACGTCAAGGGTCTTGGCGCCCAACATCTTGCTCAGGATAAAATTCTTTTCCTTGATATTGTCCTCGAGTTTTTCCCTGAACAGGCCCGAGTCCATCAGATCAGTGATCTTGATACCGTTCCTGACTATCTTGTCCTCGTAACAGGGACCAATTCCCCTGCCTGTGGTACCAATCTTCTTGCCCTTTGCCTTGGCTGCCTCCCTGGCATGATCAAGGGCCTTGTGATAGGGCATGATGACATGGGTATTGGCGCTTATCTTCAGCCGTTCCGGCCCTACCCTTATAGACTTCGCCTCAAGGCTTTCCAACTCCTCGATCAGGACCACAGGGTCGAGCACCACACCGTTTCCAATCAGACAAAGCTTTTCCTCGTAAAGGATTCCAGACGGTATGAGATGGAATATAAATTTTTCCCCATCCACTACCAGGGTATGGCCTGCATTGTTACCACCTTGGAACCTGACGATAACATCGGCATATTCGGTTAACAGATCTACTATCTTTCCTTTTCCTTCGTCACCCCATTGGGTTCCTACCACTATTACTGTGGACATATCTACTCTTCCCCCTTTACTTTTCCGGCTGGGCAGGATACTTAACAGAATCCAAAAAGTCAAACCATGCAGACCCAAGCCCAAAAATCCCCCCTTTATCTGGTTGACGGAAGCTCCTATCTGTACAGGGCATATTTTGCCATCAGACAGCCCCTCACCACCAGCACAGGATTCCCCACAAAGGTAATCTTTGGTGTCACGAACATGCTACTGAAGATCATCAGGGAGAAACAACCTGAATTCATGGCCATTGCCTGGGATGCCAAGGGGCCAACCTTCCGTCATGACCTGTACGAGGAATACAAGGCCAACAGGCCCCCGATGCCCGATGACCTGAGCATCCAGATCCCGTATGTCAGAAGGGTAGTGGATGCACTCGGGCTGCCTCAACTTGAGGTAGAAGGATACGAAGCAGACGATATAATCGCTACCCTGGTAGAGGGACTGCCTGATCAACCGATCATTATCGTATCAGGGGACAAGGATCTCCTGCAACTGGTTTCCAGCAGGGTCACCATATGGGACCCCATGAAGGACGAGATAATCGACGAGGATGAAATACGGCAAAGGTTCGGGCTTGACCCGCCAAGGCTACTGGACGTGATGGCACTCTCAGGGGATACATCCTACAATATCCCAGGAATTCCAGGCGTGGGTCCAAAGACCGCACTAAAGCTCATAAAGGCCCATGGATCCTTGGAACACCTCGTTGAAAAAATGCCCGATCTTCCCAAAAGCAAGATGAAGGAAAGGCTCCTGGCCAACAAGGACCGGCTCTCGCTATGGAAGAGGCTGGTAACCCTTGCCTGCAATGCACCGGTACCCACTGATTTAGAACACTACAGGGTCAGGCCACCGGATCAATCAAGGCTGCGAAGGTTGTTCGAAGAGCTGGAATTTTCAAAATTCCTTAAGGATCTCGTGCCTGGCAGGGCAATCTCCTTTGAAAATTACAGGCTCATTCAGTCTGAAGACGATCTGAAAAGGCTTGCAGACAGCCTTTCAGTGGCTGAACGGCTGGTAATCGATACTGAAACCACGAGTGAGCTTCCTATGTTGGCCGAGCTGGTAGGGATATCCATTTGTTTCAATCCACCAGAGGCCTTCTATCTACCCGTTGGCCACAAAACCGACCGCGCTCAACTATCACTGGATGCCGTAAAAAGGATTCTTGCCCCGCTCCTTAGACAAATGGCCGACCGTATCGTAGGACAAAACATAAAGTATGACCTGATTGTCCTTGCCAACCACGGCATAGTACTTGGCAAAACGGCCGGAGACACTATGATAGCCTCTTACCTGCTAAACCCCACCCGTCACCAGCACAACCTCATGGAAATTGCAAGGGAGGTCCTGGGCCACAGGATGATCTCATTCAAGGAGGTCACGGCAAACCAGAAAAGGGTAAAAAATTTTGCCTTCGTTCCCCTTGAACTGGCCAAGGATTATTCATGCGAGGATGCCCACGTGACATATCTGGTCATGGAGGAATTATGGAAAAGGCTCCGCCAGGCGAAACTCTGGAATCTGTTCGAAGGGGTTGAAGTACCCTTGATCCAGGTTCTGGTCCACATGGAAATGACTGGAATCATGGTTGACAAGGAGGGCCTTAACGAACTTTCCAGAGAATTCAGACGACGGCTCAGGCTACTCAAAGAGGAAATATACTCCCTTGCAGGCGAAAAATTCAACGTCAATTCAACCAGGCAACTGGCTACCGTTCTGTTCGAAAGGCTCAAGCTTCCACAAAAAAAGAAGACCAAGAAAAAAACCGGGTTTTCAACCGACGTCGAGGTCCTCAACGAGCTTTCATCGCTTCACCCCCTGCCCGGCAAAGTATTGGAATACCGGAACATTTCAAAGCTCAAATCCACCTACGTAGATGGCCTCAAGAGGGTAATAAATCCGCAGACGGGCAGGGTGCACTCGTCCTTCAATCAGACCGTTACCGCAACCGGGCGCCTTTCCTCAAGTGATCAAAACCTCCAAAACATACCCATCAGGACCGAAGAGGGCAGAAGGATAAGGCGTATATTCATAGCGCCCAAGGGCCATTTCCTGCTTTCAGCGGACTATTCACAGATAGATCTCAGGGTGCTGGCCCACTTTTCCAGGGACAAGGCATTGATCAATGCCTTCAGGCAGGGAAAGGACATACATACCCTCACCGCTGCCGATGTCTTTGGTTGTCGCCAGGAATTGGTTACACCGGAGATGCGCAGGGTGGCCAAAACGGTGAACTTCGGAATAATCTATGGCATGAGTGTGTTTGGACTGGCAAAGGAGCTTGGAATCAGCAGGGGGCGTGCGAAGGAATTCATCGACCGCTATTTTAGAAAATATCCAGGCGTCCGGGCGTATATGGACCGGATTGTGCAAGAAGCGAAAAGGGATGGCTATGTTACCACATTGCTTGGCCGGCGTCGTTATATCCCGGATATAAGAAGCAGGGTGAAAAACGTGCGGGAATTTGCGGAAAGAACTGCCATCAACACACCGATCCAGGGTAGTGCCGCCGATATCATCAAACTTGCCATGCTAAGGATCTTTAAGAGGATAAAAGGCGACTATAGCTATGCGAAGATACTCCTTCAGGTCCACGATGAGCTGGTGCTCGAGGTCCCAGAGGAACATGTCAAAGAATTGGCGTCCATGGTCAGGGACGAGATGGAACATGCGGCAGAACTAGCCATACCACTAACTGTCTCTATCGGATGGGGAAGAAACTGGGCGGATATTGGAGACAAGTGATGCTGGAAAATTTCACACCCTCCGAGACTTCCAGGTACAGATGGGAATACCACAAGGATTACCTCAAATACACGACATGCCCCGATGTCATAATCGATGAGGCCGCCAAGGTACGGGATCAACATATCTGGATCGAGTTGCTGGCCAACGGTTACAGATCGACGCCTACCCTGATACTCGAAGCAGGCAAAAGGGGACTTGAGATAGACCGGCCTGAAAACTGGAAGAGGGGTGTCGGCCCACTGATCATACGTTACAGGCCACCCCAATGTCCCTGGCACATCCTGAAGACACGGGTAAAAACCACTACTGGCAATGGCATCCTTACCCCGGTTCCGGAGGTCATCATGGTGGTGGAAAAACGCCAGTACTTCAGGGTCTCATGTCCGTTGGGTTCCAGGATCATCCTTATGAAAAGGATAAGATGTGGCAAGAAAATCAAATTGATGCCTGGCTTGAGGGGCAAGATCAGGGACATAAGCCTTGGAGGTCTTGCCTTTTACCTGGAAGATCCGCGCAAAGTAACTCCGCCTCCATTGAGATCCATCGTCGGTCCCTTCACCGTTGAACTCATGTTGACTGCTGAGAAGCCATGGAATAGCCTATTATTTTCAGAGGCAGAGGTCATACGCCTCAAGGAATCCGGCAGATACGACAAGAAATCCCTCGAAGTGGCATTGAAATTCCGTATCAGTACCAAGGAAAAGGAAAGGCTCTACCCGTATATACAAAAAAGGGAGCTTGAACTTCTAAAGACCGGGGCGTTACGGGAATGAGCCTTTCCATCCAGGCAGCTCATCCATTGAATGGACAGGGCATTGTGATGCCTGCGGGTGGATTCACATTGAGAATTTACGTCACCATGGGAGACTGTGGCTGTCCCATTGGTCCTGGTGGCAGGCTGAGGCCGGAAGGATTCCATATCCTTGCAGAAATCTTCAACGCTGACAAACTGCTGCAGAGCGTTGACATGACCTTTTCTGGAACAGCCAGTGAATTTACGGGCCATGTGAATCCACTTCCAACCGGACGATTTCTCATACGTGTAAAGGCCCATGATCCGGAAACCGGGGAATCCGGAGACGCATCATGGATGTTCATGGTTTCCCCACCAACCTCCGTCCCTGCCAAGGATACCAAAGGGGGTACAGATGCAATCCTCGACCACTGAGCCCCTTGGAATACGTACGTTGTCCCAGATTACACTCCTTTTGACCGTCACACTGGACCCCATGGAGACACCTGAACCGATTACCACCCAGTCGTGAAAAGAGGCGTCATCCGGGACCACTGATGCGCTTATCAGGGTTTCGTTTCCGCTCCAGCCCCTTTTTATCAATGCCTCATGTGCCCCCAGATACCCTTCTGGAGAACCAATATCTTCCCACAGGTGCCGTAACGGATCGTGTGAGATGATATCTATATCGATTCCCAGGACCCTTTCACCCGCATGTATGACCCTTTCAAGCACATCGATCAAAGAGCCCTTACTACGGGGAACCCGGCTGATAAATTCAGGATCGAGTACGGAAATGCCTGTAAAGGCATGGGCATCATGTCCCGTATAGTCGAATTCAACTACAGCCCCATCCAGGACCTTGATCTTGTTCCATGGAGTCCGCCGATGTATCACAAGAGATGCAAGGCAACCATGCCGCTTATGGATCTCATAGGTGCGCCGCAGGCTGATATCCGTTACGATATCACTATTTATCACAAGAATGGGATCATGCCTGTCCAGATAGTAATAGGCATTTGCCAGTGCCCCTCCTGTACCAAGGAGCATGGACTCTCGCAGGATATGGATGCGGCTGCCGTTAAGATCCAGGCCGCTGGCCCATGAAAGGATGTTTTCAGCCAGATGAAAGACATTTATGTATATATTATTAAAGCCTTCACGGGCAAGCCCCATTACGATCCTTTCGATATTTGGTCGGTTAAAAACTGGGAATAGAGGCTTTGGGATATGATGTGTGAGCGGGGCAAGCCTAGAGCCCAGGCCCGCAGCTAGTACCATGGCCTGCATTTCAGGATACCATCAGACCTTAAAAAACCTTATGCCCTGTCCGGCAGGGAAAGACACGGAGATGCCTCCCCGAAAAAACATGAGCCACCGGGCCCGGGATATATCCAAGGACGCCCGAGGGGGATTCAGGCAGCCTTTTCCCCTGACGAGGCCTCTTCTACTGCATCCTGCTTTGCAGTAGATGTCGGTTCTTCGTTGGGATCCAGGTCGCTAAGACCTTGCTTGAATGACCTTAACCCCTTCCCGAGGCCGGCACCGATTTCAGGCAATTTCTTACCTCCAAAGATAAAAAAGGCTATCAAAAGGATTACGAGAAGTTCTTGTGTACCAAGACCAAACATGTCGGGCCTCCTTTGGTCTCTCTCAGGGAACGCTTGAACCGGACGGTGATTCCAGGCTCCCTTGGGGAGCAGGCATCAACCTGAACCGTAACTGTGCAGTCCTGACAGCAGGAAGTTGACGCCGAAATAGGTAAAGATAACGGACAAAAAACCCACGATGGACAACCAGGCAATCCTTTGGCCCGCCCATCCCCTTACAAACCTAGCATGTAGAGCCGTAGCATAAATAAACCATGTAATCAAGGACCAGGTTTCCTTGGGGTCCCAGCTCCAATACGTTCCCCAGGCCTGATTGGCCCAAACCGCACCTGTGATGATCCCCACCGAGAGCCACAGGAAACCAAAGATTATGGTCTGGTGCATGAGATCATCCAGGACCTTGAGCTGTGGAAGACTGCCTGTTACGCTCTCCGGTACTTCCTCATGGTGCGCGCTCCTCATTTTTATCAGGTACATGATTCCAAGGCCGCATGCCACCGCGAAGGATGCATAACCCAAAAAACAGGTTATGACGTGGGCCAAGAGCCAGTTACTTTGAAGTGCAGGGATCAAGGGCTCTATGGAATCCGCCACCGATGGACTGAACGATGCGTACGCCATCGCCAGGGATGCGAAGGGCGTGGCAAATGCCCCTATCACACGCTTCTTTACCCGCCATTCGATAACTAGGTATACCAATATGGTAACCCACGAGAAGAAAACCAGGGACTCGTATAGGTTTGAAAGCGGGGCGTGACCATATCCCAGGTGATAGGACTCCTTCCACCTGAGAATAATACCGGCGGTCTGGACCAGGAACCCGCCAACGGTTACCACCGTGGCAAGAATGCCCACTTGGCGCACCCTGAAAATCCAGTGGATCATGTAGAGGGCGGCTGCCCCCAGATATATGAATGTGGTCAAGCTCAATAGATAGGAACTGGATAGATTCATTTATTGGTCCCCAAGACAGAGTTGATTGAGTCTTCTAATTCCCTAAAGTCCTTTTCAAAATGAATCTTGTTCTTATTGGTCTGTCCAGACAAGATCACCTGCATTTCACCATCCTTTGGCCCCACCCACAGCCAGCTCCGGCGGTGCGGTATCCAGAATACTATCGCGAAACCGAGTATCAAGGCGGTGCAACCAAGCCATACGACCCAGACCCCTGGGTCCTTTTTGACCTGAAGCCCGGTCATATACCTCTGGGAGGCGCTGACCAAGGAAAGCTTGTAGGTGGTATTACCCCTGTTGTATTGTTCCGTGCGTCCCTGTAAGACCCACAGGGCGTGCCCCTGGCCGGTTCCGTCCCCGACCCAGACACGTGCCGCCGGTACCCCGTGGATATTGGGGATGTACTTCAGAAGTGCCAGGGTCATGCCGGATTCGGGCCAGGAAACCTTCTGAAATGCCGGGATGATAAACGAACGCTGGGCGCCTTCAGATGATACGACCTTGACCGTTACCTCTGGAATGGCCTGGTAACTTGCCTGATAAAAGGTGATTCCCTTGTACTCCAGCGGGTCGTTTACCAGTATTGCCTTATGCAGTATCTCCTTTCCATTTTCAAGGATGGTCAAGTCCGACCTGAACTCCTTGGGTGCCCCGTTTTCATAGAAGGAAACAAAGAAATGGTCACACCTAATGGAGAAACCGAGGGGAATGGGCGCCGCCGTATCGAATCTCACGGCATGATCGGTAGTTTCTCCTTCCATGAGCATGATCCTGCCCTTGAAGCCATAGAAGGAGCCAAATAGGGCACCAAGAAAGATTATCAAGATGCTAAGATGTACCCCGTATAGGCCCCAGTAACTCCACTTACCCCTCTCAACGAGAAAAAGTGTGCCACCATCCACATTGGACCTTTTCTGGAAACTGCCTGCCTTTTCCTGGAAGGTGGAGAGCAGTTTTTGTATACGCGCATTATCCAAGACGCCATCCCTGACCCTCCAGATTCTTTTATAAGGCATGCGCGTCAAATAGTCGGACCTTACGGCCAAGTTGTCCTTTTTGAAAAGCTTCAGGGTAAAGGGCAGGCGCTTCAGGGTGCAGACAATGAGATTGGTACTGAACAGGGCAAGCAATGAGAGATACCACCATGAATGATACGTATCGTTCAGGTGCAGGATCTTTGTCAACTTGGACATGCCTGGCCCGAAGTTGTCCAGATAGAACTGCTGGCTTTGCCCTTGGGGAATAACCGTACCGATAATAGAGGTAAGCGCCAGGGCTATAAGTAGAAAGATTGCCAGACGTACAGAGGAAAAGAAGCGAATGACAGGATTCTCCTGGGAATGGGTAGTACTTTTTTTCATGGATGCCTATTCAGAATTAACGGATCGGAAAGGTAACAGAGGGACAGAAGGGACAAAAACTAATGACTTTCACCGGATGAATCGTCGGATTTGGGGGAGCTGTCATTACCGTGGTTCTCCTCTTCGCTTTTTACTGATTTCTTAAAATTTCTGATGCCCTTTCCAAGGCCTTCGCCTATCTGGGGCAACTTACCAGCACCAAAGACTATCAAAATAATAACTAAAATTACAAGCAGTTCCGGCATCCCTAGCCCAAACATCCCGTCAAGCTCCCCTTGTATTTAATAGCATCTGGCACATGGCGATTTAAAAAAAAACACCTACAGGACACCTCTAAAAACCCTCATGCGGCCCACCGTACCGCTGACGCCGCACCCCAAGGACATGAAAACCGGCCCAAGGATAGGATGCATTTTCAAGGCAAATTGTCCTCTTGTCCAATGAATTTGTTGCACTCAAGAAACAATTCTTGAAATATCAACAAGATATCTGTGCCCATTCCTCTCATGCGCCCATCCTTGAATAGATTGCCAATTTGTTTTTAAAATGCAACCTCCATCAGGACTGTAGTTTCATGTCCTTAGGTGCCTGATACAAGAGCCGGACAGACATGAAAACCTTGGTGGATAATCAAATAAAAGATAACAAGTTAACCTGCCACAGCTTTGCTGTTCACCCATGGCACATCCGGATGAGAGGTATGGGACGCATGAACGTTTGGATCACAGTCTACAAAGCCAAGGGCACTGTGTCAATTACCCTTTAGAGCCTGGTGCCCGCCCGTAAAAGGGCGGTTTTCTATACATCAAATATCCAATCTTTTCATCTTCTTAAGAAGCGTCTTATAACTCACCCCTAAGATCCTTGCGGCCTTTGCCTTGTTCCCACCTGCCTCCGCCAGGGCTTTCGCTATCAGCTCCCTTTCCTTTTCGATAGCACTGGCCCTGGTCTGGCTCCAAAAATCATTGGATGAATCGTCCCGCACACCACCATCCAAAAGCCCTGAAATATCCCTGGATGTTATCGATCCGTTGCACAACAGAAACGCCCGGTCCAGCAAATTAAAAAGTTCACGGACATTACCTGGAAGGTTACATGACTGGAGTATGGCCAG
Source organism: Deltaproteobacteria bacterium (assembly GCA_024275145.1). Lineage (GTDB taxonomy): Bacteria > Desulfobacterota > Dissulfuribacteria > Dissulfuribacterales > QOAL01 > S143-34. Next base: position 37,723 of record JAJRZR010000049.1, on the reverse strand, counting down.
GGCATCTTCACAGATATCCACATCCCTTTCGATCTGCCTTCCAAGCCTTGCCAGGTGCAACCTTGCAAGGGGCAGGATGTCTTCTCTCCTCTTTCTCAATGGAGGTACACGTATCGGGAAGGCGGATAGCCGGAAATATAGATCCTCGCGAAACCTTCCCTCGCTCACCTCCTTTTTTAGATCCTTGTTGGTTGCTGCCAGTATCCTTGCACTGCTGTGTGCCTCCCTGGTGCCACCGATTGGTAAATAGGCCCCTGAATCCAGAAAACGAAGTATCTTGGGCTGTAATGACATGGGAAGATCACCAATTTCGTCTAGGAACAGGGTACCTTCATCTGCCGCCTCCACAAGGCCCTGCCGGCATTCGCTGGCCCCGGTGAAACTGCCCTTTAGATGCCCGAACAACATGGAATCGGCGATCTCGGATGGAAGGTTGGCACAATTCAGGCTGATGAACCTCTCCCTCCCGCTACGCTTATGTATATACCTCGCCAGGACCTCCTTGCCCGTGCCGGTCTCCCCGGTGATGAGCACTGGAAATGCGGTTGGGGCCACCCTTTCCGCCATTGTCAACGTCTCCCGCATCAGGCTGGACTCTGCCACCATGTCATCACCCCTTTGCACGGCCATGAGATCCCTGAAGCGCCCAACGAGTTGTTCGAGATCCACGGGTTTTTCCAGGAAATCCGTGGCCCCGGATTTTATCGCCTCTACTGCCTTGCTAACCGTGCCGTAGGCAGTTACCACGATTATCACAGATAAGGGCCTTGCCCTCTTGAAAGGCCCTATCAGCTCCAGCCCTTCACCGTCGGGCAACTGAAGGTCCAGGAGACAACCATCAAAATCCTTCAACATGGTCCTTGCTTGACGAAGGCTATATGCCTGCCCGACCTCGAAATATTCCGAAAGTGCCTCTTTGAAAATTCCTGACAGCTTTCTATTATCTTCAACTATAAGAATGCTGGAAGGCATCGGGCCTGACCTATCTGAAGACGACATTTGTGCCTGTGGGAGGAAAATTTCTGCATGCGGTCACAGGCCCTACGTCCGCTGAGTTATCGGATACTTGAAGTACAAGGAGACTTCTGTGTGCCTTCTGCATTGTATCCGTATACCCTGTGGCTGCCCATGACTCAAAAAAACCTTTCACAATTTTCAAAGCAACGGCCCTGTGATAAATTGCAACCTTTGGCTTGTTCATATTCAGGAAACAGGCATCTTGAAGGGTTTGTCTGTAATATAGTTTTCGGTAGCGTTACAATTTTACTTGAAAGGGCTGGCGCCGCCTTTTTTGCGCGCCTGCCCCGATGGCCCCACAGGCCATGTATCTTTTCATGCCCCTGGAATGGGGCAACGGATTATCCGTAAAACAGGACCGATAAGGTGTCGAAAGACAATAAAGAAAAAAGAATAGCCGTCCTGGATCTGGGATCACAGACATTCAGGTTGACAATAGTCAGATGCAGTGAAGCCGGGATCGAAATCATTACGTCCAGGATGGTTAATGTCAGGCTGGGCAGCGGCCTTTCAAAGCTACCTATTCTGCGACCTGATGCGATGAAAAGGGGAATAGACACCCTGAGACAGTTCAAGACCGTAATGGACAGATTGAACGTGGACAGGTCCTATGCATCGGCCACAGCAGCACTGAGGATCGCCATGAACGCCGACCACTTCTTGGAAATGGCCAGAAAAGAAGGCATTGACATAGAAGTCATCCCGACAGAACACGAGGCGGCCATAGCCGCCAGGGGTGTCGTCCATACACTTCCTGGCCTGGGTACAGGTGCCGGAATAATCGACGTAGGCGGGGGCAGCACCGAATTCATACTGACAAGAAAGAATACCGATCCTTTGAGGCACAGCATCCCTATGGGTGCAGTAAATGTTACGGAAAACTTCCTGCGCCATGACCCCCCGACGCCGTCCGAATTGTCATACATGGACATGCGCATCAGGCCCACCGTTTCATCCCTGCTTCAGAATATTGAGCCCAGGCCGATCTCGCTTGTAGGCATAGGTGGCACTGCTACTACCCTTGCAGCGATGAGCCTTGAAATGAACGAATATGACCCCAAGAGAATAAGGGGCCTGGAATTGAGCCTTGATGAAATTACAGATTGGATCAACCGCCTAAAAAAAATGACAACCAGACAAAAAAGTGATATCCCTGGCCTTCAATCTGCCAGGGCCGATATCATCCTGGCGGGCGCGTGGATAATGAGAATGTCCATGCATATGCTGGGATTTCCGGTTATTACTATCTGCGATGGGGGCCTGTTAACAGGTCTATTGATTCGCGCAATCGAAAAGGAGTATTGCAATAATGTTGAACCATCCAGTACCAGAGGCATATACCTTTGACGATCTACTGCTAGTGCCAGCACACTCGAGTGTACTGCCGGCAGAGGTAGATGTTTCTACCTATCTCACCCCCACTATTAAGCTCAACATACCCATTGTCAGTGCAGCAATGGACACCGTAACCGAAGCGGATACCGCCATAAGCCTGGCAAGGGAGGGCGGCATCGGTATCATTCACAAAAACATGACCATAGAGGACCAGGTCAGAGAGATCGAAAAGGTCAAGAAATCTGAAAGCGGCATGATAGTGGCGCCGGTCACGGTATCTCCCGACCAAAGGATATGGGAGGTCCAAAAGATCATGGAGGCATACAGGATATCCGGGGTCCCTGTGGTGGAGAATGAAAAGCTGGTAGGGATAGTGACCAACCGGGACCTGCGCTTTGAGACCAACATGGACCAGAAGGTCAGGAATGTCATGACCAGCAAGGATCTGGTCACCGCCCCTGTGGGCATAACCCTGGAGGAATCAAAATCCCTACTCCACAAACATCGGATCGAAAAACTTCTGGTGGTGGACGAGCATGGAAACCTGACCGGCCTCATAACTATAAAAGATATAGAAAAGATAAAAAAATACCCCTTGGCGTGTAAGGACGACCTGGGAAGACTCAGGGTTGGGGCTGCGGTTGGCCCTGGACCTGACCGGCTGGAACATGTGGAGGCCCTGGCAAGGGCTGGGGTAGATGTAATCGTGGTGGATTCAGCACATGGACACTCGAAAAATGTAATCGATGCGGTTACGGACATAAAGAAGACGTTCCCGGAGGTCCAGGTAATAGCCGGCAATATTGCAACCGCTGAAGGGGCAGAAGCCCTTTTGAAGGCAGGGGCGGATGCGATCAAGGTGGGCGTGGGCCCAGGTTCCATCTGTACCACTCGTATCGTGGCCGGGGTGGGCATGCCCCAGCTCTCGGCAATCCATAACTGTGCAATAGTGGCCCATGGCTATGGCAAACCCATCATTGCCGATGGTGGAATAAAATTCTCAGGGGACGTGACCAAGGCAATTGGCGCAGGTGCCCATAGCATTATGGTGGGGAGTCTCCTTGCAGGAACCGACGAAAGCCCCGGCGAACTCGAACTATATAAGGGTCGGCAGTACAAGGTATACAGGGGCATGGGCTCCCTGGGTGCCATGAAGGACGGCAGCAAGGATAGATATTTCCAGGAGAGGGTAAAGAATGTTGCCAAGCTGGTACCGGAAGGTATCGAAGGACGTGTACCTTATCGTGGACCACTTACTGCAACCATCTATCAATTAATCGGCGGACTGAGGGCAGGCATGGGCTACCTTGGGTGTGCAACCATTGAAGATCTCAGGAAGAACGCCAAGTTCGTAAAGATTACCCCTGCCGGTCTTAAGGAAAGCCATGTCCATGATGTGATCATAACGAAGGAATCCCCCAACTACTGGGTAGAAAGCTAGTGGATATATGCTAATCATGGATATGCCTTTTCACGTAATCTCTGCCTTGGAACCGTGCCGCCGTGACGCTGGTAGAGGCATGGAATTGTTCAAGCTGCCTTTTGTCATGGATCAGGCTGCTTCTGCCACCTTTCATGGATTTGCTTGCGCCTGTGAAAAGATGCGCTAAGATTGTATTATAATGTTCAGGTCTGCCCGGCCACTTGGACGGGCACCGCAACCATGAAGAGCGTGTCCTCGCTTGATCGTACTCTCGTGGTAGGCCTTCACGCGCTATCCATACATTTGCTAGCGCCCCCCAGGCACAAGGATACAGCCCCGATGGAGAATGTGTTTTAGGGGTAGTCAATATTACATGAAGTATCTTTTTGAAGATTTTTTTGCCCTTTCTCCTCAAACACGATCCAAACGCAGGCTGGATTTTCATGGCTGGGTGTTGCACAGATATGCAGATCCTAGCATAGAGTTTCATTGACACCTTCTTGCCTGCCCTTCGGAGACCATCAGACGTCTGGATTATGCCGCTATACCCTGCCACATCACAGAAGCTCTTGATAGTAGACGATAAAGAAGAGATGTTGACTATGCTTGAGCGTGTGATTTCACGTAGGTGTGGTTGCAACATCATGACCGCCCCTTCTGGCAGAAAGGCACTGAGCATATTGAAGGACTGGCACCCCGACGTGGTCCTCACCGACATAAAGATGCCTGATATCGACGGGCTCACACTTCTCAAAGAGGTCAAGGAGTTCGATCCAACGATATCCGTAATCATCATGACCGGTTATGCCACGATAGAATTCGCGGTCAGGGCACTCAAGGACGGGGCGTATGACTTCTTTGAAAAGCCTTTCGAAATCAAAAAAATCACACACGCAGTCTCGCACTGCCTGGAGAGGACCAGGCTCCTTAGGGAAAACCAAAGGCTTCATCAAAAACTGAAAAACCATGGTGAATTCCATGGCCTGATAGGAAAGTCAGAAAAATTGGCACAGGCACTTGACCTGATCTCCAGGGTGGCGGACACAGATGTCACCGTACTGATACGGGGTGAAAGCGGCACTGGAAAGGAGCTTGCTGCTCAGGCACTACATGCCATGAGCAGCCGGGCCCCGCACCGCATGATAACCGTCAACTGCCCGGCGCTCCCTGAACAAATACTTGAAAGTGAGCTTTTTGGTTATATGAAGGGGGCCTTCACCGGGGCAACCAGGAACAAGCAAGGCCTCTTTCTGGCGGCAAACGGGTCTACGATACTTCTAGACGAGATCGCGGACATCCCCATTTCGGTCCAAACAAAGCTCCTGCGGGTTTTACAGGAAAAGGAAATCCGGCCCCTTGGCCAGAACCAAAGTATAAAAATAGATGTGCGCGTGATAGCGTCCACCAATCAGGATTTAGAGACGAAGATTGAAAAGGGCCTCTTTCGGGAAGACCTCTTTTACAGACTGAACGTCGTCACCATCGAGATGCCAGCCCTCAGGGAGATACCAGAGGATATTCCACTGATAGCCCAGCATTTCCTCAATCTGTATGCGGCGGAGTACGGGCGGGAAAGGATGTCTTTTGCCAAGGAAACCTTGAGCCACCTTATAAACAGGCAATGGAAGGGGAACGTAAGGGAATTGCAGAATGTCATTAAAAGGAGTGTTCTGCTGACAACCGGCTCCACCATCTTTCCAAGGGATATCCCTTCAAAGCATACCGATGACAATAATTGCCGGCTTATCCCAAGCATGTCCCACCTGTCTTACAAGGAGGCAAAACAAGAGATCCTGTCGATATTTTCAAAGACATACATCTCAGAGGCGTTAAAGGCCTGTAACGGCAACGTAACGGCTGCGGCAACAAGATGCGGCCTTGAAAGGCAGGCCCTTCAACGCCTCATGAGGAGATATGGACTGCGCTCTGTCGATTTCCGATATCCCAAGGAATAAGGCCTCCCAAGTTCACCACGCCCCTTACCTCCCCGCTGGCCACCAAGGTATCGGGAAGCCCCCTCTCTATTGAAACTGATCTCTTACCAGTAAATGCACGTCCTGCCCTCGGGCCGTATTCTCAAGCCATGAAACCAGGAGTCAAGGCACAGTCCGCACGAGAACCTGGGGAAAAGTGAAACAAAAATGTTGCACGATTATTCGTTTACTCTCATGGGGATACCTACATATCAAAGGGTCTGCTGTTTTTTTGGCCCATATGGTTCCATATTATTGGAGTATTGAATCATATCATTAAATGTATCGATTCCTTATTGAAGTGCCACAAAAATGACGCATCGTAGAAAGAACATCATCCTGTACCATTACAAAATCACCACCTGCCAATCCATACTTTTTTAGCTCTAATTACCTGAAATATAAATATATTTTTTATCAAAAGACCGGCTTGAGAAAAAATTAATGAGCCGGCACGTCTCTTGCGTCTAATAATGTGGCCATGCCGTTGGCAACAATCCCACCCAGCAACCGGGACGACAAAAGGTTCCAAAACAGACATCCAGGAGGCAACAAATTGCACAAACAAAAGATTCCGGCCGCAACTATTCTCCGTCTTTCAGTCTATCACAGGTACCTTCAGCTACTGCTCAAGGAAGGCACGACCATGATTTCATCCGCTGAGCTTGCGAAACGAACCAACGTAAACCCAGCACAACTGAGAAAGGATCTTTCATATTTTGGAAGATTTGGTGTCAGGGGGGTTGGCTACGATGTGGCAGGCCTGGCAAGCAGGGTGTCGGCCATATTGGGTCTCGAAAGGGACTGGCGCCTGGTACTCGTTGGCATTGGACCAATAGGGAAGGCCCTCGTACGTTATCCCCAGTTCTCCCAACAAGGCTACAATTTTGTGGCAGCTATAGATATCGATGGCAAGCACATCGGCGAAGAAATAGATCCTGGCATAGGGATATGGCCGTTTGACAGACTGATGCAGATTGTAAAGGAAAACAGGGTGGATCTTGCTGTCATAGCAGTAACGCCAGATAAGGCGCAAGAGGTGGCGGATGTCCTTGTAAGCTCGGGCATAAAAGGCATCCTCAACTTTTCTTCCTCGCGGCTCGTCGTGCCATCCGGGGTCAACGTACAGTACGTAGACTTCACGGTCCTTCTGGACAGCCTGACATATAATATTTCCAGGAACACGTTCAGGGCTGAGGAACGATGGGCTTCAGTAACGGAACATCCCGACAAATGGACGAATGAACATAGTTGGCCCATAATCCAATCAAACCACCGGGCACAGCCGGTTGAGACCCTGTAAGAAAGGAGGTGGAAAAGATATACAAATATAACTCCCCACAGGCTTACTATTTTAACATCAAACGCTCAACTCTTTTCTGGAGAGGAGAAAAAAAATGAAGCAAGCTAAAGCTGTCTCTATCCTTTTCGCCCTTATTGCCGTCTTCCTTTTGAATGCCACCTCCTGGGCTGCGCAGGTGAGCCTTTCCGCCAATGAAATCAAGGCCGGATCTCCTATTACCATAAAAGGTACCATTGAACCCGGACAGGATCTTTTCCTGGTAATCTGTAATGAAAAACTCTTCAGGCCTTCCGATTCCCCAGGTGCCAAGGAAAAGAAAAAGCTTACCAAGCTCTTCGGCGATATAGCTATTCCGCCCATCTACTATGTAATTACTACGGCACCCGAGAAGCTTGCATTCCCTAAAGATGCAGCCAAGGGACAAACCAAAGGGCCGTTCGCCTTTCCCCCCTTCAAGTACACGGTCAGGGTGAATAAGATCAAGCCCTGGGATCAGATTCCCAACGATGTCAAGGAGATGTTGGGTCCTATAACTACTAAGGAACAATGGGATTTCTTGATCTACACACACGAAAAGAAATTCGGCATCAACACCATCACCAAGGAGCGCCCCATTGGCGGGGGAAATGCCAGGATGGTCGTCACCGATTACAGCAGGCAAGCCGAGGCATGGAACAAGGGGATTTCACTGACCCTGGACAAGAAGACAGGGGCATTCTCCGTAACCATATCGCCCTATAAAAACCTCGCCCCTGACACCAGGATGGCGGTTTATGTAAACGGTAACAAAATGGCCGGATTCAAGGTCATGAAATCCGGCTATTATTTCAAGACGGGCTGTACCTATATGAACCCCCTGATTGTATTCATAGGGGCCTTCATAATAGGTGTACTCTTTGTAATCATGGGGGCAGCCGGAGGGCTTTTTACAGCGGCATACCAGATTACCGTTATCGGAACGAAGGGTCCGGTCGGTGTCAATGCGGCAAACACGATCAAGCCTACAAACCTGTTCCTGACGCTTTGTTCACCCATTACCGGCCTTTATACATATGCTAAGGAGAAACGCTTTGCCTGGCCCCTTGCCATATTCTTTGCCCTGGGCATACTTTTTGGCGCCTTTTATATCGGCCCGGAATACTCGGCAAAATATCTCCCCATGAAGGCCTACAAGTTCTACCTGGGCATAGTGTGTCTGTTCATTGGAATAAAGCTCTTTTATGAAAGCCTGCCCAGCTCGATAGAAAAGAAAAAGGCGATGAAGGCCATTATCCAGAAATTCAACCAGGCCGTAAGGGAGGCAAAGAAGACCGGTAAGGCAGCCGAACTAGGCAAGGTAGAGTTCGACAAGTTCAATTTTATCAAATTCAACATGAGATTCTGGGGAGAAACCTTTGTCGCACGGCCCCTCATGATGCTAATAGGTGGAATCCTCATGGGGGCAATAGCCGCCTCCTTTGGTGTAGGCGGTGGTTTCATGTTCATGCCCTTCATGACCTCGGTTGCCGGCTACCCAATGTATCTGGCTGTCCCGATAGCCTTGTCCGGAACCTTTGCCACGTCCGTTGGCGGAATCGCAAAATATATCCTCATGGGCTACTCCCCGGACTGGGTCATGGCTGCGTGTATAGCCGCAGGGGCAATAGGTGGCGGCATGGTCGGACCTAAGATCCAGAAAAAGCTCCCGGAGATATTCCTCAAAAGGATGTTGGCACTTGCCTTGATCATCGTCTTCATGAAGTATACGAAGATACTACCGTTCATGCGTTAAGTACGATCGACAACCGAATCTCCAGGACAATTTCAATTAAAGCCTTCGCAGGACCTCCGCATCCAGGCATCTTGCGAAGGCTTGATATGACACCTCCTGGAGCCTCCACCTACCTGTCTTGCAGGCCTTTGGTCAACCCTGGCATTAATTCCAGGACATGTGCGTGACGGGCCCTGGAGGTTCTGACTCGGGCAAGATGACATGGAAACAAAAATCCCTAAACGGAGTGAATAATGGAAACCATATTCCTAGTGCTCGATTTCATATCTGGACATATTATTACTCCGCTGTTCCTCCATCTCTCCAACTGGCTTACAACCCTACTGATCAGGCCTATGGATTTTTTACACATAGCCACACCCCTCCAGGTATTCCTTTTAGGGGTATTGACAGCACTGTTGTCCTGGAGACTAAGGATCATACTAAGGATACCTGAAAAGACAGAGGCCTTCAGGCGAATCTTCCAGAAAAAGAAACACGAGCAAGGGATATTGGCAAAAGGGATAGAGGACAAATATGCAAGAGATGCCCTGCTACGGGTAAGTGACGAGGAGATCGACGAGGAATATAACGCCTTCATGGCAGACTACTTTTCCCGATATGGAATGGCCTACCTTCTTCCTGTAGTAGTGGCCATGGCATGGATCCAGAACGTCTTTCCCCAGTCGGCATTGTTTGAAAAGACCGGATCGATACTACTTGTTGACATGGGGAGTAAGGTCCTCGGTATACAGGGGTTATCTGTTGCTGCGGTCTTTCTCATGGCCTATTTGCTGTCGTTGATCTGTCTTTTCGGTTATCATGGACTCAGAAAAAAAAGACGTGCACGTCAAATCCTCAAGGGTCGCATGTGACCATGCCCCTGTAGCCGATTACCGGGACATTGCTTGAAGATCGTGGAAATTTCTTGATCTCTAGGTGCCTCTTCCATTTCGTCATCCCATTCCCAGGATATTCCCACCCAACCTTATGCAAAAGGCCACCAACCAGGCAAGGAGCATCAGGTATCCCACACAAAATGCCGTCCAACCTGCCGAACCCGTCTCCCGCCACACCGTTACCACGGTGACCAGGCAAGGTACGTATATCAGGACAAAGGCCATGAATCCATACGCAGTAACTGGTGTGAGTCCGCTCTTTTTAAGGGCATCTTTCAGGCCATAACCTCCCGATTCGTTATCTCCCACCTGGTACAATACCCCCATGGTGCTGACTACCACCTCCTTGGCAACGAAACCAGTGATCAGGCACACACCCAAACGCCAATCAAACCCTAGGGGTCTTAGGACCGGTTCTATGGCATGCCCAACCCTGCCTATATAACTCTCAGCAAGCCTTTCCTCCTCCATTGCCCTTTTCAAATCTTCAAGCTGTGCCTCAAGGGCCGAAACCGTCGCACCCCTGTCCAAGGCACCGGGTCTGGCCTGGCTTTCTTGTATCTGACTTTCCAACTGGGTGATTTTTGACTGGTAATCCCCTTTATAGACAATATTTTTTGGATAGTTTCCCAAAAACCATATGATCACCGAGAAGGCCAACACCACACCCCCCATCTTTTGCAGGTATACCTTTGCCTTATCCCACATGTGTATAATCACGCTGCGCAGGGTTGGAAGGCGATACGGGGGCAGCTCCAGCACAAAGGGAGCGGTCTCACCCTTGAATATAGTCTTGCTGAATAATTGGCCCATAAGGATTGCAAGCACAATGCCCAGAAAATACAGACTAAAGATGATGTTTCCCTCCTTGCCCGGGAAAAAGGCCCCTGCTATCAGAACATATACCGGAAGCCGTGCCGAACAACTCATGAGCGGATTGATCAGGATCGTCAACAGCCTGTCCCTCCTGGTCTCCAGTGTCCTGGCGGCCATTATGGCCGGTACGTTACACCCAAACCCCATTAACAACGGTATAAAGGATTTCCCATGAAGACCCAGGGTATGCATGACCCTGTCCATTATAAAGGCAGCCCTGGCCATGTATCCTGTATCCTCAAAGAGGCTTATGCCAAGGAACAGCAGGAGTATATTCGGCAAGAACACTATAACCCCTCCGACCCCTCCGATGATACCATCCACGAGTAGGCTCCTCAGTGTTCCTTCGGGCAGCAAGCGCTGGACCAGTTCGGAGAGGAAGTTCACGCCAATGCCTATCCACTCCACTGGATATGCACCCAGAGAAAAGGTTCCCTGGAACAACAGGTACATCAACAATATGAATATAGGAAAACCCAGGAGGCGATTCGTCATGACCTGGTCGATGCGGTCACTCATCGTCTTCTTGGCCGCGGCAGAGAGTTTTACAGTCTCTTTGAGGGCGCCGGAGATGAAACCATATCTTGCCTCCGCTATGATGGTCTCCGGGTCCTCCTCGAAGATCTTCTTGAGATGCGCACGGCTGTCCTCTACCTGCCCGATTATCTCATCGCCAGCGTTGAGACCCAAAACCTTCCTGGTCACCATTGGGTCCTTCTCCAGGAGCTTCACGGCTATCCATCTTGGATAATAGCGTCTCCCAAAATCAACATCCTTCCCCAGCTTTACAAGAATCTTTGCTATCTCTTCCTCTATCTCCTGGCCGTAATTGATATGTACGTGCCTGGAGGCTGAATCGGTTCCGGAGGCCACTCCGATTGCAGTATCAAGGAGATCTTTAAGCCCCTCTCCTTTTGTCCCAACCGTTTGTACGATCGGCACCCCCAGCAATCTTGAAAGCTGGTCGTAGTCTATGAAGATTCCCCTCGATCGCGCCACATCCACCATGTTCATGGCAAATATCAGGGGGATATTGAGTTCTATCAACTGGACCGCAAGATACAGATTCCTCTCAAGATTGGAGGCATCCAGGATATCCACCACCACGTCAGGATGTTCTTCCAGTATAAAATCCCTGGCAACTATCTCCTCCACAGAATAGGCGGTAAGGGAATAGATACCGGGAAGATCTACCACCCTTATCTTCCTTTCCATGTGGGTAAGATAACCTTCCTTTTTTTCTACGGTAACACCGGACCAGTTACCGACCTTCTGCCTGGCACCTGTAAGGAAATTAAATATGGTGGTCTTTCCGGCGTTTGGATTTCCTGCCAAGGCAATGGTTAGATCGTTAGACATCCTGTCACCTTTCAAGATCGTTTTTTTGAAAACCTTACAAGGCCCATTTCTCTAAAGAACGGGCATGTCATGCATATCCTGACTACTCGGGTATTTACCCGCAGCATATTCTAATTGCGAATCATTAACAAAACAAGACAGAAACAAAAATCCAGCCATGGATCTTTGAATATGTTCCGGCAAGGAATTTAGGACTGGATCACGGAACGTCCCTGGAGACGGAAGGCCGTAGCCTTGAAAAATGCAACCATCTGGGAGGCTTCATCCTTGACCTTTACTACAAACAGTGTAGTTGACTTACCTGCATGGACCTGCTCCGCAGTAGCAGTCAGGATGGTGCCTTCATTTGCGGGACGCAGATAGTTGACACTGATCTCCAATGCCAGGGCCATGACACCCATGCTGTTCACCGCCAGGGCAAAAGCTACGTCGGCCAGTGAAAATATGGCTCCACCATGGCAAATACCCGCGGCATTGAGGTGATCGGGTCCCACCTTCATGGAAACCCTGGCCATGCCTGGCAGAACCTCTTGAATCTGCATGTCGAAAAGCCCGATCAACCTGTCATGCGCTTCAATATGGCCTCTGACCTCTTGTGCTGTATCCATAAAAACCTCTCAAAGGGAGCATTCTTCCTTTTGCCCCTGTTAATCCACTGTAGTGTAGCCTGGCCAGCGACTACAAAGATAGGCCTTACGCAAAAACAGGCAACGTCCCACCTTTTCAAATGGCTTCCTTTCGGCCCGTATTAGAACTCCCGTGGGAAAACCTGCGCCACTTCCACATGAAACGCCCCTGGAAACTCTTTGGGACCAATATCCCTATGGATTGGGCAGCCTTGCCAAGGGCCGGGTACAGAAACGATTCCCTCAAAATCTTGCTGCCCGGTGGCAGGAAGACAGTCAACAAAAAAATCAATACGGCAGCCAGGATCACCCCCTTGACCAGCCCCACTACCCCTCCGAGCAATCGGTCGATCCATCCGAGCCTCAGCACCCGGAAAAACCCCTGGACGAGTATGCCAACCACCATAAGAACGAGATATACCAAGAGAAAAAGCAGGGCAAAGGCCGCAATGTTCTGCCACGGCTCTGTCTTGATCCATGGCGACAATCTATGGGCAACAAGGATATAATAATTACCTGCAAACCAAAAACCCAGGATCACGCCAAGGAGAGCGGAAACCGCCCGGCTGAAACCAACCCAGAATCCCCTGATGATTATCAGGGCCATGGATAGCAGTATGACTATATCCAGCCAATTAAAATGAAGAAAATCCGTCGTCACACCCATCATAGACTTCCTTGTATACCGAATACGATTGATCAACCCAAACCTTAATGTCTGCCCTCTGCCCGATCCTCGTACTAGGCGCTTACGGGCACAAGAAATACATTCTTACCCCTGGGCCGTGTTTTTATGCCTAAAGGTACGGGCCGCGTGAAGGTTTAGGATCAAAGACCTAACACGAGCCGGGCGCTCCGGGACGCATCATTTAATCTTTTCTCAAGATCCTGCCTTGCCTTCTCTATCATCATCCCCCTGGTGCCAGGCTCTATGAACATAGGCTCTCCATAGACCATACTCACCCTTGAGCCTGGATAGGGTAATACCATTTTATCCCAACTATTGAAATATATGGCGGACCTGGCGGCAAAACCGGTGGGGATTATAGGGACGCCTGTCAGTCTGGCCAGTACCACCGCTCCCTTCTGGGCCTTCATTGCAGGTCCCCTGGACCCATCTGCAACTATACCGGCATTGACCCCCCTTTTCTTTATGATTTCAGACAACGTCCTTATTGCCTGAAGACCTCCCTTGTGCCTGGAACCCCTGACCGGAATCTGTCCCCATGCAGCAACAGCCTTGGCGACCCATTCACCGTCAGAGCTTGGGCTAATCATGATAGCGCCCGGACGTTTTCTGAAATGAAAGAGGGTGTATATCAGGCCTGAATGCCAAAGTGCGATTATTGCCGGCCTTCCTTCTTTGCAAAGGGAGCGGAAGTATCCATCCCCCTTTACCACTGGCCGGCAGGAGGCCAACCATAACTCTAACGGCTTGAGAGCAAGGACATAACCGAGACCGGCTTTCTCTCTTATTGATTTATGTTTTATGTCTTCCATAAGATCTCGCACTTTTGTGAGCCATGAGGTAACATGGTGCTTGTACATGATCAAGTATCCCGGTCTGCTATGCGGGCATGTCAATATATAAGATCGCAGCTATCACAGGCCCAGCATATGGCTGGATTCCCGTGTAAGCCCGTTCTGTACCCCTCACGCAAGGCATGCAGGCACAGGGAGCGGGTAATAGCCTCGCATCCACTCCTGCGTGCCTGCCAGGCCCTCGTACCAGGAGGAGCTACCTGCGGACATAAAATACATGGCCTTGTGGAGAAGGGGAATGCTTACAGGAATTATCCCCAAAGGAACCTGCGAAAAGAAGAGACAATGGACAAAGAACTCAGCTTCGAAGAGGCACTGAAAAGACTGGAACAGATCGTCTCAAGGCTTGAAGACGAAGAGATACCCCTTGAAAAGGCACTGAAGACCTTTGAAGAAGGAATAAGGTTATCCAGGTATTGCAACAGGTGCCTGGATGAGGCAGAAAAGAAGATCCAGATACTTACCTCTAACTAGGATGGTGACCCAGAGCCTTCAGACTGGACGGACTGAGGAAAAGGACCTTGAACACAGGGGATTTTGACCTTAAAAGTTATCTTTCGGCCAAAAGGGCCTTGATTGACCGGGCATTGGACCGGTGGCTGCCGGCTGCAACAGGGTTTTCAGCCCCTGTCAAGGAGGCAATGAGATACAGTGTGGGGGCCGGTGGAAAGAGGATAAGGCCTATCTTGATACTTGCCGGGGGACAGGCCGTAAGGGCAAACGAACACCATCTGCTTCCAGCGGCTTGTGCCATGGAATGCCTGCACACATATTCGCTCATACACGATGACCTCCCAGCCATGGACAATGATGATCTTCGAAGGGGAAAACCCACCTGTCACAGGATCTTTGGAGAGGCCCTGGCCATACTGGCAGGGGATGCCCTCCTGACCCTTGCGTTCGAACTCATGACACGCCCTGAACTCACGTCCGGGATACACCCAGAGCGGATCAATAGGGCGGTCTTCGTTCTGGCAAAGGCGGCGGGAGAGAATGGAATGGTAGGGGGACAGGCGGCTGACATCCTGAACGAAGGCAAAACGGTAGAACCACAGGTATTAAACTACATCCATTACCACAAAACCGCTGCCTTGCTAGGAGCCTCTGTGGAAATTGGGGCTATTCTCGGGGGTGGGCACGAGGAGGATATAATCAGGCTGCGAAGGTATGGACAAACCCTTGGTCTTGCCTTTCAGATAAAGGATGACATACTGGACATTGAAGGAGATCAGGAAATTATTGGGAAGCCCATAGGCTCTGACGAAAGGCAAAAAAAGGTCACGTACCCATCGGTCTTCGGCATCGAGACCGCAAAGGCCAAGGCATTGGAACTTCTACGCGAGGCGATATCACTTCTGGATCCCTTCGACCACGAGGCAGAGCCCCTAAGGGCCATTGCCCGTTACGTAATAGACAGAAAGAGATAGGCGAGCGAACAATCATGGGATGCATATTAGATACAGTCGATTCACCAAAAGACATAAAGGATCTCAAACTCGAAAAACTAAACCAGTTGGCAAGGGAGATCCGTAAAAAAATTGTCGAGACCGTGGCCAAGACCGGGGGACACCTTGCCCCCAGCCTTGGTGTAGTGGAACTTACCATTGCCCTCCACCGTGTTTTTGATGCCCCTAGGGACAAGATTATCTGGGATGTAGGGCACCAGGCCTATGCCCACAAGCTTCTGACCGGGAGGGCCAGACGATTTCATACACTAAGGCAACAAAATGGGATAAGCGGTTTCCCCAAACGCAGTGAAAGCCCATACGACGCGCTGGATACCGGGCATAGCAGCACCTCCATATCAGCGGCCCTTGGCATGGCGATGGCCATGCATATGAAAGGTGACAAGAGTAAGGTCATTGCCGTCATAGGTGACGGCTCCATGACGGCAGGTCTTGCCTTCGAGGCACTGAACAATGCCGGCCACCTACGCAGGGATCTGATCGTCATTCTAAACGACAACGAAATGTCCATTTCACCGAACGTGGGTGCGCTATCCTCCTTCCTGAGCCGCAAGCTTACAGGCCGCCTGGCGACCAGGCTAAAGAAGGAGATGGAGTCTTTCCTCAAACGTTCCGATCTTGGGGAAAATATATGGGCCGTATTGAAGAAGAGTGAAGATTCACTGAAGAGCCTCCTGACCCCTGGGATGCTCTTCGAGGCGCTGCAATTTGAATATGTAGGCCCTATACCTGGCCACCACCTTGGCACCCTGATAGAGACACTCGAAAACGTAAAGAATATACCGGGGCCTGTATTAGTCCACGTATTGACAAAAAAAGGAAAGGGTTACGGGCCAGCAGAAAGACATCCTGACCTCTTCCATGGATTGGGTCCGTTTGATGTAGCAACCGGGAAACCCGTGGTATCTTCATCACCAAAGCCACCGACCTTTACCCAGATATTCAGCCAGACACTCATACGTCTTGCCAAGGATGATCCCAGGATCGTTGCAATAACGGCGGCAATGCCTGCAGGAACAGGTCTGAATGCATTCCAGGAGGCCCTTCCAGACCGCTTTTTCGATGTCGGTATTGCCGAGCAACACGCAGTAACCTATGCCGCTGGCCTTGCCCTTGAAGGTCTCAAACCGGTTGTGGCCATCTATTCCACCTTTCTTCAAAGGGCCTATGATCAAATAATCCATGACGTTTGCCTGCCAAACCTACCTGTTGTTTTTGCCATAGACCGAGGTGGCTTGGTCGGTGATGACGGCCCTACCCATCACGGGGCCTTTGATCTCTCATTCTTAAGGATAATCCCCAACATGCTCTTGATGTCTCCAAAGGATGAAAACGAACTTCAACACATGCTTTTCACAGCGATCAACCACAAAGGTCCCGTGGCCATTCGTTATCCCAGGGGACACGGCATGGGCACAAGCCTTGACTGGCAGCTAAAAAATCTCCCGGTTGGGAAGGGACATGTGGAGAAAGAGGGTAAGGATCTCGCAATCATCGCCATTGGTCCTCATGTCCGCATGGCCATGAATGCCGCCCGGGAGCTAGATGCCCTGGGCATAAAGGCCATGGTCATAAACGCACGCTTTGCCAAACCAATAGACCGGGGTCTGATCGTAAAGGCAGCCAGGGATACTGGCAGGATAATAACAGTGGAAGAAAATGCCCTCATAGGCGGCTTTGGCACCGGGTGCATAGAATGCATCATGGATGAAGGGCTTTGCAACGTATCCATAAGGCGGATCGGCCTGCCCGACAGGTTCGTCGAACATGGAAACCAGGACAGCCTCAGAAGGGATGTAGGCCTTGACGCCCAAACCATTGTAAAGGCAGCGAAAGAGCTTCTCCGCACACAAGAGGCCTCTGGGAAATCCACCACCAAGGTCCACAGCCTGCACGCCTGAGCAATATGTCCTTTACGGTACCCAGTGCAGCAAAGGGCTCTCATGAGTGGCGGGCAGGCGTAAAGGCCCTTGGCTCCCCTGCCTGGCCCCTTTGTAATCTGGCAATCATGTTGTTCATGGCAGGCCCCTACAGGGACCTAAACGAACTCTTGAAGGACCTGCCCGATGAAATAGAGATGGAATCAGTCTGCTATCCATCGGCCCGGGCACTGCTGAGCCGGTACATCGACCTACTGACCCCGTTTGAATCATACAAGCCAGAAGGCCCTGTTGACATACACCCGGGCAACGTACCCCCGGAAGTCGAAGACAGCGAAGGAAACCCGCTGGACCCCATGGAAGCAGCCAGGGCCTGGATAAAACAAAAGGTCCTTGAAAGGGAGCTTGAACGGATAAATTCATTATTGTGCGGTCCGTGCCAGTGTATACTCTGTTGCATTGGCCCAGAGGTTGACGCAAGGCAATTCTTCTTTGAAATACCCCTGTCTCCGGCAGAGGTGCCCCTCTTTGATATTCCAGTAAGGTCTACCAAGCAAACCAGAGCATCGAGCCCGGAAGACGAGCCGCCGCTAAGAATCCACGGAACCCCGTTCTATCTCTCACAGCCTGCCATCTATGAATGGCAAAAGGGCTGGAGCATGATACTTACAAGGGAGGCCAGATGCCCCAACCTGACCCAACAGGGGTCTTGTGCCATATACGGAGACCGCCCATTGACATGCCGCAGGCCCCAAGTATTTCCCTTTATAGTAGAATGTAGAAATGACAAAAATTTGACAAATTTGTCATTTCGCGACACAATCTTGGCGGTCTGGGATTGCCCCTATGTAAGAACGCTTAAGGCCGAGATCATCAAATACGCCCACCTTTGTGAGGCCGATATAATATTCCGGGAAAACAAGGCCTGAACATACCATCCTGAGATCGCCTCGATCTTTTCCATCCATCTGTCTTTCACTCCCCAACAATAACAGGGCAGGAATTTTTTAAAGCGATGACCCCGTAACCGGTTACTCTTAATGGCATATAATTTGCTTAACTTTATCGTGGAGCTAGAATCCTGCCATTGGGTAAGGTTTTCATGCCTAGGTATACCTATGTAAGAGGGCCACACCGATATAACGATCTTAATTATTTGGAATAAAAGGAGAAAAAATATATGCGCTGTCTTAAAAACCCTAACAGACCTACTCAGCCTGCCATCTGTTCCAATTGCAAGAGAAAGTGTAAGTGGGCGGGTAAAAGAAACAAGATGCGGAACATGAAGTAGGGCACCGGCCTTATTTGAAATAATCAAAGACAGGGAAGCACGGATAATACAACCGGCAAAAAGGAGGAAGAGAGAGCCTGTCAAGCTATCTCACCTCACTGATAAAAAATATTTTATCAAGAAAAGAGCGATTATCCCGATGAAGGATTCTGGCAAAGGATCTCTTTTATCTTTTCAGCAGCCTCCTCCCCACCTGTAAAGCTGAAATCTTCACCGGGAAAGGCTCCCTCTTCCACCTCTGCCCTGAAGTTCTTGAACGCCTCCATAATCAAGGGGGCAAGGTCCACGTATTTCTTTACAAAGTGGGGCGAGAAGCCACCAAACATACCTATAAGGTCGTGGGTAACCAGTACCTGACCATCACAGGATGGCCCGGCGCCTATGCCAATAGTAGGTATGGTAAGCGCCTCTGTTATTAGCTTTCCGACGGCACTTGGTATACATTCCAATACCAACGCAAAGGCCCCTGCGGATTCAAGCGCCTTTGCGTCCTCGTAAAGTCTCCTGGCAGAATCTAGATCCTTCCCCTGGACCTTGTAGCCACCAAGGGCACCCGCGGTCTGGGGGGTCAGCCCTATGTGCCCCATAACCGGCATCCCCGCCCGGGCTATCCTCTCTATCACAGGAGCCATTGACGTACCACCCTCCAGTTTGACCGCATCGCAACCGGCCTCCTTAAAAAACCTCCCGGCATTCAGGACCGCATCCCGCCTTGAGGTATGATAGGACAAAAATGGCATGTCACCCACCAGCATAGCGGACTTGACCCCACGTCTTACCGCCTTGCAATGGTGCAACATGTCCTCCATGGTAACAGGAACGGTTGAGTCGTAACCCAAAACCACCATGCCCAATGAGTCGCCGACCAGGATTGCATCTACCCCAGATGCGTCTATCATCCGGGCAAGGCTGTAATCATAGGCGGTAAGCACCGTGATTTTTTCACCCCGTTTTTTTTTCTTTTGCAGGTCTACAGGCAAAATGGACATGGCAAAATCCCCTCCCCACCACAAACTTTTTCTATGGCCTGTAACCTGAAACCGCACCCAGGCAACAGGCCCAAAGGCAGGGTACATTTCACAGTAAAAAAAGCCAGACAAGATGGTTATAAGCCGGGTTCTGTATCTTCACAATTGCGAAGACGATGGTCATTCATCTAGGATGCCAGTTGCCTGACACCTCAAGCAACCTACCCGGAGACATCAGGCGGGCAACCTTCAAACGTCTCCCTATTCGGTCTTGCTCCAGGTGGGGTTTACCAAGCCCGCGATGTCACCATCACGGCTGGTGAGCTCTTACCTCACCTTTTCACCCTTACCCTGCAATACACAGGGCGGTCTGTTTTCTGTGGCACTTTCCCTGGGGTTACCCCCGGTCCGTGTTACGGACCACCTTGCCCTGTGGAGCCCGGACTTTCCTCTTGACAGGTCGGCCCTGCCAAGCGACCATCTGCCATCTCATCTGGAAAAAATATGATTAACACAATCCCCGGAGAAACCTTTATTTAATCCCAAACTATACACTTTAAGTGCCGGACAAAATGATTTCTTTTATAATTTAAGAATATCATTATCAATATAATGCCAAAGGCCATTCACCCAAATGGTGACAAGTTACAACTGCAAAAATGTTCGGCACTTGAAGCCACAAGGGAGCCTCGATTTTGCCAAATCTGCTTTGTTGTCCACACCTGAGGACCAAGGTACGTCTGCCTGTCCTCCGCCTCGCATCTTCGGCAAGCCTAGTGAGCTGCATAATCCAGTTTAATCTTCCCTGGGGAAACCATCTTCTAATGTAAGTATCAGGCCGTTCCTGTCAATAAAAACCTTCATGCCTGCCGCCCCATACAGGTACCCCTGGCGTGAAAATACAGCCCTTATGGAGCCTGTATTTTCACGGTAAACTTATGTCAAGAAAAAACCGATAATTGCCTTATTTCTCGACCTTGAGTGCATATATGAGCCTTTGGCATGAAGGGCATGTCAGGATCTTTTCGTCTCTTAACAATTCATTATACATCTGTGGGGGGATATTCATATTGCAGGCACTGCATATGGCATCACTCACCGCAGCCACCACCACTCCTGCCCGATGGTCAGAGAGAAACCGATATTTTGCAAGCAATTCCGGCTGAACCTTATCTGCCACCTCGTCGCGTTCCCGCGTGAGCTCTGCTATCTTTGTATCGAGATTTGCCTGGGCCTTGGCGAGATGCCTTTCTTCTGCCTTGGTCTCCTTGGTATCTGCCTCTATTTCCTTGCTCTTTTGCGCAATCTGCTCCTTTAACGAATTGGCCTCCTCCTCGAGTTCCAATATTTCATCTTCACGGGTCTTGTTGGATTTCTTTATCTCCTCGATCTCCTTGAGAAGCGCCTGATATTCACGATTGTTCTTTACAGAGGTCATTTTTTGCTGGGACTTCTTCATCCTTTCTGTCTCGAGTTCGAGTTCATCCTCCACCTCTGACTTCCGAACCATTACGTCTGACAACCGTTCTTTAAGGCCCTCAAGCTCCGCTTGCCTTGCGGATAGCCGTTCCTGCAGTGCATGAAGACGTTCTGGAAGCTCTGCCTTTTCCTTGTTGAACTTGCGAATTTCAAGATCGATTCCCTGAAGCCTTACCAAGATCGAAAGTTCTGGTCTCAATTTTAACTCCTTAATTATATAAGATTTATGATGAATGAAAAAATCGTCAGATCTTCCAAAAGGTCAGAGGCGATACCTCCTCGGTAAAAATCGCAATATCCAGATCCCAGTAATTCTTTTGGGCAAATTCCACCAGATATTCCGCTATTGCCTTTACCACCGGTCTTTCGGTAAAAAAATGACCCGCATCGATTATGGCCTTGCCCAACTCCATCGCCTCTATGGCCGTACTGTGCTTTATCTCGCCACTTATATAGAGATCAGCCCCCTTTTCCAGGGCCGCTTTCCACAAATCTGACCCAGCCCCTCCACACAACGCTATTCTCTTGACAATAAACGAAGGATCTCCAACGAACGACAACGCCGTGATATCAAGGGAATCTACCAACAATTTGAAGATTTCATCCAGGCGCCGCGGCCCGGGCAAATCCCCTACCCTGCCCAGCCCGGTACAATCTTCCAGGTTGGCGGAAGGCACCAGGGGGATCACGTTTATCAACCCCATATCCCTGGCCAGGATATCACTGACACCGCCCCTGGCAGAATCGAGATTGGTATGGGCTGAGAAGATGGCTGTACCCTGGTTTAAAAAACCCGCCAAAAGGCGGGGTACTACCCGGGAAAGATCAAAACTTTTTATGGGATGAAACAACAGCGGGTGGTGAGATATCACCATTTGGGCATTTTTCGCCTTGACAAAGGCAAGCAGTTTGCTGGTGATGTCCAGACAGACAACCACCCTGGAGACCACGGAGTCCGGATCACCCAACTGAAGGCCTGCATTGTCCCAAGGCTCTGCGAGATCAGCCGGTGCCCATTCTTCTATGGCTCTACATATTTCCTTTACAACAGGCATCTTAGTAATATTGATATCAGCAAGGACCGAAGCCAGTGCCGATCCATGGATGAACAACCACACACAAGAAACGGTATACGATTCGATCCTGGTCAGGTGACACCTAGCTGGGCAATACTGTAACCGTCCGCCATGCCGGGCAAACCAAAAAGGTGCAACATATATCTGTTGCACCTTTTCAGGAAATATTCCCTGCATGCCAAACGCAGCCAATTCTTGTTCCCGTTCGGCGACAAAAATGTTTTAACCATTGCTTTAAACAGCGGCTGCACCGCAGTAGATATCGTTTAAGTATTGGGCCCACCAGGATTCGAACCTGGGACCAACCGGTTATGAGCCGGTGGCTCTGACCAACTGAGCTATGGGCCCTGAAACGAGACCAATAAATAAATTCAAACCTTAGATATTGTCAAGAAAAACGTAATGCCAAACCAAAAACCACAGCATGAATGGTTAAGATACAATTCAAAGGGCGCACCTAAACTGACCCTCTCAGGAAATCCTCCTCGAGGGCCTTGATCCTTTTCCTGTATTCCCTGCCATTGATCGTGGCGCCCTTTAGCCCTCCCCTCAGGTTTATTTCCGACAGATAGATCTCTCCGGAAGGGCACATCAAGAGGTCTATATGTGCATAGGGGAACCTGCCCCTGTCCATGACCGCAGCGCATAAGGACTTCTCGTAGCCGTTGAGGGTATAGACAGCGCTTCTACCACCAAAATGGAGATTGTTGCGAAATGAAACGGAACTGCTGCGCCAATAGGCCTCTTGATAATCTCCAATCACTATGACCCTTACATCCTTTGCATCTGGCACAAAGGGCTGCAGGACAAACGGGTAATCAAGCTTGCCAAAGCATACCTGATTGAATACATCCTCCACTGAAGGCCAGAGATTTATCCCCAGCCCACAATTCTTCCTGTCCTGTTTCGTTATGACAGAACCGATGTTTGCAGCACCGTACCGGCCAACCGCATGTATCAAATCACGCTGGACCGTTATAACCGTGGTGAGGGGGATCATCCATTTCCTGAAGGCTACCGCTTGAAGACATTTGGACCTGCTGAGCACCTGGCTGATGGCCGGTGGAAAAATCTTCACCCCCCTTTCAACCAGGTCCAGGAAAAGGGACTCCTCAACGGGCTTGATGTTCAAGAGCCCCACTATAATGCTATCCTGGCCAAGTTCGTCAAAATGTTGTCTAAGGGTTTTATTGTCCCGAATTACAACAGGAGGCGTCGAATCGGTCAAAAAAGCATCTCCACAAACCGGTTATGGAACCTGGTAAGGTCCGCCTTACATTCTCCGCAAAAGAACTTGACCTCTCCCAGAATCCTGGAATCGTCAAACTGTGGGGTGAAACTTCCATCGGCATTCTGCACATACTTGGTGGTAAGGGTGACATCCTCGGCTATTTCATAAAAATGCCAATCATTTCCACATCTGGGGCATACTATGCGGTTGCCGGCCCTTCGGATAGACACGGATCCAACGGTCTTTGAGCTGGTCTGTCCACACCGTTTATTCCTTGTAAATTCAACCATATAAACTCTCTCTACAGCAACTATTCAATCCAACTCTGGATTCGGCTTGTAACCCATGGCCCTACTAAACTTTCATGCCTGCCCGGCCCAACCTACAGGCACCCCAGGACATGAAAATACGGCCCTGATGAAGAATGCATTTTCACAGTAACATGAAAATATGCATCTCATGCGTGGGGGAAACATTAACATGGTACGGCTAGCGCCCAAAATACCCTGTAATCCGTGCCTCCCCGATGACATGGGGGGATATGGCTGCCAGGAACCCTTCAAGACTGCTCCTGTCAGGCAGATCCAGTTCATCGGTATCCAGGGCATAAAGGGTAAAAACATAGGGATGTTCCCCAGTACCACCTGGTGGCTGCGGCCCCCCGTAACCCGTGTAGCCGAAGGAGTTAACCAATTCCTTGGCCCCTGCGGGCATTGCGGTCCTGGATGCCCCCTCCGTCAACCCCGTAACCTGCGGCGGTATATTTATGACCAACCAGTGTACCCAATTCCTGGCAACGGGGTGCGGATCCACGACACTGAGGGCAATGGACCTTGTGCCCTTTGGAAGACCCGACCACTCAAGCGGTGGCGATATATCGCGCCCGCCAACAGCCGGTCTCGTAAAAATTACAGGGATCGCTCCCCCATCAGGAAAAGCAGGAGACGATAACTTCATTTTACCCCCCTTGACGGCCTGGGAGGCCGCGGCAAAAAGAAAGGATAAGATCAAGACGGCACAAACAAGGCATGCACGATGACCCAACCTTAAGTAAAAAATGGATCTTTCCCCTGATATTCGCATTCTTAAACCCGAGCAGGTATGATCCGCCATGAAATGGCTTCATTCCCCCTCATATCCACAGGCGTCCCTATAGATACCAAGGCATGAGAACATGGCCGGCGCTTGTACAGTACCGTTCGTTCGAGTCATCTGGACCTCCATGTGACCCGTACCGTGCACCTAGGACATAGAGATACGCTACTGCTTGAAGGAGCATTTTCGCGGTAGGCAAACAGGCCTTATCCCGTAAGTGGTTACGAACTATCAATAAGATATAAACTTTTGAAAAAAAATCCACTCTAAACTTTCATGTAGCCGCATACCTGCTGGCCGCGCCTCAGGACATTGAAACATGCTTCCAGGACAAGATGCATCTTTCAGGTAACATCCCTGTTTGCCCGACTGCCTCGTCAGGTATACGTTGTGACCGGGGACTATATCCAGGCACCTGGCAAATATTCAGGCGGTATGGAAAAAACCATTCTGCCTCAAAATAACAATTGCGACCGCTGATTCTTTGACTTAAATTCAATCACTTCAGTTATCGAGCAAAAATCCACGGGATTCAAGAGAGAGATAGGGGAAAAGGCAATGGCCCCATTTAGAGCTGAAACAAAAGGAGACCTCGGGAAACCGGCCATTTTGTTTGAAGACCTGGTGTCGAAAAAGCAAAAAACACACCTTAAGAGACGTAAGCAGGCATTTTCGCAAACAGGTTATGCGATTATCGGACAAAAGGGTAGAGATTTCCAGGGGGCTCAAAAGGCCCTGGGGCCAAATCTTTTACAACAGGAGGTCCGGAAGTGATAATACGTCCAACCAGTTTGTCTGATGAAGAGAAACAGGATACGCTCAGGCGTTTCTGGCAAAAAGATCCCTCCCTCTGGTCATCAGATCCAGACGTCCAGAAAAGTATCAAAAACCGCCTTGGCTGGTTAGATATCGTTCCTAAGATGAGGGCCAAGGTCCAGGAGCTAAAGAATTTTACCGACGAAATCGTTGAAGGAGGAATAACACGGGTAATATTGATGGGAATGGGGGGCTCCAGCCTGTGTCCCCTGGTACTTGGCAAGATCTTTGGGCCGCAGGAGGGCTTCCCGGATCTCGTGGTCCTGGATACAACGGATCCTGAAGAAATTGAAAAGATAACCCCAATGAACAATTGGAGGAATACGCTGTTCATCTTTGCCAGCAAATCCGGCACCACCATCGAACCCAACGCCATGTTCAAGTATTTTTGGCCACTGGTACAAAAAGGGGTGGATGACCCCGGGCATCATTTCATTGCCATAACCGATCCCGGCAGCCCGTTGGAGACGTTGGCAAAGGAAAAGGGATTCCTGAAGGTCTTCCTCAATCCCCCTGATATTGGGGGCAGATATTCTGCGTTATCCTATTTTGGCCTTGTCCCAGCGGCCCTACTCGGTTTAGACCTGGACAAAATGCTCGACAGGGCTGAGGAAATGATCAAAAATTGTTCTCCTGACGTACCCTGGTCTGAAAACCCCGGATGTATCTTGGGTGAATACCTCGGCGAGTTCGGCGCTCAAAGCCGGGACAAGCTCTCCATATTGGCCGACGAACCTGTGAAGGACTTTGGACTGTGGCTGGAGCAACTGATAGCCGAAAGCAGTGGAAAGGACACAAGGGGAATTGTTCCAATAATTGGCGAATCTACAGGTATACCAGGCTTTTACGGGGTGGAAAGGATATTCGTGTACCTGAGGTTGAAGGAGACCCCGAAGGAGGAATCCCTCGATGCCTTTGTAAGGGAATTGATAGAGGCTGAACTCCCTGTCCACGTTATCAAGCTGGATGATCCATACTCCCTAGCTGGACAATTTTTCCTCTGGGAGATGGCAACCGCGCTTGCCTGCCATTTTATGGGGGTAAATGCCTTCGACGAGCCGGATGTACGCCTGGCAAAGGAAAAAACCAGTGAGGTCCTGTCGGTCTACAAGAAGGAAGGGAAGATGCCCATAGAATTCTGGATCGATCCACAAAGCCAGATCAATTTCAGGCCAAACAAGTTGCTTTCACCCTCGATGAAGGGACTTGCCAGGACCATACGTGATCTTTTTGCCATCCTGCCCAGTTGGGGCTACGTAGGCTTCCTGCCCTATCTTCCCTATGAGAAACACGTAGAGGAAACAATCGGCCAGATGCGTCATCTTATCAGGCAGGAAAGGGGATGTGCCACGACCCTTGGATTCGGCCCCAGATATCTTCACTCAACCGGGCAAATCCACAAAGGTGGCCCTATTTCAGCGGCTTTTTTCATATTTACCAGGAGAAAAAAGAGGGATTTCCCCGTGATTCCAGACTTCGATGTATCCTTCTGGCATATTCAATTCGCCCAGGCCGTAGGAGATTTCGAGGCGCTCAGTTCTTCCGGCAAGCGGGTAATACACGTACACCTTCCGGCGGATTTCGAGTTGGGGCTGACGAGCTTCAGCAAGGTGTTATCCAGGGCGATACGGCTATGAGAACACCTGCAGATTGCAGGCAATAAGAACCGGTCCGGATCGATACCTGCGGATCAATCAGGTTAAGCCTTCCACCTTGAAGGGATGTTTTCCATCCCAAGGACGGCAAGTGGTGGCGAGCAGAAAAAGATGATCACAAATAAGCGGATACTGCTGGTCATGATCCTTATCGGTGGGCTGTGGCTGACCGGAATCATCGGATACGAAACGATAGAGGGTTGGGATTGCCTGGATTCCATTTACATGACCGCCATATCCCTTACAACGGTAGGGTATGGAGAGGTCCATCCCTTGTCCACCCAGGGCAGGATCTTTACAATATTCTTGCTCACATTAGGCGTCGGTCTGTTTTTTTATTCATTGAGCATCATGGCTGAGGCCATCATCGAAGGACATGTGAAGGGATACTTCGGAAGACGAAAAATGGAAAAGGCGATAGACAAGCTTTACCATCACTTTATTATCTGCGGCTACGGAAGGATAGGCAAGACCATAGCAAAGGAAATCGTGAGCAGGAACCTTCCGGTCGTCATAGTGGAGAACGATCCTGAAGTACAAAAAAAAATAGAACAGGAAGGACTGCTCCATGTAGCAGGTGATGCAACCCATGACGACATCCTGCTGAAGGCCGGCGTCAAGAGGGCAAGAAGTATCATCTGCGTGCTTTATTCGGATGCTGCGAATGTCTATATCACCCTGACTGCAAGGGCACTCAACCCGGGACTTCAGATACTTGCCAGGGCTGATGATCCCCTGGCAGAAAAGAAAATGATACAGGCAGGCGCCGACCGGGTCGTTTCTCCCTACGAAATAGGGGCGAGGAGAATGGCCCTTGCCGTACTGAAACCCACTGTAACGGAATTCCTGGATCTGGCAGTCCATTCCTCTGCCTTCGATCTATCCATTGAGCAGATCGAGATCCATGAGGGCTCAGACCTCGATTCGGTCACCCCCAGGCAGATCGCCCTGAGGGAAAAAACCGGGGCGACTGTGCTGGCCGTGCAGCAGAGCAGCGGTGAGATGATGCTTACATTGGGTCCTGACTATCTCTTTCGGGCAGGGGATATAATCGTAGTACTTGGCCCGAGGAAGGGTCTGGACAAGGTAAGGCGTCTGGCAGGATGCGTTGCATGATGGTCACCCCCAACAAAAAACCAAAACCTTCATACGACCCTACCTTTGACACCGCAGCCCAAGGGTGTGAAAATCCGGCCCAGGGCAGGATGTATTTTTTTACGGTAAAAAAACTTAGTCACATAAAGGTGTGTGGCAACGGGTGCATAGGCAACACATGAAAGTCCGAGGTAAAAAAAATGTATCTTGGCAGGACTGATTGGTGGTACCTGGAAAGAATAATCTGGATGATTGCAGGGGTAGTGGTACTTGGGGGGACACTGTTGGGTCTCTTTGTTAGTAAGTACTGGTTCATTCTCCCCATACTGGCAGGTTTCAATATGATAGTCTTTTCACTCACGGGATTCTGTCCAATGGCGGCCCTTCTCCATAAATTCGGGGTAAAGCCGCTTTACGAAAGGCAGAAAAAAAACTAATGGTATCTGCCCACAGGATAATACATCCGCCGGGGGCGGGCACTCGAACTGCGGGACACGTCTCTGACACCCTCTCCGGCCAACAATGGTTCCCAGCCAGGACAAACAGGGTGCCTTCCTTGCGCGCTATCAGGGGACCTATTGAATATGAATCGTCCCTGAAAAACCGCCGGGCCCATGGATTGGCAGAATCAGGGTTTCTTTTTCGGTAATAATCACGTCAACTTGCTGGTCATGGGGTTTAAGATCGATATGCGGCAACAATTGGAGGTCAAAGGCCAGAGCAATTCGCAAGGCACCCGGGGCGTCCTCGGATAGAAATCGATCATAATATCCACCACCATAGCCATACCGGCCGCCATGGCGATCAAATACGCTACCAGGCACCAGTACGAGATCCACCATGGATGGATCGACCTGCTCAACCCCGGGGCCTGATGGTTCAAGAATCCCATAGGCCCCGGGGCGCAGATCCCTTGACCAGTCACGGATCCTGTACACCGCCAGGCGGTGCCTGGCGGTGTCGGTTTTTGGGACCAGGACAGTTTTCCCTGCTGTCAGGCGTTCCTTTATCAAGCCCTGTGTTTCCACCTCACTTTTAAAGGATACGTAAAACAAGGGATTGCTACTGGTTACAAACCGGAGAAATCGTTTGAGTCTTCCAATTATGATGGAACTCAAACCCGATCTCTGGGAACCGCTCAGGCAGCTCCTCTTCCTCAGAATCTGTTTTCGCAGGCTATCGGTATGCATGGATGGTCGAAAAAAATCGAAATTCAGGGAAGGAAGATAATTGATATCAAGCAGGAGGGGAAGTTCGCCTGGTTAAAAATTCGGATGAGGCGGGCAGTAAAAGATTCTGATACAAGACGACTCCTTTATGCCTGAATTGCGCCAGAGCGGCTTGCAATCCCTGCCCCTGAAAATGATCTTACGTCCATTTGGCACTATCTGTAAGGATCGTGCCAGGATATAGAGACCACCATCCCTGCCAAAAAATTTAGAGCCCCTGACCTTTAATTTCTGGCCTGGCTTCAACCTGAAACCAATCCTCCGCAAAAACCATGGCGGCGCGGTTATGACCCTGAACATCCTGTTTCTGAACTCAAGTGTAAAACAGTTGAGACCTGAAAAAGACCGGGCGTTCACCGCCACCACCCTGCCCTTTATCACGATCTCGGTATTTTCATCATAGCCGGTAGACGCATCTACGAAATCTACGGAACATATGCCAACGATCATCGCCATGGCAATCAGATAAAAGCAAAGTCCGAAGTGGGAAGTTTTTGCTATCCCGGTTGGCATTTCAAGGTCTGGGGCCAAGATCAATACCTCCTAAGAAGCAGCAGCGGGCACAAAGCCGATAGACGGAACCTTTTACCCCAAGGGGATCCGGATCCGGGACTTCCATGGTTACCTGGGATTACCTGGCAAATCTTCCACCAGCACAGCATAAAAATACCTTCACTTAGGTCACCTGTCATTAAAAAAACTGCCTTTCAACATGAGGCTGTATCATTTGTCGTAAGGGATATACCCGTCCGGCCCTTGACGCCACACCCAGGAGTAGGAGTATTTTCGGGGCAAAAACCACACCCTATCCAACCAGGGTATCCACAACAATTCGATCTCCCGACAGATAGCATACCCAAGACAATATGCAGACTTTATGCCCGACGGCGTGATGATAAGTTCCAATGACCATGGGTATTGCACCTCGCTCCGTATATTCATGCCGGGCCCCATGGCTTGCATGTAACGCATCTACACAGGCATGGCCAGACCAGAGCCTCGGTAAGGATAAGGGAAGAAAAACGCATATAAAACTTATGCAGCAATTGCATGGAGGTGCAAAATTTGCACTTTTGCAGGTGCAAAATTTGCACCTCGTTACATCCTTGGTTTCCCAAGACCCGTTTGTTGTTCCCAAAAGAATTTACCAATGGATTTTCTGCCTGGAAGCCCACTTACATATGTATATGGGAAATAACCCGACACGGCAGGAAGGGCAATCCTGCATACGTCGTATCTTATTGTAAAAACAAAGAGATTATCTCAAATTACATTTAAAGGGATAACACTACGACACAAATGAAAAAATGAAGGCCTTCTTGAGGAGGTCCAAGAAGGCCTTCGGGGAGAGGAGGGTTGGGAGGGATAGGGAGTTTCTTGCTGTGTCTTTATGGTTTTATTTAGCAAACTTTGTGCCAGGATTTATCTCCTGGCCTTCCCATCGTATTTGAAAGATAAGTAATGCATGCAGCGTGCCACAATATCGATCTATTTCTTTATTCCGTAATTTTTTAGCTTGTACTGCAAAGTTCTTAGCGAAATTCCCAATATATCTGCGGCCTTGCGTCTATGTCCCTTGGTTTGCTCAAGTGTTTCCTCTATAGCCTCCCGTTCCAGATCTGCCAGACGTTTCAGCCTCCTTTCCTTCCTGATACCATCGTTGCGGTTGTTTTCCTTCTTCCGTTCCTCAACAAGGGGAGGAATGGTTACAACAGGCCCCTTGGAAAGGATTATTGCGCGCTCCAGCACATTGTGCAGTTCCCTTACATTGCCTGGCCAATCGTAAGACTCCAGGGTGGCGAGGACGTCATCCGGGATTTCAAGCATCTTCCTGCCCACCTTGGCCGAGATATGGTTGACCAAATATCCGGCAAGCCTTGGAAGCGCGCCTTTCCTTTCCCTCAACGGTGGCAGGTTGATGGGAAACACGTTCAGTCTGTAGAACAGATCTTCCCGGAATCCTCGCTCCTTTATCCTCTCCATGAGGTCCTGATTCGTGGCGGCAATGACCCTGGCATCGGTCTTGAGTGTCACGGTACCTCCAACCCTCTCAAAGGAACGTTCCTGCAAAACCCTTAACAGCTTTGCCTGGGCTGGAAGCGGCATCTCCCCGATTTCATCAAGGAAGATCGTACCTTCCTGGGCCAATTCGAATTTACCCCTCTTTGCCTTCACAGCACCGGTGAACGCCCCCCTTTCATGTCCAAACAGCTCGGATTCTATCAGATTTTCCGGTATGGCCGCGCAATTAATCTCTACGAAGGCACCCTTCTTGCCGCTTAGATGATGTAAGGTCTTAGCCACAAGGCTCTTACCTGTTCCGCTCTCCCCTTGCAAAAGCACCGTGGCATCGGTTTCCGCAACCTGCTTGATCTCATTCCAGACATCCTCCATCCCTGCAAAAATTATGTCCACAGGGGGAAGTCCCTCGGCCAACTGGCTGTTCCACAACGTATTGGTTGCCACCAAAGACTGACGTTCCACCACCTTGGCCACGGCCATTCGAAGCTCATCTGGATCCTTCAGTGGCTTGATCAGATAATCCAATGCCCCGTGTTTCATTGCATCCACTGCGTTTTCCACTGTAGCATAGGCAGTCAGGATAATGATGTCGATTTCAGGCTGTTTCGCCTTTACGGCCTTCAACAGTTCCAGTCCACCCATCTCAGGCATCCTGAGATCGGTTATGATCAAATTTGGGGAGAAGCCTTCAACGACTGACAATGCCTCCTTGCCATTCGAGGCAGAACGCACCTGGAACCCCTCTTTCTTCAGTATCCTGAGCAACAATGTCGTCAGGGACTTCTCATCATCCACTACCAATATGCGAAAATCCTGGTTACTCATGGTTTTTTTGTTTATAATCTAGTTATTCCAATTTATGCTAGCAAGCACTTATGGATTGTCTATTCTTGATCAACCCTGTTTCAGGATCAAAGTCCGGCCAGAAGATTGCCAGCTTGCTAGGAAATGATTCCTCTACTCAGGGAATACGTAAACATCTGGTCTTCACCGATCCAGGACGCCTGGAATCCCAGGTGCTCTCCCTTGCCCCTGGCCGTGACCTTGTTGTCATAGCAGGCGGAGATGGCACGGTTTCAAGGGTCGTAAACGGTCTTTCAAGGATCGAAACCCCTCCCCCCTTTGCTATTCTTCCAATAGGCACCGGGAATGATCTTGCAAGGACTACCGGCTGGTGGCACATTTGGCACGATGAAGGACTCGATGGATTCTGGGCTGCTGTGAGCGCTGGCAAGGTCAAGCCAATAGACCTGTGGGCCTGCAATGGCGGCCCGGTCTTCGTTGCCTATGCAGGATTCGGGCTTGACGCCAGGATCCTTGAATCGGTTGAACATGTTCGGAAGACGGGGATCGGCAGACTCCTTGGAGAATACGGCACCAGATTCCTTTACGCAGCCTGCGGAGCCAGACATGTCCTCTTCCCTGTAAGGGGATGCAATACACGGGATATCGAGCTATCCATTCCACCCACCAGAAACAATCAACATGGAAATAACATGGCAGGGCACGCCCTGCTTCTGATCAACATAAATCACTATGCAGGTGGGGGCAGGATCAATCCAACGGGGCGATGGGACGACGGGAGGCTAGAGGCCTTCATCCTACCCAGGGCCGCTGCCTACTTGATGCTTCTCCTTAAGGGACGCGTTGGCATCTTCTCCCCGCCCCATGCGGATGCACAACAGGACCAGCTGGAAATCTTCACAAGGCAGGCTATACCCGTCCATTTCGATGGCGAATTTGCGGGCAACATACCTGTACACAAGCGGCTGGGTGTAAACCATGAAAGATGCCTACCTATGCTGGTGCCGCCAAAAAATCTCTGGGTGAGGGAAAAGATCACCCCTCACTGGGCAAAGGGAAAGGCAATCGAAAAGACCAGATCATCACCGGTACCCGATCCAGCAATTTCATCCCAGGACATAGATTGCCGATAAAGACGAACAGGGGGGAAGGCACGTCACAAGACAATATCCCCACCGCCCCTGAGACACGAATCCATTGGCTGCTGCCAGCATATTTAAACATTCAGTATCAAGAGGAGAAACAATCGTGCCAGAAAGAAGAAAAAGTCCGCGTTACCCCATCAACTTACGGGCCTATTTCCCGGAACTCAAGATCTGGGGCCATACCACCAACATATCCCTGGACGGATGCTACATTGAGGTCAACACCCCAATATCCGAAGGCTTTTTGACCGATCTATTGATCGAAATCCCTGTAATAGGAACCGTAGCCCTAAAGGGATACGTGCAACACACAGGTAACAAGAAACCGGGAATGGGCCTCCAGTTTGTACAGGTAAGATTTGCATACGAAGAATCCGACTACTACACCATATATTCCAGGTTCGTAAAGTTGATGCCAAGACTTGAGGAAATCAGGGGGATCTACCTGGACCTAGTGCAAAAGGGCCTACTCAAACTCCTGAACATGCCTGAGAAGAAAATGGAAACCGACAAGCAAGGGAACATACCTTAAAAAATGGCAATGGAAACCGGCCAACCAATACTGGAAATCCTGATCTTTGTGACGGGCACCTGTATAGGAAGTTTCCTGAACGTCTGCATAAGCAGACTGCCTGCCCACAGATCAATAGTGACACCTGGTTCCGCATGCCCCAAGTGCGGGCATAGGCTTTCTTGGTGGGAGAATATTCCGTTGATCAGCTACCTCGTCCTGAAGGGCAGGTGCCGGTCCTGTGAAATGGGCATATCTGTCCAATATCCACTGGTCGAACTCGTAACCGGTCTTTTATCCCTGCTGCTTTTCCGCAAATTCGGGCTCTCGATCGATTTCCTCATCTATCTTTGTTTTACCGCGGCCCTTATTGTGATCATATTCATAGACCTGTGGCACCAAATCATACCGGACATCATTTCCCTGCCAGGCATATTGATAGGCTTCCTGTCGGCCTTTGTCCTGGCCAACGCATCCTGGACCGATTCCCTTGCGGGAATAATCGCAGGAGGTGGTTCACTGTTCCTGGTGGCATGGGGGTATCGCTTTCTGACCGGAAGGGAGGGAATGGGTGGGGGTGACATAAAGCTACTGGCGATGATAGGGGCGTTTCTTGGATGGCAGGCTATTCCCGTTGTCATATTCTTGAGCGCCGTAACAGGCTCCATCGTAGGGATCGCAGCCCTGGCCTTTAGGGGTGCCAATCGCCATACAGCCATACCCTATGGCCCATTCCTGGCCGGGGGGGCCATGGCATACCTCTTCTGGGGCAAAAATATTGTGGGTTGGTATTTAAACCTCGTGCCCGCGATATATACAGGCCCCCCTTTTTAGTGCCAGGGAGAATCAGCGACAATTGTTGTACGGGGTGCATGAAAGTTAAGGCCTGGACTTGCAGTAAACAAAAAAAATATTCATAATTATATAAATTATTGTAAACCCTCTTACATACCGGTACGCTAACTGGATCAATTCTTCTAACTGCCATCAATTCCCTCAAACAAGGCCAACCGGGGATGGAGCCGCTGAGGTGGGGAACAGACACCTCGTAACAGGGGGGACGGATTTTTTCTCAAGGGAAGCAATAATTCAAAAAATGCTGCCAGCAGCAAATCCGGAGTATTAAGTGAACAAGCCCAGGGTATTAGTAATAGATGATGAATTCCAGGCCCGCAATACGGTAGCATCCATCTTGGGTTCTTCAAGGGGAGGATTCGATGTCGTCCAGGCCGCCAACGAAGAGGAAGGCCTTTCGCTGGTAAAAAATCAGAATTTCGACCATGTCTTGACAGACATCTTCTTGAAACCCAACCCGGATGGAACGATGACCGGCATGGAGCCTGGAAACGGGATCCACTTTCTGCAACAAGTCAAGGCCCTCGGAATCAAGTCCAATATTATAATGATGTCAGGCCAGGCAGATGCCGATATTGCCATGCATGCCATCAACCTGGGTGCTGCCGACTATATTCACAAGCCCATAAGTGCAGGTCACCTGTTTTTCGTCCTGAAACGGGTTGAAGAACAGATGCGTCTGAAGAAAGAAAACGCCCTTCTAAGAAATGAGGTGGAAGAAAAATATTCCTTCAGCAATATAGTGGCCCGCAGCCCTGAGATGCAGAGAATCTTTGACGTGATAGAAAAGGTCAAGGATTACAAGACAACGGTTCTCATAACGGGTGAAAGCGGTACAGGCAAGGAGCTTGTTGCCAAGGCCCTGCATTTCAACAGCGTAAGGAGAAATGCCCCGTTCGTTGCCATAAATTGCGGTGGAATACCTGAAAATCTACTCGAAAGCGAATTGTTCGGCCACGTCAAGGGGGCATTCACCGATGCGATAAGATCCAAAAAGGGACTTTTCGAAGAGGCAAACGGAGGCACCCTGTTCCTGGACGAGCTGGGGGACCTGCCTCTCTCCCTCCAGGTAAAACTGCTCAGGGTCCTCCAGGAAGAAGAGATACGCCCGTTGGGTGACAACAGGACCATCAAGGTGGACGTGAGAATAGTAGCGGCTACCGCAAAGGATCTCTCACAAAGTGTAAGGGAGGGGAAATTCAGAGAAGATCTCTATTACCGGATAAATGTACTATCCATGGTCATACCACCACTGAGGGAGCGTAAGGAGGATATAAGACTCCTCGTGGAACACTTCCGTGAAAAGTATAACCAGCGCCTCAATACCGATATCCAGGGCATAAGCCCTGATGCCATGCACCTACTACTCGAATACAGATGGCCTGGAAACGTCAGGGAACTTGAAAATGTAATTGAAAGGGCCATGGTACTTACTGAGAACAAGACAATTCAGGTAGAGGACCTGCCACCCCAGTTGAAACCAGGGCACCAGGGAATCGTGGAGAGTTGTAACCAGATTCCAGGTCTGGACGCCTCCATCTTATCTATTAAAAAGGGGAGCAAGATACTCGAAAGGGTACTCATCAAGCGTGCGCTGGAAAAGACAGGGGGAAACAAGACCCAGGCGGCCCAGTTGCTTGAAATAAGCCTGCCGGCACTCCTGTACAAAATGAAGGATTACGGCATAAACAACCATTGAGCCACTCACTGGCCACACTGAAAGACGTACAAAACAGACTGACACTGGGGAAAGACGCCATCAAACAAAAGTAAATCCGAACCGGGGGGCAGGATTATTTCTGGTTCAACCCTGCAGCCTTCTTGAGGGCCATCACCTCGTTTCCCGAAAGCCTTCTGAACTCACCTGCTGCAAGTCCTGCCAATTCCAGGGGTCCTATCCTTACCCTGGTAAGCTTTACCACCGGATGCCCAACAGCGGCCATCATCATCCTGATCTGGCGTTTACGTCCTTCCTTCAATGTTATCTCTAAAAGGGTATACCGCCTGGTGGTCCCAAGCACACTGATCCTGCATGGCAAGGTCCTTCGGCCTTCTATCTCTACCCCCCCTCTCAGGCGTTGCAGATCTGCCTTCGACGGCCTTCCCTTCACCCTTACATGGTAGGACTTTTCCACCTTGTGCCTTGGATGCAGAAGGCGGTTGGCAAGCTCGCCATCGTTGGTAAGTAACAAGAGCCCCTGGCTGTCCATGTCAAGCCGTCCGACCGGATAGAGACGGGTACCTACACGGCTACCTATGATGTCCATGACCGTTGGGCGACCAAAGGGATCTTGCACTGTGGTCAGGAAACCGACGGGCTTGTTGAGCAGCCAGTATTCCTTCGCTCCGGAGAGTTCCACCCTCTTTCCCGACACCTCGACCACATTCACCCCAGCCTCAACCTGGAACCCCAACTCTGACACCGTTGAACCGTCCACCCTAACCAGCCCCTTTCTTATGAGTGCCTCAGCGGCCCTCCTGGAACAGACCCCTGCATGCGCCAAAAATTTTTGAAGTCTCATGATATTATATTATACAAGATCCCATCCCGGTTGAAATGCCACAAGAAGGCATCACCAACCGTTTGGCGCAATATCTTAAAGTAAAGCCCCCATGCGCTGGGCACCAAGGACATGAAAATACGGCCCAGAGCCTGGATATATCTTTACAATAAAAAAGGGGCACTGAGCAAACAACCGTTTTGTCCGGAGGCAGGGCATAGTAAGGCAAAAAAGGCACAGTGAACCCGGAGGCGTTTCTTGTTCGTCCCTGTAGGATATTCAAGAAAATCAGCGACCAAGGTAATTCATGGCACCACCTAAGGAAAAAAAGGAGCTCAGGCAAGGCATTTCAACCGGTGCCTGCGCTGCGGCAGCGGCAAAGGCAGCGGCACTTATTGCCCTTGGAGTACATCCTGTACCAATCGTTGAGGTCCCGCTCCTGTTCCCGGATGGCATAACCCGCAATATCCCTGTACACCGATGGTCAAGGATAAACGAGCT
>JAJRZR010000004.1 GCA_024275145.1 Deltaproteobacteria bacterium | reverse complement strand
TTTTTTCAATCGAGGGTGACGACTGGCGATGCTAGCCTCTCCCCTCACAGGGAAATCGTCCGGCTCTTTCAGGCCTCCTGGTCTTGGAGGCTTTATCTCGTCTTTCAAGAATCAAAAGAGGATCGGCCATCATAGCTAATAGTGCGCGAATCATCTGGCATTTTTCGGGGGTGAAAGGCCCACCTTCGATCCGCAGATAAATCGGGGAAGCGTTACGCAATAACAAGAACCGGACGTGCCATCGTGAAGGCACCGGGCACGTTGGTATTTTCATGGTAAGGAAGGTAATTGGACGTGCAGGCGCATGAAGATTAAAGGAGGAAATATGTCAGGGAATAAGACTACACTGCTGATCTTGGCACCGGGTTACGAGGAACTGGAGGCAGTAGCCGTGGTTGATATCCTGAGAAGGGCGGGGCTTGCTGTTACCATGGCCGGCATCCAGCCAGGCCCTATTCCATCGGCCAGGAACGTGTGCATCGTTCCGGACAGCGATCTTGATCAAGTCAAGGACAAGGCCTTTGATCTCATAGTGCTTCCTGGCGGCATAGATGGTGTGGAGAACCTGGCAAGGGATGAAAGGGTGTTGGAAATACTCCGCAAACAACTTGAACAAGGCAGGGCCGTTGGGGCGATATGCGCGGCCCCTGCGTTATTGGATCGTCTTGGTTTCATCCATGGAAAGATTATAACATGTCATCCAGTGTGCCAGAACGCCGTGAGGGATTCCATATTGGAGAAGGCCAGGGTGGTGAGGGACGGCAATATAATCACAGGCCAAGGGCCAGGAGCAGCAATGGAATTTGCCTTGAAACTGGTGGAATTTTTGGCTGGTAAGGATAAGATGCATGAGGTCAACAAGGGGGTCATGGCGATAACGGATTGAGTGAAAATAGACAGTTACAATAAACAGGAACTTGCCCTGGAATGGCCAAGGAGAATAAACTTTATGCGGAAAAAGATACAAAAGCGTTCGAATGTCAGGTTAAAGGGGCACACATCCCAGGTTGGCAAGGCACAGATTCCGGTCCTGTCCAATACGGTTTCCGGGCTTCCGGTGGAGGTGGATCCACTACATCAATATCTTGCTGAAATCAGTAAATATCCTCTATTGACCAGGGAACAGGAAAAGGCGCTGACCAAGGCCTATTATGAAACCCATGATCCTGCTATTGCCTCGAAGATTGTAACCTCTAATCTCAGGCTTGTAGTAAAAATCGCACTGGATTTTCAGAAATTTTGGATGCAGAACTTCCTTGATCTGATACAAGAGGGAAACGTTGGTCTCATGCACGCGGTGAAGAAATTCAATCCATACAAGGGTGTTAAATTTTCTTACTATGCGTCGTTTTGGATAAAGGCCTATATTCTTAAATTTATTATGGATAACTGGCGGCTTGTAAAGATCGGTACTACCCAGGCCCAACGCAAACTGTTCTATAACCTCAACAAGGAAAAGGAACGGATCCGGGCGATGGGTTTTGAGCCCGTGCCGAAGCTTATTTCAAAGGGTCTGAATGTGCCCGAGAAGGATGTCATAGACATGGAGCAGCGGATGGGCTCATGGGAGGTCTCGCTTGATGCACCTGTGCGTGACGATTCCGAAGACCAACACGTCGATTTTCTTGCAAGTGGCGATGTCTCCGTAGAGTCCCTGGTGGCAAGGGATGAGATTGGTGCCAGATTGAGAATCCAACTGGATGAATTCAAAATGTGTCTCAATGAAAAGGAAAAAAAGATTTTTGAGGACAGGATGTTGAGTGAGGAGCCAAAGACACTGCAAGAACTTGGCAGGGAGTTCGGGGTTTCCAGGGAAAGAGTGCGGCAAATAGAGGCCAAGATAAAGGAAAAATTGAGGAAGTTCCTGGAGGAAAAGGTGCCGGATATTGCGTCCTACGCAGAAGAGGTGGCACAGCAATGACCATTTTTTTACGTTCGTTGGCGCTAAGTCCAGGGAAGCTGCATCCATGCGCCCTGATGATTGGATTGCCCATTTTGCCATGGAAGGCCATGGCAGCCTTCCTCATTGCTGCGGCCGCCTTGTGTGTGTCGCCATCGTCTTGTAAAGCAGCCCCTGATTTTTCCAGGGCCGAGGCCTATGCCCATTACATGCAGGGGCTTTTATACGAAACCAGGGGAAGGCTGGAATCAGCAGCTTCCAGCCTGAAGCTTGCCCATGAACTCGATCCGGATTCCTTCGATATCCTTGAAGAGCTTGCCAAGGTTTCGGCCAGACTGGGCGACTTGAATGAGGCCGAGCAGTGGGCCGAGGAGGCCCTAGAACTTGATCCGGGAAACAACGCGATCAAACTGTTATTGGCCAGGATTTACGTAAACGAAAACAATGTGATCGATGCCCTTGATCTGGTTGAGGAGGTTCTAAAGGAAAGGCCCAATGATCAGGAGGCCTTGTTTCTTGCCGGAACATTGTTTGCCGAATCGAAGGAATACAAGAAGGCGATCGATATGCTGGAACGTGTTTCCAAATCGGGTGGCAGGCGTTCATTCCTGGCCCATTATTATCTGGGGAAGATATATATGGATAAGGGTGAATTCTCCATGGCGGAAAAAAATTTCAAGAGGGTTCTGGCTATAAATCCGCATTTTTCCGCTGTCTATATCGATTTGGGCGAGGTTTATGAAAGGCAGGGGAGAACCGATAAGGCCATAGACGAATATAGGGAACTGCTGCGCCAGCAACCGAAGAATCTGCAGGTGAGGCAACATCTGCTGGCACTATTCATAAAGATGAAGCGGCTGGACGATGCCCTGAAGGTGTTCAACCAATTGAGGCAATTCCCTGGTGCCAGTCCTTCCCTTGGCATGTCTCTGGCGATCATGTGCCTGCGGTTCAACAAACCGGACGAGGCGATTGAGATACTCGACGAGATTAGAAAGGTGCATCCCCAAAGCAATCAGATCATTTTCTATACCGGTATCGCCTATGAGCAAAAAAAGGATATCAAAAGGGCAATAGAGATCTTGAAATCAGCCGGCTTGAATGACGAATACGGGGTACAGGCTAGGGTGCGCCTTGCATACCTCCTGCAGGAGAGGGGAAATCAGGATGAGGCGATCGAGTGTCTTGAGAAGGGGCTTGGGGTGCGGCCTGGAAATAAGCAGATTATCATTGCCCTTTCAACCATGTATCAGAAGGCCGGCAGGAGCAGAGATGCTGAAAGGTTGCTTCGACAGGCGCTTGAAAGGGATCCAAAGGACAAGGAGATTCTATTCAATCTTGCGATGCTTCTCGATAGTATGGGCAAAAGGAATGAAGCCATAAAATGCGCAGAAAATGCGGTTAAAATCGATGGAAATTATGTTCCGGCCCTGAATTTTCTGGGTTATACCCTTGCCGAAGAGGGAATCGAGCTGAAAAGGGCCGAGAGGTTGATCGAGAAGGCCCTTTCCATAGAGGCGGATGATGGTTATATCATAGATAGCTTGGGCTGGGTATATTTCAAGCAGGGCAGGTTTGACAAGGCTATAAAGACCCTGGAAAAGGCACATAGCCTAGTGCCTGATGATCCCATAATTTTGGAACATTTGGGGGATGCCTACGGTGCAAAGACACGGTATTTGAGCGCGCTCAAGATGTATCGTAAGGCAATGAAGAAGGTAAAGGATAGGACTGAGAAGAAGAGGCTTAAGAAAAAGATCAAGGATGTCCAGAAAAAATTGGCGGATATGGCAGATAGT
The DNA here is from genome assembly GCA_024275145.1 of Deltaproteobacteria bacterium. Lineage (GTDB taxonomy): Bacteria > Desulfobacterota > Dissulfuribacteria > Dissulfuribacterales > QOAL01 > S143-34. Next base: position 52,048 of record JAJRZR010000004.1, on the reverse strand, counting down.
TGAAGATCCCTGTGGGTAAAACGGGCATGAAAAGGCGGCATCATGTAGATGCCTCGCGTTCTTCAGACAAAGGTTCTTGACTTTTTCGGTTGTGTCTTTAAAATATTTTTTATGGACTATAGCATATTGTTTAAAAAAATTAACAGTCTCTGGGCAAGAGCCGCCATTGTACCCATTTTCCTTTTTCTCCTTTCGGGCTGCCAGGATGTCAAGGTAAAGGGTGATTATAAGAATCCCTATACCACTGACGAGGTTCGCAGAATGATGGCATATCACGGTGCCCAGGTAGCAAGGTTTGATGGAAAGCAATGGTGGTTTTTATCGGGCAGGCGCTGGGTCAAGCTTGAAAACGATGGTGCCCAGGCCTATGCACTTTTGAATTCCGCTTCGTCCAGGTCTCACGTCTTTTGATCACATCCTCTCATCCTTTTCGTCCTTTCTTTTTGTAATTTCCTTTAATATCCTGGTGGTGGATATGTCGTGAACAAAGGGTATCCGGACTACACGTCCGCCGGCTTCCTTTACCCTACCTGCCCCAACGATCTTTTCTTCCTCCCAGTCCTCTCCCTTGACCAGGATATCCGGCAACAGCCTCTCTATGAGTCTGAGCGGGGTATCTTCCTGGAAGATTACTACGTAGTCAACCGAGGAAAGAGCAGCCAGGACCCGTGCCCGAGCACCATCCGTATTGATTGGTCTGGATGAACCCTTCAGCCTTCTTACCGACTCGTCACTGTTCAATCCAACCACAAGAAAATCGGCTAGTCGCCTTGCAGCCTCCAGATATGTAACATGTCCTGCATGGAGGATATCAAAGCATCCATTGGTGAAGGCCATTTTCTGGCCAGCTCTTCGCCGTCTTTTGACAACACAGATGAGTTCTTCAAAGGAGACAACCTTGTTTTCGGACCTGGGCCACCAATCCGATGGTGGCCGTGCGGTAAGGAAGTTTTTTCTGACCTCGTAGATCGTGGATGTGTCGATCCTGGCAAAACCCAGAACCTCTCCATCTGCAAGCTTTAGGAGACATTCTCCCTGGGGGCCATATATGCCTGATCCGCCACCTGCATAGGTATTGCCGGATGCCCCCCATGCGTTTGCCGCTACAACGAAACACTGGTTTTCCATGGCCCTGCATCTTAGCAGGGTATCGAAATGCTGCCTGCGAACGATCGGCCAGAGGGCTGAGACGAGAAGGATCTCCATGCCCTGGAAAGCAAGCGTCCGTATCAGCTCGGGAAAACGTAGATCGAAGCAGATTGCCGGGGCGATAGAGGATTGGGAAGAGCCGTCGCCAAAGGAGGTGACAACTGGCTGAACACCTTGGGAAAATATCCTTTCTTCCCCCATTGGCGCGAATAGATGGATCTTTCTGTATCCTACGATCCGTCCAGAGGGGAAGACCAAAAATGATGTGTTGAAGATCTTTCCGCCAGGGGCATCCCAACAGCGCTCAGGCATGCTCCCTGAGATAGTGATCCCCAAGCGGCCCGCCAGATCTTTCATAGCACTTAGCAGCCCTGGAGTGGAATCGGCAAGGTGAGCCAGGCCTTCATCCATGGCCCCGGTAGACCAGAGCTCAGGCAGTAGAATCAAGTCGGCCCCTTGGCGGGCTGCAGACCCTATGGCCCTTTCAACCTGGTACCAGTTTTTGTCTACATCTGACTGAACAGGGCAGAATTGATAGATTGAGATTATAGGCTTTATTGGGAAAGCCTCCATTCGAGCGTTTTTTCTATGCCTTCCTGAAGATTTGTTCTTGGTGCCCAACCAAGGGCCTTTGCTGCCTTTGAGATATCGAGGCAGCTCCTGGTCAGATCGCCTGATCTTGCAGCGGCCCGCAGGGGCCTTTTCAGGTCTTCCGGCAGGGCAAGTTTCCGGGATACTGCTTCGAATATGGTATCGTAGAGGTCAAGGGTTCTGGTCTCCCTTCCCGTTCCTATGTTGAATGCCTCTCCGTTACCGGAATCAAGGGCCTTCAGGTTTGCCTCTACAATGTCTCCAACGTAGCAGTAGTCCCTTATCATGCCATCTGGCTGATCCTTGAAATGAAACAGGGTGCATGGCTTCTTGTTGACAAGTCTGTCCATGAATATGGCGACGACCCCTGCCTCGCCATGCGGTATCTGTCTTGGGCCGTATACGTTGGCATACCGCAGGATCGTATAGTCGATGTTATATTGGTGCCTATAGAAGGCCAGGTAGTTTTCACATACCGTCTTTGCAATTGCATACGGCGAAAGGGGTTGGGGTGGATAGGCCTCGGAGGTGGGATACTCTTCGGCCTCACCGTAGATTGCACCTCCAGAGGAGATGAATATTACCTTTGACGTTCCAACCTTCCTGGCTGCCTCGAGAAGGTTCACAAATCCCTGGATGTTCACGGATGCGTCAAAAAGTGGATCATCTACCGATGCAGGAACAGATATTTGGGCTGCGTGGTGGTTGATCAGATCGGGCCTTTCATATTCCATGAGCTTTTCCAGTTCATTCGCCCTGATATCCATTAGATAGAATTTGGCCAATGGGTTGAGGTTTTCCCTTTTCCCGGAATAGAGGTTATCCACAACTATCACATCGTGTCCCGCCTCAACGTATGCATCCGTGACGTTGGAGCCGATAAAACCGGCACCTCCAGTAACAAGAATCTTCATCGTTGACCTCCAGTTTAATCCATCTTGTCCAGCTGTTCGATTCCAGCATCGGTAAGGTACAAATGATCCATACCGGCCATCTCCTGCTTGCCAATTATACAATCTCGGATAATATCACGGCTGGAGAAAAAATAAAGAAAGTGTGGCGGGCACCAGGCTTGTGCCCCTATGGCCACGTACCGGAACCAGGGAACAGGTCAATGCCAAAAATAACTTTTCTTCCATCAAATATAGAGATACAGGTCCTGGAGGATGAAAATCTTCTGAAGGCGGCAATGAAGGCCGGGGTTCATGTAAATGCATCGTGCGGTGGTGCTGGAGTCTGTAACAAGTGCCGCATATTCGTGGAAGATGGCCATGTGGAAGGCGAAAGATTCGAAGACGGTGCCTGGAAGGCCTGTTCCACCTACCCGCGTTCAGATATAACGGTGCGTGTGCCTGTAGAATCCGAAATGGACAGGCGTGCCCTGGCCAGGCCTGTAGCAAGAAGGGCGGTTTCCTGGCTCGATGCCAGGGGACAGGAGATGAAATGGCCGTTACGGCCTGCGGTCAGAAAGTTAAGGGTAATCCTTCCAGAACCAACCACGGAGGACAGTATCAGTGACCTTGGCAGGATAAGGAGGGAGATAGGGCAGGGGCCTTTACAAGGTATAACCCTTGAGGTGGACAGCCAGGTGCTTTTCAAATTACCCGGGGCCCTTCGAACGGATAACTGGAGGGTAACGGCAAGCCTTATGCAGGCGGCCAGGCCGGATGCCAGGCGTCTGATAAAGGTCGAGCCGGGTGACCAAACGGGCAAACACCTTGCCATTGCAGTGGATATTGGTACCACGACCGTTTCTGCGCAACTTCTAGATCTCAATCAAAACAAGGTGATGGGAGAGGTTTCTGACTATAATCCCCAGGTAAGCTACGGGGAAGACGTCATATCCAGGATGGAGTTCGGAAAGAGGCCCGAAGGCATGAAGATCCTTCAGGACAAGATCGTGGATTGCCTGAACAGACTTATAGACGAACTCTGCCAGGGGGAGAGCCTTAAGGAGCAAGGACTGGGTCTCATCACGATAGCTGCCAATACTGTAATGACCCACTTCCTCCTGGGGCTGGATACCCGTTTCCTGAGGGCACAACCCTATGTGCCCGTAGCTACGGAGTTTCCACCTGTAAGGGCATCTGAACTCGGTCTGAAGGTGCCTGAGCATGTGAGGATATTTTTGGCACCATGCGTGGCAAGTTACGTTGGCGGGGATATAGTTGCCGGTGTGGTGGGAGTAGGGCTCAATCACCATCCGGAGCTGACCCTGTTCATTGATATTGGTACAAACGGGGAGATAGTGTTGGGCAACCAGGACTGGATGGCCTGTGCTGCCTGCTCGGCAGGTCCTGCCTTCGAGGGGGGTGGAATAAAATATGGAATGCGTGCAACCACCGGGGCGATAGAGGTGGTTCACATCCATCCAGAGACCCATGAGCCCATGGTCCTTACTATCGGTGGCAAGAAGGCAAGGGGCATATGCGGGTCCGGCATAATAAGTCTGCTGGCAGGCCTTTTCATGGCTGGTGTGCTTGATCCACAGGGAAAGTTCAGGCGCGATCTGTCCACCCCCAGGGTCAGGGAGGGTACGGATGGATGGGAATACGTAGTGGTCGAGGCAAAATCCACTGCCATAGGCCAGGATATCGTTTTTACCGAGGCAGATGTAGAAAACCTCATACGGGCAAAGGGTGCCATGTTTGCCGGTTATCTGACCCTGCTCGAGTCCGTCGGCATGGGTCTTGAAGACCTGGAACGGATTATACTGGCAGGCAATTTCGGGAGTTACCTGGATCTGAATCAGGCCATTACCATCGGTTTGCTACCTGATATCCCGCGCGACAGGTTCTTTTTTGCCGGGAATAGCTCCCTGATAGGGGCAAGGGCATCAGCGGTATCATGGCCGGTCATCCAGGAAATGCAAGAGGTGGCCCAGATGATGACGCACTTTGACCTCAGTGACAATCCGAGGTTCATGGACCACTATGTGTCCTGCCTGTTCCTGCCCCATACCGACACAGGCCTTTTCCCCTCGGTCAAGGCACTTATGGATACATGAGGATCACACGGTTCCTGCAGGGAAGAGCTGGGGGTGCGTCTTTGCCTGGTCAGATGCCGGATCCATCCTCCCACGGATCCAGGTTATGGGAAAATGCCCTGGCAAAATCCTCAGGGAAGTGTCCGGTAACCCAACGTCCCTGCCTTTCGCTGAAGGCCCCGGGTGATTGGGCATGACGCGGTAGGAAACAGTACATCAGCCTCTGGTCGAGCTCCCTCTCGTCAAATCTCTTGGAGACCTCGTAGCAGGTGACCATTTCAGCCCCCATGTTGGCCAGGGTTCTTACCGCCAGCAATATCAATCTGTCCAGTGTGCTCCGCGTCTCTGTGTCTGCCTCAAGGATATTGCCGATCTTTTTTGTAATGATTTGCACCTCTCCCTGTGATCTTTGGGCCTTTGGTATGCAGAGTATGGCATTTTCGTCCTCCTGGACTACCAGATTGGCTGGCAGATCTGCTCTCTTATCCAGTCTCTTGTTGGAGTAGATTGCCTCCATATAGCACTTGAAAAAGGGCCGGCCATATGCATCCTCGAACCGGCGGATGAATCCCCGAACATTGTCACCCACTGCATATGTGGATATACGGCCGGTTTTTCCTCCCTGCCTTTCGCAGCCTACGGTTTCCACAAAGGGGGGGATCATGGCAAATTGCTGGTGTATCTGTTGATGGGAGGCATGGAGACGATAACCAGAGGCGGAAAAGTCAAAGCCATAGTTCCAACCCCACATGGTGGACGTGAAGGGAAGTGAGTATCCTTCATCCAGTAAGAGATCAGCACGGCTGGTCAAGGCCATTCTGAGCCTTTCCAACTCATCGGTGTCCATGGGCCTGTTACGTGGAACTAGATCCATCAGGGGATCCATGGAACCGTTACCTGAGGTCTTTACCAGCGCATCCAGACTTGCAGCCATCTTTACGTATACCCGTTGATAATAGAGATGCCTGAGTCCGGTAATGTCTCCAGGGGTAAGCGCCCTTACGTCATAGCGGATACAGTCATGGGCCATGTTGGATGCGAAATGTCCCCATGGAATATAGCTGTTGGACCTGAGGTATTCCCAGACATGTGTTTCAAGCCCTTGTACATATTCACCCACCACCGGATTCCTGCCCTGGACGCCTGGTATGAGAACCATGGCCAGCTTGTAGTCATCTGGAAGGAAGGGGTTGTTTCCCAATACCTCGAACATGTCATGGTCTAGGATGACAGGTGTACTGCCCCCCGAACCATTTGAGCGGTAGATCATACCGACAGGCCTGCCTGCAGGCCCGATCTCCAGCCTGCATGAATCCCTGGCCAGTGCCTCAAGCACCTCTGGATCCTTGGATGTCTGGGCCAAGGCCAGTTTGAGGTTTCTGGGTAGATCCCCTATGCTGTAGTTTCTCTTTCCATTTGAGAGCGTTCCCTTTAGAAGGTCTTTTAATAGGGTAGATTCTTCCTGATGTGACCTTGCTTCCGGCTTGAACCTGAAATTGTCAGGGGTGCTGGAAAACCCTCTGGCAGGTCCCTCCAATATGAATGTCGTGCCCCAGAAGGAAAAGGGATTAGGAATCTCGAAAACCCCTTGTGTATTCGTTATATTAAGATCGTTTTCAGGAAAATTAATATGGTTGTCCACGGGCCTGCCCTGCTCGTCGTGCCCCAGTAACGACTTGGCAGCGCTTTGTCTAAGATTTATGACCTTGTAACATGGCCTGTGCAGCCCGCATGTAAAGCGGCCTGATGGATGAACGCATGATCTCGGTGGTTGATTTTTCATGTGGTGTTCCCCTGTGAATATATCGTTATAGAATCGCTGTAACCTGTTAGAGACGACGGGCCGTTGTCAGAAGAGATTGGATACGATCCTGTATCCACCCAGCCAGGTACCTATCACGCTTCCAAACCCTGGAAGCAGGAATGCAAGAAAGATTTTTAGCAGGTTGTTGCGCCACCATCCCGTAAATGTGCCCATATCGTTGAGGGCGGTCTGAAACTCTCTCACCACTGGTGGTCGGACCATGGCCTGTACAAATGCAGTCACGTAACCAGCCCCGATAACCGGGGTGAGGCTTGTAACCGGGGCAGCTGCGAAGGCACTTGCTATGGTAAAGGGATGGGCCAAGGCCAGTACCGCCCCCAACGCAGCACATATCCCGTTAGCCAATATCCAATAGAGGACATTTTCCCCTGCAACGCCAGTGCCTTTTTGGAATCCTATGGTCACCAGACTGGCGACGATAATGCATGGAACGATCCAGCCTGCCAGCTTCCAAGCACGGGATACCGGGGGAATCTCTCCTATTTCCTCCATCGCATGGCTGCGGTCCTGTTTCAATGACTTCATTATACCGGTCACGTGCCCAGCGCCAACCACGGCAACCACCCGTTTCCCTGGTGCAGCCTTGATCTTTTCAGACAGGTACGTATCGCGCTCATCTATGAGGACCCGTTTGAGTTCCGGCATCGATTCACCTATCTCCTCCATGAGTTCGGTTATAACGTCACTTTTTTTGAGTTCCCGCAGCCTTTCTTCGGAGATTTCCGTATCGTCGAACAGGCTGGCAGCCAGGCTGGCCAGCAAGTAGGCCTTCTTGAATATGGAAACCGCCCTCCAGGCCCGGCGAAGGGTTACCCGTACATCCCGGTCGCAAAGCTCCACCGGAATCGATAAATCCCTGGCCACCCTGACCGCCTCTGCCAGTTCACTACCTGGCTTTATGCCCAGCTTGTCGCCAAGCCTCTTTTGATAGGCGCCAAGGATCATATTGGCCAGCAAGGTGGCAAGCTGCTTCTGTTTTATCAACTCTATCAGGTCCTTTGACTCCCATTTCTTTTCCTGGGATAATGCCTTGAATCGTTTTTCATCCAGCTCTACACAGACGCACTCCGGCCTCTGTTCAAGGATTACATCCCTGACTTGTTCAACCGATTCCCTGGAAATATGCGCAGTGCCTACTATTACTATCTCTTTTCCTGGTAGATTCACGCGGTGAAGAGCGTATCCATTTTTCTTTTCCATACATATAAATTACTGTCAGGGTGTGCTTACTTCCACCCCTTTTTTCGTAACTACTCACTAGTAAGTCGCGGACATTCAGGCACGGGCCCTTCCAACGATACTTATCACTACATTTCTGTTTCTTGGCCGGTTGTCATGGTTGATTATGACGATCTGTTGCCAGGTGCCCAAAAGCAGGCGTCTCCTGCGTACAGGTAAGCTGATCGATGGCCCCAGCAGTGCGGCCTGGACATGGCTGTGCCCGTTTCCGTCATGCCATGCCAGTTCATGTTGATATGTTTCGGCAGGATCGGCAAGCCTGTTAATGGTCCTTTTAAGGTCCTCGATTGCCCCTGGTTCGTATTCTATTGTAGTAATCGAACCGGTTGAGCCGATAACATTACAGACAGTGATGCCGTCTTCTATGCCGGATCTTTCAACCGCCTTCGATACGTCGGCGGTAATGTCTGCCATATCAGGCCCAACCCCCAGTTTGATATTCAAGTCATCAGAGAAGTAAACGATTTCCATGAGAAGGACTCCTTTGCCTGACAATGAGATAGCTTGTAACCGCATACAATGAAAGTTTATGCCTTTCAAGAGGGGCGGCAAGGATATCGAGACCTTGGGGCCTGCAACCAGGATATGGTAAACATGCCCTAGGAAAGGGGTGTTGGGATGATATGGCCTCCGCACTTGGATCTGCGGCATACATGGCAATGTGCAATGGCATGCAAAAAATGTCTTGACTTGAGAAAAATTCTTAATTAAGATTAATAATCATTTAAAAAAGGTGAGCCAAATTGAGAATGACCCATCAAAGGGAAGTGATTCTAGAGGAACTTAAGAGGCTTCGAACCCATCCAACAGCGGATGAACTTTACGAAATCGTTAAAAAGAGACTTCCAAGGATAAGCCTTGCTACGGTTTACAGGAACCTTGAGCAGCTTTCAGCGGCTGGGATTATACAGAAGCTCGATTTCGTAGGCAGGCAGATGCGTTACGATGGGGACATCTCCAAGCATAGCCACATAAGGTGTGTGGAATGTGGCAGTGTTGCCGATGTCAGAATAAATCCGATACAGGGTATAGACCAGGCGGTGATAGATGCATGCGGTTACAAGGTTCTCGATTACCACCTTGACTTTTTGGGCTTATGTCCAATCTGTTTATTAAAGAAGCATAGGGATAACTGAGGCGGTCTTCTATCATTATTTTATAGGCGGAGGTATCTGAGAAATGGCGTGTGGTTGCAAGACCAGCAAGAAGGCAGGGGTGTCTGTTACGGAGGAACAGAGGAAGATCCTCGAAGCACTTTCCGGTACAGATGGACCCTGGGGATGTAAAGATATTTCAGAGGCCACTGGTATACCCAGCAAGTCGGTAAGTTGCAGATTGAGGTCTTTGAAAACCAAGGGTCTGGTAGAAAGCCCGGTGCGGTGTAAGTACAGCATCACAGGCGCAGGCTTGGAGCTCGTGTCGGGCTAATATGGCACCTTCCATCGGGGTTCCATCACTGGAATACGGCGCCCTGGGTACAAAAAAACATAACCCGCATCGGTGGCGTGTTTTTTTTCTATAGTAGTAGCCAGCGGGCCTGCCTGGACACATATCCAGGCAGGCGCTCTGATAGGTTGACCAACAGTAGATGAAACAGGAGGAAAAATTGGCATCATTAAAAGGAACCAGAACGGAAAAGAATCTTTTGACGGCATTTGCAGGCGAATCCCAGGCCAGGAACAGGTATACGTATTTTGCAAGCAAGGCGAAGAAAGAGGGGTTTGTCCAGATATCTGCAATATTTGCAGAGACTGCAGACCAGGAAAAGGAACATGCCAAGAGGCTGTTTAAGTACCTGGAAGGTGGTGAGATAGAGATATCAGCCGCCTTTCCGGCAGGGGTAATTGGCACCACGGAGGAAAATCTTCTGGCCGCTGCCAGCGGTGAGCATTATGAGCACACTGAAATGTATCCTGGGTTTGCAAAGGTGGCCAGGGAAGAAGGCTTCAACGAGATAGCCTGTGTTTTCGAGGCAATAGCAGTGGCGGAAAAGCAACATGAACGCAGGTACCGGGCGCTTGCAGAGAATGTGAAGAAGGGCCAGGTATTTAAAAGGGACAAGCCGGTTAAATGGCGGTGTAGAAATTGCGGATACGTGGTCGAGGCAGACGAGGCCCCTGAAAAATGTCCGGCCTGTGCCCATAAACGGGATCATTTCGAACTGCTTTGTGAAAACTGGTAGGGCATCTAGCGCCTGCCCCGGGTGCGCAATTTTATCTAGACATTTTAATCAATCAAAACAGTCAAAGGAGGAGGAAGCATGTGTACACCAATGGTTACCAAGGCGGCCCCTGATTTTACCGCCCAGGCAGTAATGCCCGATGGGGCCATAAAGGATCTGACCCTGTCCTCATACAAGGGGAAATATGTAATGCTTTTTTTCTATCCCCTGGATTTCACATTTGTCTGACCCACGGAGATCTTGGCCTTGGACAAGGCCGTTGAGGATTTCAGGGAAAGGGATTGCGAAATAATGGGAATATCCGTCGATTCACCCTACACCCATCATGCCTGGAGGGAGACAAAGGTGGTAGATGGCGGGGTAGGGTCCATAAGATTTCCCCTCGTATCGGACCTGTCTAAAAAGATAGCCGCGGACTACGGGGTTCTCCTGGATGAAGGCATAGCTTTACGGGGTCAGTTCTTGATAGACAAGGAGGGGATAATCAGGCATCAACTGGTGAACGATCTGCCCCTTGGCCGCAATGTCGAGGAGGCCTTGAGGATATTGGACGCCCTACAATTCCATGAAAGACAAGGAGAGGTCTGTCCTGCCAATTGGAGGCCGGGTGAAGAGGCCATGAAACCTACCTTCGAGGGTGTAAAGGAATACCTTTCTGGGCATGGTCAATAACTTACCCTAAAAACACATTTTGCCCTCGGGCCGTATTTTCATGCCTTGGGGTATGTCCTCAAGGGTAAGGCTTCTGAATTAATGTTTCCCTGGGCTGATGTCTATGGGGAGTCCTTTGGCCCGAGGCTAAAAAGAGGAGGAACGAGATGAAAGGCTTAGGAGTATTGATGTTCGGGTTGGCTGTATCCTTGTGGGCCGTCCAGGTGAACGCTGCTGCAATGGGCAGACACTCGTACAGCGATTTCAAAAAACCTGGCTACTGTGGCATGTGTCATCAGGAAATATTTCAAGAATGGCAACAGGGCCTGATGTCCCAGGCATTTACCCATGAATGGGACCAGGTCGAGTATTTTAAGCTGGCGTTGCCCCAGGCCCGTAAGCTTGAGAAGGTGGCAGGGGTCAAGGCCGGTTGCATAGCCTGCCACGGTCCCTTGGCATTTTTAAGCGGGGATATTCCTCCAAAACCGGCAAGCGCAGGCACTAGGGCGAATGAAGGCGTAAGCTGTGATATCTGTCACTCTATAACTGGAACGAGTGAACCCGTTCCGTTTAACTTCAGCTATATAATTGAACCTGGAAATGTGAAAAACGGTCCAAGGTCCGATTCCCAATCGCCCGTGCACAAGACGCGGTATTCCAAGTTTACCACCAGCCCCGAGCTGTGCGCGACCTGTCACGATGAGCAAAGTCCTTATGGGGCCTGGGTGAAGACCACGTACAGGGAATGGAAGGCCGGTCCCTATGGCAAGGAGGGCGTGCGTTGCCAGGATTGTCATATGTATCATGCAGCGGGCAAGGCGGCTGCCGGTGGGAAGATGCGCTCAGATCTGGCCCATCACAATTTCCATGGCTCCCATTTCCCCAACAAGCTGGCGGGTGCTGTGGATCTTGCCTTGTATGCCAGGAAAAAGGCCGTAAAGAGGGGTGGGATGCTGAAGTTCAGGGCCGAGCTGTTCAACGGTAAGGTAGGCCACTACATTCCATCGGGTTCCACCGAGGAGCGTATGCTTTGGCTTGAGGTCTGGGCCATAGATGCAAATGGCAAGAGTTATAAGATCCCGGTAAGTCGCAAGGGGTTTGCCGGGGAAGATTATACTATTGCCGACTCTAGCGCGTTGGCCTATCAGGCAATAGGTGAGATAATGGAAATCAAGGGATTCAAGGGATTGAAGAGGGATGGCAATATCCCCGATGGAGCTAGGATCTTCCGCAAACCCTTTTTCGATCCTAAGGGCCGCATGACCGTTTGCCAATGGTATACGGTGGATAATACAAAGGTTGATTACCGGATCGGGCCCAGGGAGACCAAGATCGAACAGTATTCCTGGAAGGTGCCCGGCGGAATTCCCAAGGGAAGGCTGGTTATAAAGGCGAACCTCCTTTACAGTGAGGTGCCCAGTTCTATCGGCAAGTTCTTCAAGCTGCCAGAGAAGGAATATGCCCCCTTGTTGGTCAATACCGCGACCATGGTCATAAACGTAAGGTGAAAGGGACAGCTTGGTGGCCGTAATCCCAGTATATGGGAGGGCGGTCACCGTCCCACACGGTCGTCATCAAAAGACAGGTGTGACACCAATGGAGAGGCGAGTCTAGGTCCTCGCCGTCTTGATACGGGATCGTCCTGCGGGGACATCTCTTTGAATATGAGACATGGCCCCGTAGCCGGGCTCTTAATCAAAATAGATTTCAAGATAAACCAAAGGGGGATGAACCATGACTAAGAAACTGGAGATTTACAAATGCGAGGTATGTGGGAACATGGTGGAAATGGTCCATGCAGGCATTGGGGAACTCGTTTGTTGCGGGCAACCAATGAAACTCATGGCGGAAAATTCTGTAGATGCAGCCACTGAAAAACACGTGCCTATAGTGGAAAAGGTGGATGGAGGTTACAAGGTGAAGGTTGGGAGCGTCGCACATCCGATGGAAGAAAAACACCATATTGAGTGGATTGAGCTCATAGTGGATGGGAAGGCCTGGAGGCAGTTTTTGAGTCCAGGTGATGCGCCAGAGGCCTTTTTCCCAACCGATGCAACCGGGGTAACCGCCAGGGAATACTGTAACCTTCATGGATTATGGAAGGGGTAACGTGCCATGTTGACTAAGAATATGGAAGAGGCCTTGAATAAACAGGTCAACGCGGAACTTTATTCAGCCTATCTCTATCTGTCGATGGCCGCATATTTTGAGTCAGTGGATCTCAAAGGATGCGCCACCTGGATGTATGCCCAGACACAGGAAGAGATGGTGCATGCCATGAAGATCTACGAATATATCAATGAACGTGGCGGCAGGGCTATCATGGACGCAATAGATGCCCCTAAAAATGAGTGGGGTTCGGCCCTGGAGGTTTTTGAGCACGCCTACCAGCATGAACAATACGTGACCAGCCTGATCAACGACCTGATGGATCTTTCCATATCTGAAAAGGATCATGCCACTAGGATCTTTTTACAGTGGTTTGTAACCGAACAGGTGGAGGAAGAGGCTTCGGCCAGTGGGGTGGTTGAAAGGCTTAAACTTGCAGGTGAGTCAACTGGAGGATTGTTCATGGTGGACAAGGAGCTTGGACAGCGCCAGCTTCCGATACCCCTTCCCCAAAAGAAATAGATCGAATCAAGGTATTATATGGAGGTATCTGAATGGCAACACCGGAAGAAATGTATCAATGTCAGACTACAAGCTGTGGATATATCTACAACCCGGATAAGGGTGACAGAAAGGGCAAGATCCCAAAGGGAACAAGGTTTGAGGACCTGCCCGATGACTGGAAATGCCCAATATGTGGCGCGAGCAAGGCCATGTTCAGGCCTTTGGCCGGTTACGGTTCGGGTGCGCATGATCAAAAGCTTGCAGAGGGCGCAGCTTGATGGGCATGATTATTTTTTTATCATACCTACTTGCTATCTGTTCGATAAAAGGGGGCAAACATGAAGCAATATAAGTGTCAAATATGCGGATATATCTATGATCCCAAGGAAGGTGATCCTGCCAGCGGAGTAGAACCAGGTACAGCCTTTGAGGACCTGCCCGATGACTGGACCTGCCCGATATGCGGTGCCACCAAGGATCAATTCGAGCCTGAATAAATCTGAGCAGAAATCTAGGCATCATAGCCTTCTGTCTTCACCCCGTGGTAAGGAATCGGGTGGGTCGGGCGTGCAGGCCGGTTCGTGGAAAGGATCTGATCTCGTTGGGTTAAAAGAAAAAAATAGAAGCCTGCTAAGGTACACTCTCCGTCCTTGGACTATATTTTTATGTCACGGGCGTGGCAACAGGTGTACTGGTCCGCATGGAAGCTAGAGGAGAAGAAGTCTTATGGAAGTGAAAGAGATAAAGAAGGATATATTCTGGGTAGGGGCCGTAGATTGGACCGTGAGGGATTTTCATGGCTATTCTACCTACAGGGGAACCACGTACAACTCCTATCTCATGTTGGATGACAAAAAGGTCTTGTTCGATACGGTGAAGAAGAACATGAAGGGCGAATTGATCCACCGTATCCGATCCGTAATCGATCCAGGGGAGATAGACTACATAGTGGTAAACCACGTGGAAATGGATCATTCGGGCAGTCTGCCCGAGATAATCGAGCTGGTCCAGCCGGAAAAGGTCATTTGCTCGCAGATGGGTAAAAAGGCCCTTCTCGATCACTTTCATCGGGAGGACTGGCCATACCATGTCGCCGGACCAGGGGAGAGTGTGTCCGTGGGCAATCGCACAATCACCTTCCTGGAAACCAGGATGCTTCATTGGCCTGACAGCATGTTTTCCTACATACCTGAGGAGAAGCTATTGATCTCAAGCGATGCCTTTGGTGAGCACCTTGCCTCCACCGAGAGGTTTGATGACGAGATTGACCAGTCTGTCCTCATGCACGAAGCGGCCAAGTATTATGCCAATATCCTTACCCTTTACTCCCCCCTGGTCAAAAAGTTGTTGAAAAAGGTGGGCGAGATGGGCATAGAGATAGACATGATTGCCCCTGATCACGGGATCATATGGCGTAAGGACCCTGGCAAGATCCTGGATGCCTACTCCAGGTGGTGTGTACACGAGGGTACCAACAAGGCTCTCGTGATCTACGATACTATGTGGCACAGTACCGAGATGATGGCAAAGGCCGTTGCAGATGGAATAGAGTCACAGGGTGTCAGCGTGAAGCTTCTGGACCTGAGGGTTAACCACCGCAGCGATGTGATGACCGAGGTTCTTGATGCCAAGGCCGTAGCCCTTGGATGTCCGACCCTGAATAATGGTTTGTTGCCGCGCATGGCCGGTTTCCTCATGTATATGAGGGGACTCAGACCTACGAACAAGTTCGGCGTTGCCTTTGGTTCCTACGGATGGAGCGGTGAGGCGGTAAAGCTCATGAACAAGGCAATGGAAGAGATGAAGTTCGATATGATAGATCCTGGACTTAGGGTCAAATACGTAC
Source organism: Deltaproteobacteria bacterium (assembly GCA_024275145.1). Taxonomy (GTDB): domain Bacteria; phylum Desulfobacterota; class Dissulfuribacteria; order Dissulfuribacterales; family QOAL01; genus S143-34. The sequence continues at coordinate 36,966 of JAJRZR010000004.1, read as the reverse complement.
CGGATCACAGCCACCTCAAGGAATGTATAGAGCTTGGCAGAAAGTTGGGAAAGGCTGTCAAGAATTCCTTATAACCCATGAATGAGAGCGTAGAAATGCAAATACGAGTAGATAGAAACGTGATAGAGTTCGAACCGGAGAATCTACAGGAGACGGCCTCCCTCGATATCTTGTGGAAGGTGGTGGTGGATTGTTACGGTGACAACAAAAAGATTGTTCCGATAGGCAATTTCGTTCCTGAATTCGACAAGGTCGCCAAGTTTACCATTGAGGGTGTGCCTGGCGGCAGGACGACCTATTCTGACATTAACAAGGTAAAAAAAGAATGTACCTATTTGTGCTCCATCTGTCAAAAATACATGCACTGCAAGCCGGGTGACCCTGTACCCAAGTGCTGCGGCAAGGAAATGGAGCCAATGGATTAGACAGGGCGGGCAATGAGCAGCAGGGATATCAGGCACAGGGTGAAACATTTTATAAAGAAGGCGGATTTAGCGTCCCTGTTGGAATATCTCCGTGATGTCCCTGGCAAAAAGGCCATAAAACCGCTTATTGCTGGTTTTTATGATACAGAACCTGCCAAACGATGGACGGCCATAAGTGCCTTTGGCAAGGTAGTTTCCGACATTGCTAACCAGAATATGGAAGATGCCAGGATAATTATCAGGCGCCTTATGTGGAGTCTTAATGATGAATCCGGTGGAATAGGATGGGGGGCTCCAGAGGCCATGGCCGAGGTCCTGGCCAACAATGAGGCCATGGCCAAGGAATATTTCAAGATCCTTGTATCGTATATCAGGGAGGATGGCAATTTCCTGGAATACACCCCTTTAAGGCGGGGCGCCCTTTGGGGAATAGCCAGGCTGGCCGAGGTTAGTCCGGCCCTCTTGGTGGGTTTTGATACCGTAAGGTTTCTGAGACCATACCTGCAGGATGAGGATCCTGAGTCAAGAGCCCTTACCGTAAAGGCTGTAGGCCTGCTTGGAAGCAGGTCAGATTGTGCAGGATTGAAGGTGCTCTTCCATGATAATGCACCTGTCAGGATATATTCAGGAAAAGGGTTCATGGACATGACCGTAGGTGAGATGGCCCGTGAAGCATATGGGAAACTTTGTGGTTAATGCCAAGGCATCCTTACCGTATGACCCGGTTTTTGCTCAATCTGGCGGCCACGCCGGACAGGCCCAGGAGCCCTATCAGGTTTGGGATCGCCATGGCCCCGTTCATGGTATCTGAAAAGTCCCAGACAAATCCAACCCTTTGAAAGGCACCGAAGACAATCGCCAGGCAAAATATATATCTGTATGGTAGCCTTGCCTTTATACCAAGGATGTATTCTATACATTCCTCACCATAGTAGGCCCAGCCTATCATGGTGGAATAGGCAAAAAAGACCAGGCCAAGGGTTACAACAAGTCCTCCTCCACCAGGCATACCTTTTTCAAAGGCGAGGTAGGTGAGCGCACTGGATGTAGCCCCACTACTCCATGCCCCTGTTACAATTATTACAAGCGCCGTCATGGAACATACAACTATTGTGTCAAAGAATACCCCGGTCATGGCAATAAGTCCCTGGCGGGCCGGATCAGAGGTTTGAGCAGCGGCATGTGCTATGGGGGCGCTTCCAAGCCCGGCCTCGTTTGAAAAGACCCCTCGCGCTATTCCGAATCTCATGGCAGAGGTTACAGTTGCACCGGCAAAACCTCCCTGTGCCGCTGCCGGGCTGAAGGCATGGCCGAGAATCAAGGTAAATGCCCCTGGCAGGGCGTCCAGGTGAAAAACAATAATTACCAGCGCACCAATAACATAAGATATGCCCATGACAGGTACTATCTTTTCGGTAACCTTTCCTATTCTCCTTATTCCCCCGATAATAACCATTCCTGTCAACAAGCCCAAAACCATCCCGGTAAATACATCTGGGATCCGCCAAGTCTCTTTCAGCGCCATTGCCACGGAGTTGGATTGCACCATGCTTCCGATACCGAAGGCGGCTATGCTGCCCATAAACGCAAATATCCAGCCCAACCATCTCAATCCAAGACCGTCCGATATGTAGCGCATGGGCCCGCCCTGCATAGTGCCGTCCGGCATTACGTGCCTGAACTTTACGGCAAGAAGTGCCTCTGTATATTTCGTGGCCATTCCAAAGACCGCACATATCCACATCCAGAAGATAGCACCTGGCCCTCCAAGGTAAATCGCAGTCGCAACCCCTGCTATGTTTCCCGTGCCTATCGTGGCCGACAAGGCAGTTGTCAATGCCTGTACGGGCGGGATATCCCCTTGTCCCTGACCGCTGTGCCTTGAAAAAATGAGCCTTAGTGCAGCGGGCAATCTGAGGAATTGTATGAACTTGAGCCTGATTGTCAGGTATATGCCGGTCCCAACCAGGAGGGTCAGCATATAGGGTCCCCATACGAATCCGTTTATTTCAGACATGAGATGGGAAACAGACAAAATATCCTTTCCTCCTTTTATGGAATTAGAACAGCCGCCCCTTTTAGCAGGCCATTTCTAAGCATGGAGAGGGGCGTGTTGGCATCCCTGAGGGCAATAATGGTAATTTGTGTTTTTATGGGGAACTTGGAGGCCAGTTTCATGAATTCCTCACCGTCTCTCCTTGTAAGATTGGCAACCGAACGGATCTGACGTTCCCACCACAGGATATCATAGGGAAAGGATGGTATGTCAGACATGTAAATACCGGCACATATGACCTTCCCGCCCTTTGATACTGCCTTGAGGCCGGATATGACAAGGCTTCCTACAGGTGCAAAGATAATTGCAGCATCGAGTTCGACCGGGGGTAGCCGGTTTGCGTCTCCTGCCCAGACCGCCCCCAATTCCCTGGCAAATTTCTGTTTTTCAACGTCCCCCTCTCTGGTGAAGGCATATACCTTCTTGTCCTGGAACTTGCATACCTGGGTAATTATATGGGCAGCGGCACCAAAGCCGTAGAGGCCGATCCTGTTTGCGTTTCCAGCCATGGAAAGGGATCTGTGGCCGATAAGGCCTGCGCAGAGTAGTGGAGCTGCCCTTTCCGGTGCATAACCAGGGGGCAACTTAAAGGTGTAGGCCTCGTATGAGACCATATATTCAGCATATCCTCCATCTACCGTATAACCGGTAAAGAGTGCATCTTCGCAAAGATTTTCCCTCCCTGATGTACAGTACTTGCATCTGCCACAGGTCCTGGCAAGCCACGGAATTCCGACTACGTCTCCCTTTTTGAATCTATTGGTTCCATCGCCCACTGCGACCACCTGTCCTACGATTTCATGGCCAGGAATGAGCGGGAGCTTGGGATGTGTTAGTTCTCCATCAATCACGTGGAGGTCAGTCCTGCAAACCCCACATGCCTCTACCTTGATGAGAAGTTGCCCCGGACCGGGCTCAGGCCTTTTGACCTCGATGTACTTCAAGGGGCTTCCAGCCCTTTCTAATACCATGGCCTTCATGATAAGATACCTCCGGATGAAAGATTATATCCTCATTCAATAATCCTGGACCTTATGGTCCGCAAGTTTATAGGTATAATATCAAGGAAGAATGATATTTACCGTGAGAAAACAACGCCACGGCTGTCCTTGGGCCGTGTGTTTTTATGCCATGGAGGTTGAGGCGCAAAGCTGAAGTTTTGATGTTAAAGGAGGGTCAATGGAAATACTGGGCTCTGGTGCCCTGAATCTGGATCTGGTTTACGAAGTTGAAGACCTGTCGGTAACAAGAGAGGCTGGCTTTGCCCTTTCCCCTGGCAGGGAGGTGGCAGGTTCCCATGAAGAGGCTGGACGGCTCAGGGCCTTTCTCGAGAGGGCGGGAAGGCTTGTAGCCAAAAGTGGAGGTGGGTCGGCTGCCAACACCATTTGTGCCCTGGCCGCCCTTGGCCATAGTTGTGGATTTGCCGGGGCCGTAGGGGATGACGAGGCAGGCCGATTCATTCTTGATTCCATGGCAGGTGTGGATTGTTCCATGGTGAGGAAGGGCGGGAAAAGTGCCGTTTGTGTAGTCGTGATCGGCAGAAAGATGCGGGACCGTGCCATGTTCGTAGCGCCCCACGAAGGAGAGACCTTTTTTGGGGGCCCTGCGCTCCGTGCTGTCATTGAGAAGATCGATGTCCTGCATCTAAGTTCCCTGGTTGAAAAAAGTGGGCTCGTGGTCCACGAAGGGATGGCTGCCATGCTTTCAGATGGACAATTACTTTCCCTTGATCCAGGGGAACTCTATGCAGGGCGGGGTTTGAAGGCGATCCTGGCCTTGATTAAGGCTGCTTCGATCCTTTTTATTACCAGGGAGGAGGTGGCCATGTTGACCAATGCATCCACTGGAGACGAAGGCGTTGCAGAGGTAGCTGGATACCTTGGGCAGGCAGCCCGTGACGGTAAGACAATGGCTGCCTACCCGGTTTTTGCCCAGTGTGGAGGATCCCTTCTGTGTATGAAGATGGGCCCTGAAGGTGCCATGGTCCTTTGTGACAGAAGACGCGTTTTCCAGTCCGCTGTTAGCGTTGAGAAAAATATAGACAATACCGGGGCGGGAGATGCATTCAATGCAGGTTTCTTACACGGAGTGCTGGCTGGAAGACAACTTGACAGATGCCTTGCCGAGGCCGTAGGGCTTGCGGCGCTTTCACTGTCCGGTTACGGCCGCAGTTGGCTTGACGAGCTTGGAAAGCAGAACAGGTCGTAGCCGGCAGAAGAGGAGCTTGATGAATTTTTGTTAGGATTCAGGGGAAAGGATATCGATGTTCAGATTTGGTTGGTGGACAACGGGCAGAGACAGGGATGCGGTGAGTTTATTCAAGGTAATTCACACCTCCCTGAAGGATGGTGACATACAGGCAAAGATGGCCTATTGCTTTGTATCGAAGGAGCCCGGCGAAGGGCCCTATAGTGACGAGATAATGAAGTTGGCAACCGGGGCTGGGGTGCCAGTGGTATACCTTTCCGCGCTCAAATACCTGCCCGGGTTAAGGGGCAGGGATAAGGAGGAATGGAGGGGAAGGTACCACAGGGCGATACTTGAAAGGCTAGAGGGGTTCAGTGTGGACCTGGTGGTGCTAGCCGGTTATATGTGGGTGGTAAGCCCCGAGGTCTGCAAGGCCTTTCCGATAATCAATCTCCATCCGGCAGCACCCATGGGGCCCACTGGTACCTGGCAGGAGGTCATCTGGAAGCTTGTGGAGCAACGTGCCAGGGAGACCGGCGTAATGATGCACTTGGTTACCCCGGAGTTGGACAAGGGCCCCCCGGTGACCTTCTGCAGGTTTAAGATTACCGGCGGCAAGGATTGGTCCAAACTGTGGGATCAATTGGAGGCTGATGAAAAATTGATGGGGCTTCAAGGCATAAAGGAGACCTTTGGGGAATCCTATCCACTTTTCACCAAGATCAGAGAAGAGGGGGTAAAAAGAGAGCTGCCCCTCATGGTCGAAACCCTAAAGGCCTTTGGAAATGGCGACATCCAAATAAAGGGAGGAAGACTCTTCGACAGGGAAGGCAACGAACTTTTGATGCCTTATGATTTAAGCAGCAGGATAGATGCTGGAAAATAACGAACAGAAAGGACACTAAAGGGTCTGGCTTGCCCGTTCCTTGTGCTGCTGCTGTCTGTATTCCAGCAGGATCTTGAGGCCACGGCGGATCTTGTCAAGTTGCGCCATGTATTCGTAGTCTTCCTGTCCCTCCCGTGCCCTCTGCTCTATCGTCAAGGCCATGTCGGCCATGGATTTACACCCCATGTTGACCAGGGAACCTTTCATTTTATGCATGGCCGCAGCAAGACCGTCCAGGTTGCTATTGGCAAGTGCGTTTTCAGCGGCATCCAGGCTTTAGTTTATGGATACAGAGGAACTGGCCACCAGAAATTCGATCTTGTCGTCCGGCAAGCCATAGGTCTGCCGAAAATGATTACGGATCGTATCAAGCTCTACAAGCTCCATGCCTTCATCTTCAACGCCATCAACCTCCTCACGCATTTCTTGCGCCATTGGTGGATGGCGAAGGCCGTGCCTGGATAGCCTGGCAAGCATCTGGAATACATCCTTGGGCTTGAAGGGCTTTGTGAGGTAGTCATCCATGCCGGCATCCAGGCATTTTTGTTTGACACCACTGAGTGCGTCGGCGGTCATGGCAGCGATTGGTATATGATGGCCCCTCAACCGCTCCTTGAGAATCTTCAGGATCTCTTCTCCGTGATCGTCAATGTCGTCAGGCAGTTCGGCCGACTGTCCCCTTTCGCATTGACGTATGATACGTGTGGCATCGAGTCCATCTAGCCTGGGCATGTGCATATCCATGAGTATCAGATCAAAATCTGACTCGGTCATTCTCTGGAGGGCCTCGAATCCGTCGGCCGCAACCGTGACCTTGTGGCCAGCCTTTTCCAGGACCATGGTTGCCACCTCCCGGTTGGGTTCATTGTCCTCTGCCAGGAGAACGTGCAGGGATGGCAATTCAAACTTCATGACCTCCACTGGGCGTCTCTTCTTTTCGCGAATCAGTTCATCTTCACTACTAGGCTTCAGCTTTACGGTAAAGTAGAAGGTGCTGCCCTGTCCTAATTCGCTTTCCACCCATATCTCGCCATGCATTGCTTCAACGAGCCTTTTACAGATAGTGAGCCCCAGCCCCGTGCCTCCATATTTGCGGGTAGTCGAATTGTCTGCCTGGCTGAAGGCAGAGAATATCTTGTCCTGCTTGTCCTTTGCGATGCCTATTCCGGTGTCTGCTACGGAAAAGTGTAATATTGCATTGTCATCCTCAATCTGCCTGGCCTTGACAGAGATGGTTACAGAGCCCTCATGGGTAAACTTCAAGGCATTGCCCGTGAGATTTAGAAGCACCTGGCGGAGCCGATGCGCATCTCCCTTGAAGACAGTGGGAAGGTTGGAGGGGATACGGTATCTCAAGGCAATATCCTTCTCCGCTGCTGTCACCATGTAGGTCTGGGTTACGTCCTTCAGAATTTGTTCAAGATGGAAGGGATATTCATCCAGGTCGCACTGCCCCGCCTCTATCTTTGAGAAGTCCAGTACCTCATTGAGTATGTTTAGCAAGAGCTCTGCGGACTTTTTCACCGTATTGAGAAGACGCCTCTGTTCCTTGTCCAGGTCGGTGTCGAGCAGGATATTCGTCATCCCCATTATTGCATTCATCGGGGTACGGATTTCATGGCTCATGTTTGCAAGGAACATGCTCTTTGCCCTGCTTGCCTCCTCCGCTTGACGTTTACTGCGTTTTAGCAGTTCCTCCATCTGTTTTCTCATGGTTATGTCATAGCCTGTAACCAGGAGGAATCGCCTTGAGCCATCCGGATTGAAAAGCGGCTTTTTCGTGATATCGAATATCACCTTGGTTCCATCGGGTTTCCTAACCTCTTTTTCCCCATGGACCGTGTGTCCCCACTCCCAAATGGCCTCCTCGTTTTCGAGGCAGGCCAGGAACTGATCCCTGTAGAGGGGTGTAAATTCAGCGATCTGAGCATCGGTTTTGTCCTGGTACGCTACATCCTTGAGGTCGAACAGGTCGAGATATTGTGTGTTGGCAAGTTTCCATCTACCCATGCTATCCTTGAGACAAATGATGTCAGGTACAGAATTTACTATAATTTCGAGAAGATATCGTTGTTCTTCAAGAATTTGCCTGTTTCTGTAGATCTCCGATACGTCTTCAAAGACCCATATGGCACCGCCGCCGAGAGGATCATCCTTGTCAATGGCCTTTACGGTGATACGGGCATGGCCATGGCTGCCATCCTGTCTGGCTATCTGCAATTCTGTCTGAACCATTCCGGTACTTGTCAGCTGTTTGTAAAAATCCCTGCCAGCTTCCTCCCCAGCAGCGAGGGATGGGAAGATAACGGATATGTCCTTGCCAACCAAGTCCTCCTTGGGTGCCCCGAAGATGGCCGCTGCCGCGTCATTTATGCGGACTATCTTCCTCTCCTTTAAATAGGCTATGCCAACCCCTGCGTGTTGCAGAATGAGCTGCTGCTCATTCATTTTTTCCTTAAGTGCCCGTTCCAGCTCCATTTTTTCCGTAATATCGTCTTTTATAGCGATATAATGATTGATATCGCCAGATCTCGACCTTACAGGGGCGATAACCGCCTGCTCCCAGTATACGGAACCGTCCTTGGCCCTGTTTCTGAATATCCCCCTCCATACCTTTCCAGAGGAAATGGTGTCCCAAAGTTCCTTGTAGAAGGCATGATCCTGCTCTTCGGTTCTAAGTATCAGAGGGCTTTTACCAATCACCTCCTCCCTACTGTAGCCTGTGAGTTCGCAGAAGGCAGGATTTACGTATTCAATGGATCCGTTCGTGTCTGTAATGACTATGGAGCTTGGGCTTTGCTCTATCGCTGTAGTCAGTAGTTGGATCCTCTCAAGGTTTTCCTCTTCTCCTCTCAAGTCGGTTATGAATGCGAACCTGAACAACTCCTTTCCATTTTCATCGGTGAGCAGCCAGGAATTCAAGTGGACGGGTATCCTGGTACCATCGGCTGCTGCGAGATGGATATTGAAACTACAGCTCGAATCATGGATATGCTTTGCCTTTTCCTTGAGTATTGGCATGTCTTCCGGTGCCACTAGATCGAACGGGGTCTTTCCGATTATCTCTTCCGGCTGCATATCCAGCATGGAGCATAGGGCGGCGTTCACATCGAGGATGGCATAGGTGGAGATATCCAGTGTCCAGAAACCATTCGTGTTGTTTTCTATAACCGCCCTGTAACGAGCCAGGGAATCCTTCCTGAGCCTGCCCTCTTCCTTTAAGGCCTGGGCGGTTTCCTTGAGCATGGCCCGTTGTCGGATGAGGAAGACCCCGAGAAGGGCAAGGGGAAATAGGGAAAGCAGAAATGCACCTATAAGTTGCTGGATGCTCTTCCTCAGGATGGCGGCATGGGCGCTGACGGTGTCAGCGGAGACCCCCTCAATAAAAAACAGGCTGTGATCCACAAGAGGGACCGAAAACAATCTGAACAATCTACCCTGGAGGCTAAAGTGGCCGTGCCTTTCTTTCTTGATACGCCGCCATGTCCCGCCAGGAAACCCCAGATCCTTTATCTCTGTAAAATCCCTGGAGTCTGAATCGTGATCTGCCAAGAACGTCTTCCTGGTTTCAGGGTCAAGGACGACAAGATCCTCGATGTGATTTGATATCATTATACCTTCATTGGTGATGAGGCCTACGAAGCCTCCAGAGGTATCCTGTTTTCTCTTGGAGATCTTCTTTGCCAGTACGGAGTCCTCATCGAGTAGGGATCTCGGATCGATCTCGAGCACTACCACCCCCAATATCTTGATACCACGGTCTATGCGATGAGAGATGTACAATTTGAGATTCCTGGAGGCCAGATCCGGGACAACCAGAAATCCCTGACCTTGGTTCATGGCATCCTTGAAATCCTGCCTGGAGGCCAGATCCGTTCCCTTTAGGGCGGAGGCGCTGGAAAAGATACATTGACCGGCGGTATTCAGCACATAAACCGCCTTGATACCCTGTCTGCCAACCAGATTTTTCAGGTAGCCATCAAGGGCCTCCTTACCGTCAGCCGTGTCGATAAATGGATTTTTAGCCAGCAGCTCCGCAGTGTCACGTAGCATGTCCAGCTCATGTGTCACGGCCATACTGTCCTGTACCGAGTTTTCGTGGAATATGTCGTCCTGATACCGAAGGAAATTTTTATAGGTATAGCCAGAAAGCAAGACCCCAATAGCCAATATCAAAAGGGATATGATGGTAGCCTGCCAGAACGACAGGGCTATTGCAGGGGCTTTTTTCCTGGAAATGGAGAAATTCATTAATTTTTTCACTGGCTGATTGACAACTCCCTATAGTTTTATCGGTAGGCTTCTAATCATACTTGAGAAATCCTGTTCAACAACTACCGGGTAAGGCTCATACAGGTATAAGCAATCACATTGGCCCTTGAACAGTTACAAGATACATCCTGTATCTGGGGTAGATAGTCATCATAGACGATCATAGGGGATCTGGTGGTTTTAGCCTGGTTCAAGCTGCGCAGTGCCCTGTATTTGCCACTAAGTTGCGCTTCTGGGAACTTAAAAAAGGCCGCTACTGGGATTTACATGGGTTCAGCAGGGAAATGCAGGGAAATGCCCCTGAATGAAAGGGTTGGCGTAGAAGAGGGCCTCCCACTGTATTTCAAGTATCCGGTCACAAGGCCGGTTACGGTGCCTTGTTAAGGGTGTGATAATTTGTCCGTGAACACCCCTTCATCAGGACGGTATTTTCATGCTGGGGGTAAAATAAAGATATTGGCCACATGAAGGTCCAGGTTGAGATGCCCAAATGGGCATGATGGTCATGAAGCATGGACAGGTATGAGCAAGCAAACGGCGTAGGCCGAAATCCCCTGCCGGCTACCAATAAAGCCAAGGCCTTCCGTGGTGGTAGCCTTTATGTTTATCCTTTCAGGAGGTATCTTGCAGACATCCGCCAGTATGCGTTTCATTTCTTTTACGTAAGGTGACATCCTTGGAGCCTGGGCCACCAGGGTAATATCGGCATTGCCGATTTTCATACCCATGCCTTCTGCCTTTTCTATCACCCTTTCGAGCAATGTTATACTGGAAATGCCCTTGTATGTAGGGTCTGTATCCGGAAAGTGTATCCCAATATCACCAAGGCCGCAGGCCCCGAGGATGGCATCGCAAAGGGCATGTGTCAAGACATCGGCATCCGAATGGCCATCCAGTCCATGGGAATGTGGAATAGTCACACCACCAAGGACCAAGACCCTGCCCTGTACCAGCCTATGGCAATCATAGCCCATACCGACGCGCAATTATTGCCTCCATCAGGGTGTGAATTTATTCAGGGTATCTTCATCAAGACCTGCCTGGTTCCCAAGCCTTGCCAAGGCCCTTGCAAGCCTCATGTCATCCTCATTGGTTATCTTGAAATTTTTGCAGCTTCCCTCGACTATGCCCACTGGCAGGCCCATTAGTTCTAGAAGGCCTGCCTCATCCGTGGTCTTTACCCCCATCTCCTTGGCCTTTTCATAGGCCATGAGCAGGTCCTGTTTCCTGCATACCTGGGGTGTCTGAGCCAGCACCAGTGTCTCCCTTTGTAGGGTTCTCACTACGAGACCGCTGGCATCTACTTCCTTTACGGTATCGTGTACAGGTCTTGCCACTATGGCAGCGCCGATTTCCTTGGCCATGAGGCACACGGATTCTATGGTGGCCGTGGTCACGAAAGGCCTGGCCGCATCGTGGATGGCCACCATTTCACACGTGGGCATGGTTGCCTGAAGCCCGTTCAACACCGAATCATACCTGGTAGGGCCTCCTGACACGACGGATACCGGTACAGGATACTTGGACACATTCAGCATCCCTATTGTCTCATGTTCGATATCCTGGGGTACGACCAGTATTATCTCATTGATTATCCTGGTACTGGAAAAGGCCTCCATACTCCAGGCAAGGACTGGTCTGCCTTCCAAGTTCAGGAATTGTTTCGGGGTCTTTCGGCCAAGACGGGTCCCCGAACCAGCCGCTGCAATTATGGCAGATACACCAGGGTTTGAACTCATTTCAAGGGAATACCTTGTGTGGATTCAAAATATTGTTAGGGTCAAAAATCCTTTTGATCGCTTTCATGGTATCCATTTGGACTTCGTCGATCTCAAGACCTATAAATGGCATCTTGGTAAGCCCTACACCATGTTCCCCCGATATTGTCCCGCCAAGTCTCACTGTTGCCTCCATAATGCTGGCTACCGTTTTGTTCACCTTGTCTCTTTGTGGGCCCTGCCCCTCATTAAATAATATATTTACGTGCAGATTTCCATCGCCAGCATGTCCAAAGCTCAATATCGTAACATCATTTTTGGCGGCGATCTCCCTTAAAACTTTTAGAATATCAGGTAGTCTGCCCCTGGGTACGCAGATATCCTCGCTGATTTTTGCATCAAAGCCCAATTTTTTCATGGCTGGAGAAAGGGACCTTCTGACCTGCCAGAAGGCATCGGCCTCTCTTTTGGTTTCCGCCTTGCGTATCAGGAGTGCACCTGACTCTTTACAGCAATCACGGACCATATCCATTTGTCTGGAAATGGATTCCTTGAAACCATCTACCTCCACCAGGAGCATAGACTTGGCCGATCCGTGTATGTCCAGGGGGATATTGTCCCGTATGCATTGCATGCTCAGGGAATCTATGAATTCGGCCGCCCTTGGAAGCAGGCCAGCCTGGAAAAATGATGTAACTGCGTGCAGGGCAGAGACCTCGTCACTGAAAAGGCATAGGCATGTACCCACTTCTTCGGGTAATGGTATTAGTTTCAGTGTAATCTCGGTAACTATGCCCAGGGTTCCTTCAGAGCCAACCATCAGCCTGGTCAGATCATATCCCACGACACCCTTTGCGGTTGTGGTGCCAGTACGCATGATCTTGCCGGTTGGAAGCACCACCTCGAGCGCTCTGATATAATCCCTGGTGACGCCATATTTTACCGCCCTGGCACCACCGGCCCCAGTGTTCACATTACCGCCTATCGTACAAAAGCCAAGGCTTGCAGGATCCGGGGGATAGAACAGGCCCTTTTCCTCTGCCAATGTCTGGACCTTACGGGTAATAACACCTGGTTCGACAACCATGCTTAACTCGCACTGGTCAATGGTTTTTATCCTATCCATCTTGGAAAGGCAGACCACGATCCCCCCTCCGGCTGGCACGGCGGCACCGGTGGTTCCGGTGCCCGCCCCCCTGGGATAAACCGGTATCCGTTCCCTGTTGGCGATAGTCAATATATCGGATACTGCCTGGGCGGTATGGGGAAATACCACGGCCTCAGGTTTGACACTGAGACCGCTGGCATCGTAGGAATAACATGCAAGGTCGGCAGGATCGACCGAAAGGTGGTCTGACCCCACTATCTTTGCGATCCTTTTTATGAGAGCGCGTTTCACGGACAGGGTGGTTGGCAGAAAATCTTTTGTACCGTGGGAGGCTTCTTGTCGACGTTATAGCGTTTCATAGATGGTTTTTCTAACCAGGGGCCTCCGTGTAGCCTGTACACGGCGGCCCTTCCTGTTTGCCCATACCGGGGCCACTATCTCATCAGTCTTTCTGTGTGGACATACTGCCAGGTACACAAAGACCTGCGACCCGCGAGGCATCTACGCTTTTTATTCCATCCATCGTCCCTTTTCAAGCATATCTATAAGATAGTCCAATTGGTGTCGTATCTTACTGGTACCCTCGAGTTCCTTCTTTATCCTTTTTACCGAGTGAAGGACTGTGGCGTGGTCACGGTTGAATTCTCTGCCTATGGCCTCAAGTGATGCCTCGGTAAAACGTCTGGAAAGGAACATGGCTATCTGCCGTGGTTTTGCTATGGAGCGCTTCCTGGATTTTGATCGTATTTCATCTACGGTCAACTTGAAATGCTTGCAGACAAGTTTCTTGATAGCCTCCAGGGTGATGGGCGCAGGCTCGCCTATAATATCGTCCAGCACCTCCTTTGCCAGATCCATATCTATGGGCCTCTTGAGAATAGAGGATTTTGCTATGAGTCCCACCACCGCCCCTTCGATACGGCGGATATCACCCTTAAGGTTGCGGGCAAGAAAATCTACTATATCCGATTCGAGCAGAATGCCCTGGCTTTTTGCCTTTCTTGCCACTATTTTTTGGCGGGTATGGTAATCTGGTGGATTGATGGAGGTTATCAGGCCACAACTCAGTCTGGATCTCAAGGAATCGTTCAATTTCGAGATCTGCCTCGGCAGCCTGTTGCCTGTAAATACCACCGTTTTACCATTATCCAGTATGGGATCAAGGGCAAGGGCCAACTCGATCTGGGTCCTTTCTCTGCCCGCCAGGCTGTGTATCTGTTCGAGCAGGAGCACGTCACACTCCTGCCGGTAGCGGCGTTTGAAGCTATCCATCTCCCCGTTTTTGATGGCCTTTACTACCTGGTTCGTAAATTCATTGGCCGTAAGATAATAGAGCCGTGTATGGGGTTTCCTTTCTAGGAACCTCTGCCCCAGTGCCTGCACCAGGTGACTCTTTCCCAGACCCGAATCTGCATGGAGGTAGATTATATTACTGTGGCTTCCAGCACCCTCGGCAGTGGCAAGGCAGGCGGAATATGCATATTCGTTTGATCTACCCACCACAAACTCACTAAACGTGAAGCGATTACAAAATCTTGGCCTGGGAAGCTCGGTTGGAGAAAATTTGGGAAGATGTAGTTGGGCACATGCTGCCTGCTTTTCCCTTTCTAGGGGTACGAGCTTTACGCTTATTGCCCTGCCGGATCTGGCCAGGTGATCCCTGAGGATAGGTAGATAGTTTTCCTGTACCCAAGAGGCGAAGAATTGGTTGGGACAGGATAGAACTATGGTGTTTCCTCGTGTATCAAGGTATTTAAGCGGTTCGATCCAGACCTTGTAACTGCTCTCCGATACCTTGTCCTTAAAAATTTCCTTGGCTTTTTCCCAGACTTCCTTCATATCCCTATGACCTTACAAGTCCACACGGTTACCATGCTACGTGTCAAGTAATGACAACTGATGATTATTACGATATTCCCTGCTGGGTTCCGGGTAACGGAACAAGAAAGGGCAGGGGAAGTCAATCGCCGAGTGCGGCGATGTACATTCGTGAGATCCATGGAAAAGGCTTTCCCTTCTGCCAGGCATATCCAGCCGTGATGCCAAAGGGCTCATGCCCTGCTATCAAGTCCTTTTGCTCGAAAGCAGCGTGTCCTCGAGCAAGATGATTCCTCTACCAGGGCCTCACCATGAAATTACTCTTAAAATGTATTCATTCCAGGTCGTGTCGTTTCGTGCCTGGCGCTGATCATGCCCGGCGACGGCCATGATGGCTGACTTGTGTTTTCAAGAGACGAAATTCCCCAGATTCTCCCCGTTGGCCAGCTCTCAAATACCAAACATCATGGACCTCTTATAAAATATCTGTTTCATTAATGTCAAAATCCATTAAAGGCTGATTAGGTAATCCTTTAGAGTAGGTTTTCAACAATGGTTTATCTCTTGGATTTTTAGTGTTTTTTTAGGGGGAATAAATATAACCTTTGGAGAATTATGGATTTTTTCTTTACACAAAAAGTCCTATGATTCCAATCAGTAATACATGATGGACCAGGTTATCAACAATCTGTCCTAATTTTCTGAACTAAAAAAAACGCGTATTTTCTTCTATTTTTTCCTGCTTTTGATTTAATAGGTGCCTTCACGCTCAAGGCCTGGAATTGTTAAAGAGGAAGTGCTATGTCTGCAGGTCGGGTATAAGGGCTGATATCCTTGAAATGCCATTTCTGGTATGGCATAGATCCTCTATGGAAATACCTTCAAAGAAAGAGTGTCTCAGACTGCTCGGGGATTATCAGGTTCCACGGCATATAAGGCAGCATTGTCTCATGGTGGCAGAGGTAGGCTCAACCCTGGCCCGTGAGCTCTCAACGGCCGGCATCAGGCTCAACAGGTCACTGGTTGAGGCATCTTGCCTTCTCCACGATATCTCCAAGATGGAGTCGGTCGAAAGGGGAGGAGACCATGCCTTGATGGGAGCCCAGGTTTTGGCCAGCAGGGGTTTCCACGAGGTGGCTGAGATAGTCAGGCAACACGTGTACCTGGACGTACCTGTTCTTCAGGCGGGTGTGTGCGAGAAAACACTAGTCAATTACGCTGACAAAAGGATAAAACATACTAAACTGGTCAGCCTTGAAGAGAGATTTCAAGACATATTATCGCGATACGGTACCAGCAGGGAAAGGAAAGACAGGATCAAGGCCCTGTATGCCGATTGCCTATTGATGGAAAGGGTCATATTCGAGGTGCTACCATTCAAACCCGGTGATCTGGCCAACAGGATCGTGATGCCGCACGATCCCACTAAAAATACGAGATGAACGAAGGCCGGAGGCATTTGCCGGGTAACGGTATCTTCTCATGGCCCGGGGTACCTTGACGACATACGAGCGGGCATGCAGGCTAGGGCGTAGGTTTGGAACAACTCTAGAGATAACAGGAGCAATGACATGGCGAACAAGATAACTTTTTTTGGGCATTCTGCCTTCAGGATAGTAACAGGAAGCGGTTTGAGGATATGGATAGATCCCTGGCTTGACAATCCCAAGGCACCGAAGGATACGGGTGAGCTGGAGGCGGACATCGTATTGGTCACCCATGCCCACGGAGACCATCTGGGCAATACCGTTTCCTTGGCAAGCTCGTCTGCTACCGAGGTAGTGGCCATTCATGAGCTCCAACAATACCTTCTTGCCAAGGGCCTGCCCAATGTAACCGGCATGAACATAGGTGGCACGTATCATACCAAGGGTATCACCATTACCATGGTTATGGCTGTCCACAGTTCGTCCATACAGGAAGGGCAGGAGATAATCTATGGCGGCGAAGCCGCAGGTTTCATTGTGAGGCTTGAGGATGGATTGAAGCTCTACCACGCGGGTGACACCGCGCTCTTTGGTGATATGGCCATGATAGGCTCGATGTATTATCCAAAGGTAGCTATGTTGCCCATAGGGGATCATTATGTAATGGGGCCCAGGGAAGCTGCCTATGCCTGCAAGCTTATCGATCCCAAGATGGTAATCCCCATGCATTTTGGCACATTCCCAGTACTTACCGGGACAGTGGGAGAATTTGAAAGGCAGATGAAGGCCCACCACATTGACGCACGGCTTGAGCACATGGAGCCCGGGGCTACCATCGAGATCTAGAGGGGGTTGTGATCAAGGTTTTTGGGGGGATTGCTGGCCAGGGGGAGGCATCCGGGGGCGGGAACAAATTGGGCCTTTAAAAGCCCCCTGACCGAGTTTCCAAGGAATATTTCACTGGCCGCCAGCAGATCGTTAGGATAAAGCACACACTCTATGGCCCTTCGCTGGGCCAGCAACTCCGCCCTGAGTGTTCCGTTCAGAAGGCCTGATGCAACAGGCGGTGTCAAAAGCCTTCCCACTGGCTCAAATCTCAAGAAGAGATTCGAAATGGTTCCTTCGGTAAGCTGTCCCCTCTCGTTGGTAAAGACGGTCTCGAACAGATCTGTGGTGGTTATTCGTTTCCGTTCCCTTCTATAGACAGGACGACAGGTGGTCTTGTGATAAAGGAAGGTGTCCTTGGAACACACTGCCAGGTCTGAGAGATCAAATTTTACCGCTGATGGACGGTCTTGGCCCATCAGGGAACAGGTAATACGTACTGCTCCGGTCTTACCTAAGAGCAACCTCACCCTGTAGTGGCACATCTCATCCTCGCCAGTTCCTGAAAGGATTCTAGTGGCAGTGTCTTCAAGCGCCTCGAGGATCAGGGCCTTCGTATAGGGAAAACCGAAAAATCTGGCCGAGCTTCCTAGCCTATCAACATGTCTTGAAAGCAGATAGTATCCGGCGAGGGGCTCTGATATCCCAGGACAAGAAGTGAATCTGAAGGTCTCAATTAGTTCGAAGGATGAACAAGGCAGGTACCCATTATTTTTTTTCATTTGATTTGTTTGATTAAGTCACCTGTGCCGCCTGAGGAGCAATTCCAAGGCCGGATACCTTGTGAACGCCCTGGGGCAGGCAAATGGCCAGCTCATCAGATGATATCTGTTAGGAATTTCGCCTTCAATAAGGTCTCTTCGAACTCGTCTTCAGGATCGGAATCGATCGTTATGCCGCTTCCAATACCTAGCTCCCCCGTGCCGTTTGTAATGGTCAGCGTCCTTATGGCCACGTTGAAAACCGCCTCGTTATCAGGGGCGATAAAGCCTATTGCCCCGGTGTAGACCCCCCTGGGCGAGGCCTCGATCTCGGCTATAATCTCCATGGTCCTTATCTTTGGCGCACCTGTGATGGAACCACAGGGGAAAAGTGCCTTAAAGACGTCTTTCCATGAAAGCCCCCTTCGAAGGATACCATCCACCCTTGAGATCATCTGGAAAAGGGTTTCGTATCTTTCCACCTTGAAAAGGTTGGGTACACGGACGCTGCCATGTCTACAGAGGCGGCCGAGATCATTCCTTAGAAGATCGACTATCATGACGTTCTCTGCCCGATTTTTTGGATCATTGGCCAGGTGCGTGGCAAGTTGTACATCTTCTAAAGGGTCTTTCCCACGCCTGATGGTGCCCTTCATTGGTTTCGACCAGATCCTGTTTCCCTCCCGCCTGAAGAAAAGTTCCGGTGAAAGCGACAGGATCCAAAACCCCTGGTTATGGATCAAACCGGCGTAGGATACCGCCTGTTTCCTTCCAAGCTCTGTGTATAACCTGACAGGATCTCCTGGATAACGAAACCTTCCCCTTACAGTGTAATTTACCTGGTATGTTTCCCCATTGGAGATGTATTTCTTTATGGAATTAACCGCATGTATGAATTCGCCAGGGGTGACGTCAAGTTCTAGTTGGGTGTGCTTGCCCCTGGTGCAGGTAGGGTTACCAGGATTGTTTCCCGCATCATCCGTTAGGAAACCGGGCTTGGAAGGCAGGACGTCAGCATCCCATATTATTGGGGGATTGAATACGCCCAGCCATACCAGGGGCATGGAAGGCCTGTGTCTTTCCAGAAGATGACCGAGACGGCCTTCCAGCGCATATCCCCATTCATAGCTCCACCAGCCTGCCAGGTAGTGCCCTCCGGCAAGTTCCCGCTCGATCTCCTGGTAGAGCCATTTGGTATCCCCAGGGCCGTATGCGGCAAGTATCCTCAAGGGTTTTTTAAATAGAAGGCAACGCCGATTTTCATCGCTGAACCTGGAGGTTTCAAGAAATACAAAGGTGTCGTTGCGATCCAGATCTGAAAGTGCCTTTTTTTGTATATCCGATGGCTGCATTTCTTATATCATATCTGGAAAATTCGTAAAAAAAACGCATCTTCAAAACATCAAGGCGGTATCTTCATGCCCGGGGATGCCCGAAGAGGATCAGGCAGGCATGAAAGCTTACGGCAAATTAATTTAATGCTTACTTGAGCACAAGCGCATTTTAGATTCTATTGTGCCAGAATTATTTGCCGGAGGAAATGGCATGAGACAATATATGATAGACGAACTCAACAAGAGGGAGCTTGAAGAGATCAGGAAGTATCTGGATTCACATCTCGAAAGATCCGGCCTTGAGGGTCTTTACTGGATAAGGATGCCTGATGATATCCTTTCCGCGGATCAATATCAGCATCAGAATTGCCAACCCTTTTGTACCGCAGTGGAGTTGGGCGACATGTGGGTAAAGTTTGAGATGCTGGTAAGGAGTCGAAAGCAGATAAAATGTAGTTGCATAAGTTATGCGACTGGGCAACAAAGGGGATTTATCCTCAATTTTGCCGACCGCATG
Source organism: Deltaproteobacteria bacterium (assembly GCA_024275145.1). Classification (GTDB taxonomy): domain Bacteria; phylum Desulfobacterota; class Dissulfuribacteria; order Dissulfuribacterales; family QOAL01; genus S143-34. Next base: position 17,632 of record JAJRZR010000004.1, on the reverse strand, counting down.
CTTGATGAGATTGGAATCACTGCCTGATATCTAAACGGAGTTTGATATGCCGCAGCTCAATATGGATTGCGAGGGCCCGTTGACACAAAACGACAATGCCTATGAACTGTGTGAGGTCTATATCCCGGATGGTGGAAAGTTTTTTTCCAGGATCAGCAGATATGACGATTATCTCGCCGATGTGGAGCAAAGGCCCGGTTACAGGGCTGGCGACACCTTGAAGCTGGTTCTGCCCTTTCTGAAGGCATTCGGGGTGACCAATAGCCAAATGGAGAGGTTCGCTGAAAAGACACTGATGCTGCTGCCAGGCACCCGGGAAATGCTTCCGAGGGTGTCGGATCTTTTGCCAAGCTTTATCATAAGTACCAGTTATCGTCCTTACCTTGAGGCATTGTGCAGATTGACTGGATTTCCAATGGACCAGGTCTATTGTACAGAGGTGGACTTGGATCGATATAGCCTCAGTGATTCAGAAAGGGACATGCTGAGATCCCTTGCCAGGGAGATAGCCAGTCAGCCCATGCTTTCCTGGCCGGAGGATGCTTCCGGGATAGAAGAGCTTGCCGAAGAAGATCAAAAAACGCTCAGGCGGCTAGACGAGATATTCTGGAAAGAGGTTGCCGGGCTTGGAATCGGACGGATATTTCTTGACGTTCAACCGGTTGGAGGGGTGGAAAAGGCCAATGCGGTAGAAGATAGCCTTGGAAGGACAGGGTTTTGCCTCCGTGACGTGATTTACATAGGAGACAGTATAACAGATGTCCAGGCCCTTGAACTGGTAAGGGGTGGGGGAGGCCTTGCAATCTCGTTTAACGGGAACGGTTATGCCTTGCGGGCAGCCAACTGGGCCATTGTCTGTGGGGATACCTCCATCATAGGGGCGGTCTCTGAGCTCGTCTTCCTCAAGGGGCCTGATGTACTGGAAGAGCTGTTTGAGAAAAATGGTTGTGGCCTTGCCGGAAAGACATTGACAGAAATGCTCGACAGATTAGGGGTTACGGATCGGTTCATACGTCCACTCAAAGGGCTTGATGGGGATATGGGCCCCAAACTCTTCAAGATTGGCCTTTGTGACATGACAAAGTTAGTGAAGATGAGCGAATCGGTAAGAAAGAAGGTCAGGGGAATAGGGGTGGGGCAACTTGGCTGAGAAGTTTATCATTTACCATGAAAATACATCCTGCCCCAGGGCCGTGTTTTCATGTCCTGGAGGTGCGGTGTCAAGCTACGGGCCGTATGGGGGTTTGGTGTAAATGCAGGGAGGGACATCGTGCAGGTCGAACCAGATTGAAACCATTTGGTCCAGCTTGATCTCACACGATCACTCCGCTTGCCATTCCATTTTCTTGCGCGTTTATCCTTACATCCACGACGTGGTTTTTCATGTTCGTCATGTCCTCTGTACCGGTCAGATTTACATTGATGTAGTTGTCGGAAAGTGCCTTCCAGCATCCTGTCGTTTTGTCCCTCTCTATGATGAGGCACGGCAGTGTCTTTCCGGTCTGGCTTGCAATAAAGGCATTTCTTTTAGCGTTTGAAAGCCTTCGCAGCATCCTGGCACGTGCGGTCTTTTCCCGGCTCGATGTCTTGCTTTTCATGGCAGCGGCAAGTGTTCCAGGCCGTGGAGAATAGGGAAAAGTATGCATGTAAGAAACAGGTAGATCGGAAAGCAGGGATACGGTTAGCTCGAAATCCCTTTGTTCCTCCGTGGGAAACCCTGCCATCACGTATACACCAATCGCGGCGTCTGGTATCTCCTTCTTTATATCCACAATGAGGTATCTGAAATATTCCCTGGTATAACGGCGATTCATGTGTAAAAGGACCTGATTTGAGCCGCTTTGAAGTGGAATGTGGAAATGGCGGCAAAAATTTTTTGTCTTTGCGGCCCACTTGATGAAATCCCTTGAGATCTCTGTGGGTTCAATGGAGCTGAGCCTGAAGCGCAGTCCTGGAAATCCCTGGCATAGCTCCCCTAGAAGCCCTAACAGGGATGTCTCTTTGTCCAAATCCTGGCCATAGGCACCAACATGAATACCCGTGATGACTATTTCCCTTATTCCCTTTTCATGAAGTATGGTTACCTGCCTTTTCACGATATCCGGGCCCAGGCTCCTGCTTTTACCCCTTGCAAAGGGGACGATGCAGTAGGTGCAGTAGGAATCGCATCCATCCTGTATCCTTACGAAGGCCCTGGTCCTGGACGGTGGCCGATTCAGAAGGAAGGGGGTGATCTTTTGTTGCCTTAAGATGTCTCCTACATAGACCTCCATGCAGTCTTCGTGGATCATTGCCATTTCAACCAGGGAACCCTTCTGGTCGTTGCCAGCCATACAAATTTTGTGTCCAACGGAGTCCAGTATCTCTTGTGAGCCTACTTGAACATAGCAACCCGTGGCTATGATCCTGGAGCCTGGAAATTTCCTCCTGGTGCTCCTCATGAACTGCCTGGCCTGGTAGGCGGCCTTTGACGTTACTGCACAGGTATTGACCAGATAGATATCCGCGGCCTCCTTGTAGGAAACTATACTGGCACCCATATCTTCGAATTGCTCGGACAAAACGGCAGATTCGAATTGGTTTACCTTGCAACCCAGCGTGTAGATGGCTACCCGCATATAACCCCTCCGCCAAGCACCTGTTCCCCCCGATAAAAGACAGCAAACTGGCCAGGCGTGACCGCCCGTTGCGGTTCGAGAAAGCTGATCCTCGCCCTATTGTAATTCATCATGTGGATGGTGCCCATGCAACCTCTGTGCCTATAGCGTATTTTTATCAGCAGCTCCTTTTTTCCCATGTCAGAAGAAGGAACAAGCCAATGAATGTCGGTAACGGTCAACTTGTTGCACCATAGGTCTCTATCCTTTCCGATCACCAGCCGGTTGTTTCGTGTGTCCAGCCTGACCACGTAATACGGGCTGGCATCCGGTATGCCCAGTCCGCGGCGCTGACCTACGGTGTAGGAATAGAGGCCGGTGTGTGTTCCCAGTATCCTTCCATCCATGTCAACGATTTCTCCTGGGACTGCCAAGCCTTCAGCACGGTCACCGAAGAACTGACGGTAATCTCCCTTCAGGAAACACACCTCCTGGCTCTCAGACAAGACGAGTCCTGCCAGACCGACCCGGGCTGCGTATTCCTTGGTCTGCACCTTTGTCCATTCACCAAGGGGGAATACAATATTGGCAAGGCTGCTTCTTGGTAGACGGTGCAAGAAATACGACTGGTCCTTTGATCGATCCCTTCCCGAAAACAGGCCATAGTATCCCTTCTTGCAAGGTAAAATACGTGCGTAATGACCGGTGGCAAGGTGGGTAAGCCCCAGCTCCTTCACAAATTCCAGACCCCTGGAGACCTTTATCCTGGGATTGCATATGACACATGGATTGGGGGTAATTCCCGCCAGATAGGATCTGCAAAAGTATTCTATTATCTCATCCTGGAAATTTTCGTGAAGATCAAGGACATGGAATTCAATACCCAGCTTGCCAGCTATCCTTTCCGCTGCCTTGAGGGCATCCGTACCAAGGCTATCGGGCAACATATCCAGATAGACCCCCTGCACTTGCCATCCCTTGGACAAAAGCAGACGGGCCGCCACGGCACTGTCCACGCCGCCGCTTAATTCGACCAGGGCCGAACGGGCCTGCTTGTTCGAGATCATGGATCAGACAAGGACCTTGTCCTTTGCAAATCGGATCTCCATGGCCCTTACCGGACACACTGCCACACATAATTCGCATCCCTTGCATTCAGACGGTACGAACCTGACCTCCCTGGATTCGTCATCTATATATAGGGCCTTTGTAGGGCACATGGCAGTGCAGGCACCACACTGTATGCATATGTCATTGTTCCGTCTTATTTCCTGGGCGATGGATTTTACCGCAACGCCCTTTGATCTCAGATACCGCAGGCCTTCCTGGACCTGTTTTTTGTAACCTGAGATCTCAAGGACCATGAGGCCCTCTTGACCGGGGAAGATGGTTGCCTTTAGTATGTTGAAGCATAGATCGTATTCCCTTGACAGGCTGCAAACCAATGGTTGATCGGTTATCTCCGGTGGAAAACGAAGCACCAGCATCCTCTTGTACATGTTCAACGACTCCAATGCCTGGACCACGATTTTGTTCAGGGGTGTCCCTGTCTGTCCAGGTAAAATTAAAATATGTCTAGTGGCCGGAGAGGTGGTGAAGGGGATAGTCCAGCCCGGCCAGGTAGACAAGATCCCATGTGTTCATGTCCTTGGTGCCACTGTCCAAGGACACGAAAATACAGCCCCTATGGAAGGGATGGTTTGCCATAAATGCACCCTGCCCACCCTGGCTGTTGCCTTCATTGTCCTGATGTGTGGCTAAAGGTTACAGGCTACATGAATAATTTAGGCTAAATTACACCATAGTATTTCTTGCCGGAAGTATTTTTTTGGCTGAAAACAAAATCAAGATCCTCATGCAGCCTGTCTCTCTTGATGTTGATGTTTATCCAGAAAAGAAGGTGTATCTTTATAGCCTTTGCCTGCTTGTCCAGACAGGCACAATCGGATACGAGAATCATCCCTCATAAGGTTGATCCCGGATCATGCAGCATCTGGATTGATGTCTTTTACATATCTGAAGGGGGAGCAGGTGTGTCGGAATGCTCAACACGATGAAAAATTCCTTTGTATTTCCCCAAAGAGTGGAGCCTGATCAGATTGCCTTTGATATCGACGGGGTGGTGGCAGACACCATGGGGGCCTTTATCAAGGTGGCTAGTGCCGAGTTCGGCATAGATTACCTGCAAAAGGAACAGATAACTGACTATTGGCTGGAGAAATGTCTGCCGATACCGGAAGAGACCATCTTAGCTATCATTGATCGTTTGCTCAAAGATCCCTTTGGGGTGGATCTCATGCCTATAAAAGGTGCAAAGCAGTCCCTTGAGAGGCTTGCTGCGCATAGTGACTCCTTGACATTTGTAACTGCGCGGCCCATCAGGCAACCCATCCTCGATTGGCTGGTATCCTTGCTGGAAGGGGTTCCCAGGGAGATGATCAACGTCATAGCAACCGGCCAGCACAAGGCAAAACCCGAGATCCTAGGTGGTTTGGGGATAAAGATTTTCGTCGAAGACCATCTGGAGACATGCGAAGCACTTTGCAGTAATGGTATCGGAGCAGTAGTGTTCGATCAACCATGGAATCGGCAGAGAACCCCCTTCTTAAGGGTCTCGTCGTGGCAAGAAATCATGCAACTCATCAAGTTAACATGAATAGAGACTTTATCGTGAAAATATATCTTTCGTACGGGCTTATGCTTCCCAGTATGGTTTTGTCCATGCAAGAGGGCCGTTAAGGATAGAAGATTTTTGAGGCATTGGAATCATGTACCTTGCCAAGATACAACAAAAAAATGGTGGCCAGAGATTTTTCTTGAGGATGTCATACCAGGATGAATCTGGAGACTGGCATTACAGGGACCTGTTCGATCTGGGTTCGGACCCTGAGGACTATATCGTCTATCTGGATGAACGTGCTTTTTATGTCTCATCGGTGATAGAGGAGGCACTCGAGGCCCAAGGCATTGACTATAATTATGATGAACTCGAAGAGATCCTGTGGCCCTTTCTGGACCCTGATATTCAAAGGACCATAACGAACTTCGGTGGCCTGAAGGGACGTGTCCACAAAACGGCCCTCAGGCTGTCAAGGGAGGAGCTTGCCAAACTCCAGCGGAATATTCATCCCTTCGACAGGAGAAGGCTTTACTATCTGCGATTTGTGCAGATCAACATGGAGGGGATAGTGGATCAGCCTCTGGCCTTTTTTAACCAGCTACTCGGTAAATCCAGGGACGAGATAGAACAGCTTTTTGAATTCATGGAGCTTGAATTGAGGCCTTGGGAGATGAGAGGCTATCTATATGCCATATTTGATCTGCCCAGGAGATTTGCTCCGAGGTTTTCCAGGTTCATACCGGATGTTCAGGATCAGGAACAGATGGATAGGTATTTCCTGGAAGAAATTTGCAGGCTGAACGAGGACTCCAGTTTCATCGACACAGGTGCATCAAGTTTCTATGGCAACGGCATTCATCCTTATCTCAGGAAGTACCTGGTACAATATTTCGACCATTTTTTTCGGGATGAACCGTTTAAAGATGAAGGAGGACGGGAAGGCAGTGGATGGTCACCGCCGATTCGTCCATCGGACAGGGAGTATCTGAAGGCACTGGGATTGAGTGAAGATGAATTCCAAAGGATGGATGACAAGGAGTTGACCAGCCATTTCAGGAAAAGGGCCCAGGAGTTGCATCCCGACAAAGGGGGAAGTCATGAGGCGTTTATTGCCCTATACAACGCATACAAGATAATGATCAGAAGAAAGTACTGGTGATTGCAGGAAACAAAGATATGAGCGTAGGCCAGAATTGACAACAATGTTAAGTGAAATTAAAATCCTTTTTTCAGCGATTTCAAATGGGGTGCCTATTGAACAGGGAAATTGATCTTGACAGGTTTCGTTGCAGGGGGTGCGGGGCATGCGTCGAAGTATGCCCTGACGCCTTTTGCATGGACGAAGACGGAGAGAAGGCAAAGGTCATAGATTCTGCGAAAGCACCGGATGAGGCCGTCCAACTGGCTGTTGCAATGTGCCCGACACAGTGCATTGAACTCCACAAACGTGAAGAGAGGGGAGGAAGGGATTTATGCTCAAGGATGGAGAAAAAGGGGTAGTACTCCAAAGGGACAGAGAGACGTATGCCATAGTACCCCATATTCCCCTCGGGATAGTCACCTCTGATTTGTTGACAAGGTTATCTGAAATTGCTGACAGGTACCGGGTAACGGCCATGAAAATCACCAGTGCCGATCGTGTTGCCCTTGTGGGTGTCAGGGAGGAAGATGTGGATCGGATATGGTCTGATCTAGGCATGGACCCTGGGGCAGCAGTTGGGGCGTGCATCAGGAGTATAAAGGCCTGTCCGGGTACGACCTTTGCCGGCTTGGGAAACAGGATTCCCTGGGGCTCGGTGCTGAGCTGGATAAATGGTATCATGGGCTCAAACTGCCGGCTAAGTTCAAGATAGGGGTGTCAGGGTGTGTGAACCAGTGCTCTGAAAATTGTATAAAGGACCTTGGATTCATCGGGAAATCCAGTGGCTGGACGGTTACAGTAGGTGGTAATGGAGGGCCCAGGCCTATGTTGGCAAGGCAGTTGACCTCTGGCCTTTCTGCTGAAGAGGCCCTCGTTCTTGCGGGAAAGGTCATTGATTTCTATGCAAAGAACGCCAAAAAGGCGGATAGGATGGGAAGGCTCATAGAACGGGTCGGTATGGAAGAGTTTGCCCGGGCGGTGTTGTCATGAAGGCTATGCCGCTTGAAGACAGCCGGTTCAGGATCTGCCATCACCTCAAGGGCAGCAACATGGAGGCCTGAATGATTAAGAATCAAGCCCTGCCCTTGGCCTTGTTCAGGTATTTGGGTAGGGGCTTTATTTCCTTTGTGGGGGAATTGGGGGCAATTGCAATCTTTTTCTTCCAGGGATTTGTCCACATCTTTTCCTATCCATTTCAGCCTGGAAAGATCATGCAGCAGGTCTACTTCATAGGGGCCAAGTCGATAATGATCGTTTCGCTGGTGGGTCTTTTCACAGGGATGGTCTTGGGCCTTCAAGGCTATTATACGTTGGTAAAATTTGGTTCGGAAGGCATGCTGGGCGCAGCGGTTGCGCTGTCGCTCCTCAGGGAACTTGGACCGGTCCTCACTGCGCTCATGGTTATAGGCCGGGCTGGTTCGTCAATGGCTGCCGAGATTGGCATCATGCGCATATCGGAACAGATTGATGCCCTCGACACCATGGATATCGATCCAATTCGTTTTCTGGTCAGTCCAAGGATAGGGGCCTCAATAATAAGCTTTCCACTCCTTACATCGTTGTTTGACGTTATAGGTATCTTTGGAGGTTACCTGACGGGTTGCCTGCTTTTAAAGATAAACTCCGGTATATATTTCAACCGTATATATGACAGCGTGGTCATGCAGGACATATCCAGTGGCTACTGGAAGTCCTTGGCCTTTGCGATAATAGTATCAACGATCTGTTCTTACCAGGGATATTTTACACATTTGAGGTCTGGTGGATTCGGTGCAAGGGGGGTCAGTCTTGCAACCACTTCGGCCGTTGTTATTTCATGTGTACTGGTTTTGGCGGCAGATTATGTCCTGACATCCTTGTTACTGTGAGGGCCAAGTGACCAAAAGTCCCTTTGTAGAGTTCAAAAACGTTGTCAAGCGTTTTGGGGAACGCACTATACTGGCTGGTGTTGATCTTACCATTTTCAAAGGCGAAATCACCACTATCATTGGTAAGAGCGGGGCTGGGAAAAGCGTGCTCCTGAAACACATAATTGGCCTCCTGAAACCGGATGCAGGAGAGATTCTGTTCGAGGGCAGACCGCTAAGATCAATGTCCAAGGCCGAATGGAAGCAACTAAAACGCAGGGTCAGTTACATGTTTCAACAGAACGCGCTCTTCGATTCCATGACCGTTTTCGATAACGTGGCATTGCCTTTGAGGGAGCGTACCCGGATGCCTGCAAGGGAGATCCATGAAAAGGTCATGGCACGGATCGAACAATTCGAGCTTTCCGAGGTTACCGACAAATTTCCATCCCAGATCTCGGGTGGAATGCAAAAGAGGGTGGCGCTGGCCAGGGCACTGGTCACGGATCCCAGCATCATCCTTTTCGACGAACCTACGACCGGCCTGGACCCCCTTCGCAAGAACACGGTGCTCAGTATGATAGCCCATCACCAGAGGGAAATAGGATTCACTGCCGTGATGGTGAGTCACGATATCCCTGACGTTTTCCTCATCTCGAACCGAGTTGCCATCATCGAGGATAAGCGTATCCCCTTTCAAGGCACCCCGGTGGAACTGGAACAGTCTAATGACCCTTTGGTTCAACAGTTTATAAGAGGACAGGAAAGCCTGGCAGATGAACTCACCGGGTTGCTTACCAGGCCTGACCTGGAACAGAAGATAAGGCAGGAGCTTTCCAGGATAGGCAGGTTTCAGAAGACCTTTTCCGTTGTCCTGTTCGTAATAGATGATCTTGAACTCATAAGGGAAAAGGTGGGGTTCATAGCGGCCCAGAGAATTGTCCAGTGTCTCGGCAACTTACTCAAGGGGCATCTTGGCACTACTGGCATGTCTGCAAGGTTCAGCCAGAACGAGATCCTCACGGTTCTGCCCCATACCGATCTTTCCGGGGCCCGGCACTTCCTGAAGGATCTGGCCGAAAGGATGAAGGATGCGGAGACGTTCCAGGCAAAGACGTATCCCAGGATTTGCCCGGAATTTTATATAAAGGCCGGGATAGTCCAGGCGAACAGCGAGGCGACCCTGGAATCCCTGATCGAACAGGCAAGATCAAACCTGAAAACAATCGCTCACCTAGAATGCACTGCGGGAATGCGGGTTAGTAAATCATGAAAAAATATACCATGGAAACGGCAGTAGGCGTGTTTGTCTTTATTGGCCTCTTGTGTGTGGTGTATCTTACCGTCAAGCTGGGTAAGATGGAGATAATAGGTGGTAATTTCTACGTGATATATGCCAAGTTTGATAATGTGAGCGGGCTCAAACCTGACAGCAGTGTTGAGATTGCAGGGGTGGAAGTGGGGAGAGTCGGTGACATAAGACTTGATGTCAATTCCGAAATGGCAGTGGTCTCACTCAAGATAAAGAAAGATATCCCGGTTCAGGAAGACGCCATTGCATCGGTCAAAACCAGCGGCCTTATTGGTGACAAATATATATCGATAACACCCGGTGGGTCAGAAGAGATCCTGAAACCAGGGGATACGATCACGGATACCGAATCCACCCTGGATATAGAAGACCTCATAAGGCAATTTGTCCATGGTAAGGTGTAGCCATTGATTTTACCGTGAAAATGCACCCGCCCGCCGTGTTTTCAATGCCCTGTGGGACGTAAGGGTCAGGGCCGCGCATTTAAGGTTTGCTTTGGAGTGTAACAGGGAGATGTTTGAGCGCTATCCAGGCATCGGAAGGATAATGAAAATGAAGCTAATGAAGGGCATTTCCACATGTAGGATACTGGCTGTATTTATGGCCATACTCTTTATTTCATCAGGCAGTGTGTATGCCGGATTTCCGCAGGATGATCCATATAAGGTCGTGAAGGACGCCATAAATGGCATAATAGGTGTGCTTCAGAACCCTGCATACAAAGGAGAATGCAACAAGGAGAGACGTCGTGCCAGGCTACGTGAGCTGGTCTATCAGATATTCGATTTTCAGGAGACCTCGAAATGGGTCCTGGGCAGGCACCGCAGGCAATTCAGCCCTGAACAGTTTCAGGAGTTCAGTGATTTGTTTGCCAAATTGCTCGAGAAAACCTACCTTAAAAAGGTAGAAAGCTATTCAGGCGAAAGGATAATTTTTGGAAAGGAAATCAAATTTTCCAGAAACAAGGTAGAGATACGCACGAAGGTGCTCTACAACGGCCAGGAGGTACCCATCTATTACCGATTGATACGAAAGAAGGGTAGGTGGGTAGGATATGATGTAGTCATAGATGGGGTCAGCCTTGTGAAGAATTACAGGAGCCAATTCAATGAGCTGCTCAGGAAGAAATCCCCTGAACAGGTATTGGAAGAGATGCGAAACAAGGTTAATCAGCCTGAAAAGGAAGAACCCTCCACTGCTAAGCCATAATAGGGATTGAGGATAGTCAGATGGTCGAATTGAAACCAACAAGAAAAATCTCCTTCTTTGTGGGCATGACCGCTGGTTTACTACTGTATATTTTCCTTTCAGGGCATGAGATGTCCATGGCAGCAGATGATAAGGGGGCGGCCATGCAGGTCAACACGTCGGTATCCTCGGTTTCCGTTGGTCAGGATCGGCATGGCGATGAGAACTATGATTATGACGAGGATTACGACGACTATGGTGACGATGAGGAAAGCCTGGTAAAGGATCCACTCGAAGGCTTCAACCGTGCTATGTTCACCTTCAACGACCGGCTGTATTTTGATGTCCTCAAGCCGGTAGCAAGGGGCTATCGGTTTGTAACCCCTAAAAAAATACGAACAGGAATCAGGAACTTTTTTTATAATATCGTCTACCCGGTACGCCTTGTAAATGACCTGCTTCAGGGAAAATTCAAGAGGGCTGGCAAGGAAACCTGCCGTTTCGTCGTAAATACTAGCGTTGGATTACTGGGCTTCATGACCCCATCAAAGGACTATGCATGGCTAAATCCCCCGTCGGAGGATACCGGCCAGACACTTGCAACATGGGGCCTTGGAGACGGATTCTATATAGTGTGGCCCCTGTTGGGTCCCTCTACTGTGCGTGACTCCTTTGGGTTCCTGGGAGATTACGCCTTGCAGCCGGATTCATACGTAAAACCCCTTGGGCTTTCGTTTGGGCTAAGGGGCTTTGAGATAGTAAACAAGACATCCCTGACCCTTGGGGATTACGAGGCACTCAAGGAGTCGGCCTTTGATCCCTATGTTGCCGTTCGGAATGCGTACATACAAAACAGACGGCAGGCGATCAGGGAGTAGAAGATGTGAAAAGCCTTATCTTCTCCGTGGGAACGAATCTGGCAACCCGCTGGGCAAGATCTCCAAGTATCTTGTCCTCAAGGAATGGTGGATAGCAGTAGACGCCGTTCCGGTTCAATTCGAAGGGATAGTGCAGGATCCTGGAACAAGGATACCTCCGCCTTGCCCTTTTCAGATACCCCTTTGATATACGAAAGGCCCCGATGCTGACTGATGCCAATTGATCTCCTGCCAGATTCAAGAATACCTCATCCAGAAACTCCTGATAGATCCTGTCCCAATTATCTATAAAAAGAACAGGATCAATGCATATCCTTACCGGCCAACCGAGCTCCATTACCCTTTTTATGCTTTTTAGCCTTGCTGCCAGGCCGGGGGTACCTCTTTCGTGGTTTCTGATCACATATTCTGGTGAAAGGCTCCATGCAATGATTACGTTTTCAAGAGGTGGCCTGGTCAGAAAGGGCCTGATGAAGGCGGCCTTGGTCCTGATTTCCAGGAGTAGGTCTGGACGGTCTTCACAAAACGCTATCCATAAATCCACAAAGCCTGTTATTGCTTCAAACGAAAGCAGGTCGGTATCATAGGATACACACAGATACACTGGATGAGACTCGAGTTTCCTGTCTATTTCTTCGAATATTTCTTCATGATTTACAAAAACCACTAGATTTGCAGAGGGATACATACCCTTAAGATAACAATATTCACAATCATAGAGGCAATTCATCATGGAAGAGGTGTAATAAAAATGATTGCTTTCAAAGGAATCACAATTGGTCGAACCAGGATAGACAAGTGGAGGGCGTTTTTTTGCGATAATAAGCTTTGGAGCAAGCTTCTGAAGGCAAAAATCCTGTCTTTTTCTACAAAATACATCCTTATAATGTCTTATCCTGATTTGTTGGGCACCTGGAAATTTGGCGCATATCCTCCTTGCGGTTTCGGTGTTTCGGACATCATCCTCCAGGTAGATGTGCGAAAATCGTTTGGTCAACATTTCAAGAGTATCTCTTTTTTGAGTCTTTCAAAGGCCATCTTGCCCTCCTTTTTGGTCCTGCAGGAGAGTCTACTGTAACCGTTAAGGAGGCCCGTTAGTTCCTGTCCAGAGAGCTTGCAATATACCGCAAGTTGCCTGAGTTTATGGGACATCGTGTCTGTAAGCCTCATTTCACGGGCTACATGCCTGAGAAGCTCATGATCCTGGTTTGTAAGCGGTTCCTGCTCCTTGAGCAATCCTGATGGCAATTCCCTGAGCCATGTCGAGATCCTTGCACAAGGCATTGTGAGAAAATCCGTTACGAAGGCTTGGTCGTTTTTGCCAGGGCTAAGGTGATCGTATACTATTTTGACAATGGAAATTTGATGGGGGGAGAGGAAAAAGTTTGCCGCTTCAAAGGCCCCTGATGCCTCCATATCTACACATGTCGCTGAGATCCTTGTCCCACCCCAACCGTCTTCTACACATCTAGAGAAGGTTTCTATAGAGACCTCCTGGAAGGGATGTCTCCACATCATGTCAGGGATGAAGCACCTGCCAGAGTCATGGTCTGTTATCTTGTTGGCGATAACGACTTGGCCCGTGGCAAGATGTGGGGATTTGGTGCCGCAAAGGCCAAGGTTTATAAATAGATCGGACGAGTTTGCCTCAAACCTTGTAAGCAGAAACGCGGTTGCCGTTGCACAGGCGGTTTTACCAATACCAGATATTACCAGGCTGAAGTCACCTCCTTCGTACACAGGAAATTCCCTGAATTCTTTGAGCTTCTTGAGGCCAAGAGGCCTCGTCAATGACTTGGCCTCACAGGCCATTGCAGTGGTGATGAAAATCATGTTGAGATTCCTGAATACTATTTTAATGTCGGCCCGTTTGTTTTATTGTTATGATAAAATGGTGTTAAAAGCCTTTTATGACCGGATTTATTGTAAAAAACACGGCTCAAGGGCGAGTTAGTGCTTCATGCCCTTGGGAGGTGGCATCTAACAAAGGTACGGGCCACATAAGGTCTTGAACAAAATAACTTGAATTGAGAGGTATTGCCAATGCCTACGCCTGATCTTGCAATCGTGGATGGCTATGAACCCCGTGAGGGTGATTTGGTACTTCTGCCTTTTGCCAATGAAACCGATCCCCTTTTCCCATATGAGGAGGCTGTTTCCCTGTTTGGAAACGTGCAGGCCTCAAATGAACAAGGTAAATCCATCACGGTATTTGCCGGATTCATAAATGAACAGAGGGTAATAGCCAAGTCGGTACGGCTGGACAAGAAATACACAGGAAGCGAACAGGCACTCAGGGAAGCGGTATCCCACGCGATCGCAGAAGGCGAGGGTGATGGAATGCATCGTATAATCATCATGCTGAATGAAAACCGTCCAACCTTGGTGGGTGCTGCCCAGGAAGGGGCAATTTTGGGAGGCTACAGGTTCAACAAATACCTTTCTGAAAGAATTGGCCTGCCAGATGTGGAGATCGCGCTTCCGGAAGAACCAGGACAGGATTGGAAAGAGATCCTTGATGCGAAAGGAATTGTGTTCAAATGGGTAAATTTTGCAAGGGATATCCTTAACGAGCCGCCAAATACCATTGAACCGGTTTCCCTAGCTAGACTGTTTCAGTCCGAAGGGAGAAAGGCAGGTCTCAAGATAACCATATGGGACGAAAAGAGGCTTGAAAAGGAAGGTTGCGGTGGTCTGCTGGCAGTAGGGAAGGGGGCCCATTGCCAGCCAAGACTTGTGATAGGTGAATATAGGCCCAAGAAGGCATCTGCACACCTGGCCCTGGTAGGCAAGGGAATCACCTTCGATACCGGCGGCTATTGTTTGAAGCGGCCACAGTCCCAGGTTGAGATGAAATATGATATGGCCGGGGCAGCCACGGCATTCGGGGTTGCCTGCGCAGTGGCTGAACTCAGGCTTCCTGTCAGATTGACCCTTTTCGCCCCCCTGGCGGAAAACGATATATCAAAAAACGCCTACCATGTAGGCGATATCCTCAAGATGCGTTCAGGCAAGACGGTACAGGTAGACAATACCGATGCCGAAGGGCGGCTCATATTGGCCGATGCCCTTAGCCTGGCAAGCGAACGTAATCCGGACTGGATAATCGATGCTGCAACGCTTACAGGGGCCTGTGTCACGGCCCTTGGAGAGGATATCGCCGGCATTTTTGGCACTGACGAGGCCCTTGTTCATAGAATTGTAGAGCTTGGCAGGCAGACCGGTGAAGCATTCTGGCCACTGCCACTTCATATGCCGTACATGGAGCAACTTAAGGCTACGGTCGCGGATTGCAAAAATATTGGTGGAAAATGGGGAGGTGCAATAACCGCTGCCCTCTTTCTCAGGGGGTTTGTAAGGGATGACATAGGCTGGATACATCTGGATATGGCAGGCCCTGCGATCAAGGAGGAGCCCCTTGGTCATCTGGGAAAAGGGGCCAAGGGGTTTGGAATCAAGACCCTGGTAGAATGGATCAACAGCATGTGAGTCGCACCTTGCCAAGGCTATGAACGGCTGTCCGACTTCTTGTTTTCATCCCTGTTGAAGTGGTGACCAGGGCTGTTAGGGCACGAATTCTCCTTGCAACTGCATCCATCGCAGCCCTTTCGGCCAGTAAATTGTTTTATAAGTCCCCTTATGACATACAGGACGCACAGAACAACAATGAGGACAACTACTAGATCTTCCAATTCGTGATATCTCTATCAGGGCGTTGGCGCCCTGCAAGACAAAAGGCCCTTAGAGAAGGGCCTTTGTTTAGTTTATTCTCGATCCCCGTGATCGCCTAAAATTCTATGGCAACCTGGCCAAATACAAGGTCCCTGTCGTCCCTGTTGTCAACATCCTTTTGGGCATACTCGTCATGTAGATATCCCAGGGAAAGGACGACATTTTCAAACAGGTCCTGGTTGAAATTGATACCGTAGCGATCTTCTGGGATGCCAAGCCCTTCGGCATCCTCTGAGCCTGCATATTTGAAGGCTACCTCCAGGTTCCTCCACCAGTTGTAATTGAATCCTGCCTCAAAGTTCCATACCGCAGGCTGGGCATCCTTTTGACCTGGCAACAATTCATCCCTGGCGAAGGAATCCGTGGCAGTCATGTATTCGGCATCGAGGAACAGTCCGCAGTGTTCGGCGTGGAAGTAGGCATCGAAACCGCCGACATAGTCCTCTACCTCATCGTCAACCACCTCGGCGATCGTGTCGGAATCGGCCAGATTCGAGATATAGGAGACACCAAGCAGGAAGTCGATGCAGTTTTCCGGGTTGTGTTTGTATTTCTCTCCCTTTTCGTATAGCGATGCAGAGGACAGATCAATTCCGTAGGATATATGGGCATCAAGGCCATAGTTTTCAAGCCGGTTGTTTGTCTCTCCCTCTTCATTAACGTCTCCATTGTAGACATACGCTGACAGGGACAGCCCCCGATTGTCATATCCAACGAGCAACGCCTTTTCGTTTGTCTCCCCGAGCTTCAAGGTGACAGGGGCATCGATCAACGGATCATCTGGAAAGTGTGTGAGCAAGGCACCAAAGGGAACATACATCTTGCCCATGGCAAGCCTGAAAGGGATCTTTTCCGTGTTGCCTATGTTTATCACCGCGGAATCCAGATCGATACTGGTTTCGTTGTTTTCAAATGTAGGATCCTCATAGAGGAAGCATGCGTCAGCGCTTACCCATTCATTGAATTCGACACCAAGGTCCAGCTCTACCGTGGTCATTGCAAGATCACTGTCATCGTAGTCCCTTCCATCCCTTACTGACACGTTTTGATAGGCCCCACCAAACTCAAGCAGTCCGCCTATCTCCACGTGGCTGTCAAGACCAGAAAGGAAGCCTGTCTCTTTTTTTTCGCCGGCAGCGTGGACAGTGGATGAAACTTCCTGGCCTTTGAGCCTCTGGAGTTCCTGCTCTACTTGTTGAAGTCTTTGAGTAAGCTCCCGGTTTTGTTTGATCAATTCCTGTACGGTTGCCTCAAGTCCCGAAGGATCAGACGCAAGCACCGGCATCGATACAAGGGATAGGACCCCTGCTAGTAACGCAATAAACACCCCTGATTTTACCCCCTTCATCTAGATACCTCCCTTTAAATTTTTTGGAACCCCCGAAAGTACTGACCAAAATACACCCTGCATTGGGGACTGCCAGAATACTGGTCATACAGGCATGAAGTCTTCAGGTACCCCGGCCTTGAAAAGGCATGGTCATCTTTCAAGAAATTCCTGCAGAGCCTGTGGGAAATCTTTAATCTTGCCGGGCAAAGCAGTCGTTTTCCACAGGCCCTTATTGCGAATAAAAACTAATAGCCATTATTTGTCAATAGTAACACCCAATTTTTATGCCCCCTATTCAGAAGTTCTCTAGCGTTAGATCCGATCCGTAATGCACACGGGCCGCATGAACCCATTCGAAACGAAGACCCGTGCAGGGAAAAAGGGTAGGGTGCCCGGAGGGGCCTACATAAAATCCCTTAATGCCTGATGGATATGCTCTATGAAGATCTCAGAGGTAACATCATAGAAACCAAGTCCTTTGAAATATGTTTTTCCCCTTACCTTGACAGTCGGACAGTCCACAAACTTGCCTGCCTTTTTGAGCTCGAGTGCCCATGACAGTTCACCATCACCTCCTGGTTTGTCGCCCATGATGTCATTCATCACGTGATCTCCTGCAACGAGCATCAGTGGAATGAATCGAACGTGGCGGCCTGGATATGCCTTCGCCCTGTCCAGGGCCTCTTTCCTGTCGGGTACACCCTCTACGCTTCCCAAGAATACATTCTGGAAATGGGAACGAAGCAGCCTGTCAAAGGCCAGGTATACGGCTGTTGAAGGCGCAGCGTAGGTATTGGGAGAGCCGTGGCCAGCCAGAACAGCACATCCTTCGTCAGGGGATGGGAACTCCTTGAACACCACATTGAGTATTTTCAGGGCGTCCTCCCAGGTGGCCATGAGGGGCTCTCCGATAGAGATGTCAAGGCCGGGAAGCACCGCCTGTCGTTGCATATGTAGATATTCTTCACCTGGAAATATATGAAGTGA